>JALZOK010000006.1:4325-81713 GCA_030857225.1 Actinomycetota bacterium
CCCGCGTCCCTGGCTGTTGCACGAATGGAGGCGCTGACACACGTGATCGACATCAACGAATTCGACGCGATTCGCATCGGGCTTGCCTCGAGCAAGCAAATCCGCGACTGGTCCTCCGGGGAGGTCACCAAGCCGGAGACGATCAACTACCGCACCCTGAAGCCGGAGCGCGACGGGCTCTTCTGTGAGCGCATCTTCGGTCCGACGAAGGACTGGGAGTGCTACTGCGGCAAGTACAAGCGCGTGCGCTACAAGGGCATCATCTGCGAGCGCTGCGGCGTCGAGGTGACACGGCAGAAGGTGCGCCGTGAGCGCATGGGTCACATTGATCTGGCGGCTCCGGTCTCGCACATCTGGTTCTTCAAGGGCGTCCCCAGCCGGATCGGCTATCTGCTGGACATCGCTCCTCGGGAGCTGGAGAAGGTGCTCTACTTCGCCGCCTCGATCGTGACTCAGGTCGACCGCGAGAAGCGCCAGTCGGACCTCGCCGATCTCGAGGACAAGGTCGCTGGGGAGACCGAGCGCATCTACCTCGACCGTGACGAGGCACTGTCTGCGCTGGACGGCCGGCTCGGCCGGCGCCGTGACTACTTCGCGGCCGGCAAGGATCGGAACTTCGACGAGGACGACGACTTCTGGGCTCGCGGGCTGAACAACTGGGCAGAAGAGGCAGCGCTGCCTCCGCTCGACGAGCTCCGATCCCTCGGCAGCGGTGTGTTCACCGAGCTCGCCAAGAAGATCACCAACGAGGATCCCCGCCGCGTACGCGAGCTCGTTCGGCAGACTTCCACTCGCGACGACCGTCGGCTGGCGCCACGCGAGGTCGAGTCGGTCGCTGCGGCCGCGGTGCAGATCGAGGCAGCCCTCGAGCCGCTTCGCTCCGATCTCGACAAGGCCTCGGGATCCAAGAAGGGCGCCATCACGAAGCATCTCAAGCGCGTGCAGGAGGGCCTGCTCTCGGGGGCGGAGCTCACGCGGGACGATGCCGAGCTGACGTCGTCGGTCGACCGGAAGAACCTCGACCGCGCCCGCGAGACCGGCAACGGACTGCTCGCTGCCGTGCTCGCCACCGTCGATCCCGACTCCGACCAGGCGACCGTCCGCGAGCTGGCATATGACCTCTGCCTGGTGGAGGGAACGCGCAAGGACGATCTCGATGCGGTCGCCCAGTGGGCGCTGAAGGTCCGCGAGATGGTGGCCGACATGGACGTGCGCCGCGAGGACACCCGGGAGGCCTCGGTCGACGCGGTCCGCCGGCTGGAGCAGACCTGGCTCCTCTTCAAGGAGCTCGAGCCGAAGATGATCGTCGGGGACGAGCAGATCTTCCGCGAGTTGAAGGATCGCTTCGGCTCACCGTATGGCTTCGGCGTGTACTTCCAGGGCGGTATGGGAGCGGAGGCGATCCGCGACCTGCTGCGCGCGCTCAACCTCGACGAGGAGTCACTGTCCCTGCGGGACACGATCAAGACGTCCAAGGGCCAGAAGCAACAGCGTGCGATCAAGCGACTCAAGGTCGCCGAGGCGTTCATCAAGTCGGGCAACAAGCCCGAATGGATGATCCTCGAGGCCGTTCCGGTGATCCCGCCGGAGCTCCGCCCGATGGTTCAGCTCGACGGCGGACGCTTTGCCACGAGCGACCTGAACGACCTCTATCGACGCGTCATCAACCGAAACAACCGGCTCAAGCGGCTGCTCGACCTGGGTGCGCCCGAGATCATCGTCAACAACGAGAAGCGCATGCTGCAGGAGGCCGTCGACGCCCTCTTCGACAACGGCCGGCGTGGCCGTGCGGTGACCGGGCCGGGCAACCGGCCGCTCAAGTCGCTCTCGGACATGCTCAAGGGCAAACAGGGTCGCTTCCGACAGAACCTGCTCGGAAAGCGCGTCGACTACTCGGGCCGCTCGGTCATCGTCGCGGGGCCGAATCTGAAGCTGCACCAGTGCGGCCTGCCGAAGCTGATGGCGCTCGAGCTCTTCAAGCCGTTCATCATGAGCAGGCTCGTCGAGCGGAAGGCCGTCCAGAACATCAAGGCGGCGAAGAAGATGGTCGAGTCGATGATCCCCGAGGTCTGGGACGTGCTCGAGGAGGTCATCGCCGAGCATCCGGTGCTCCTGAACCGTGCGCCGACGCTGCATCGACTGGGCATCCAGGCATTCGAGCCGGTGCTGGTGGAGGGCAAGGCGATTCAGGTTCACCCGCTCGTCTGCCACGCGTTCAACGCCGACTTCGACGGCGACCAAATGGCCGTGCATCTGCCGCTCTCGGCAGAGGCGCAGGCCGAGGCTCGCGTGCTCATGCTCTCGGCCAACAACATCCTCTCGCCGGCCAGTGGGCGGCCGCTTGCCACCCCGACGCAGGACATGGTCCTGGGCGCGTACTTCCTCACCTACTGCGAGTACGACCTCGATGCGACGACCGCCGCCGAGCTGGCGAAGAAGCTCAAGAAGAACGGGCTTCCACGCTTCCGCACCGAGGAGGACGTCGAGTTCGCGGTCGAGACGGATCAGGCGACGCCGTTGCGCTACCAGGATCCGATCGAGTACGAATGGGGTGACGAGCGCCTGCTGACGACCCCGGGCCGCGTCATCTTCAATACCGAGGTCGAGCGGGCCCTCCACGAGGCGACCGGGGGCGAAGCCGAGGATCACCCGTTCCTCAACGAGACGCTCACCAAGCGCGTGCTCGACCAGTTCATCGGCGATCTCGTCGAACGCTACGGCCCGAACACGATCGCGGCCGCGCTCGACGTCATCAAGACGCTCACCTTCAGGTTCGCGACCCGCGCGGGGATCACGATCTCGAAGAACGACATCGTCATCCCGGACAGCAAGGAGCGCATCCTGAGCGAGTACGAGGAGGAAGTCTCCAAGGTCGGACGCGAGTACGACCGCGGACTCATGACGGAGGAGGAGCGTGACGAGCGCATCGTCGCGATCTGGACCGAGGCGACAGAGGTGGTGGCGAACGCGATGATGGCGAACCTCTCGCCGACGAACCCGATCTACATGATGGCCAACTCGGGAGCTCGCGGATCGTTCAACCAGATTCGCCAGCTCGCCGGAATGCGTGGCCTCATGGCCGACCCGAAGGGTGAGATCATCTCCCGGCCGATCAAGGCCAACTTCATGGAGGGCCTCACCGTGCTCGAGTACTTCATCTCGACGCACGGTGCGCGCAAGGGTCTGGCCGACACGGCGCTCCGCACGGCCGACTCGGGTTATCTCACGCGGCGCCTCGTGGACGTCTCCCAGGACGTCATCATCCGCGACCAGCCCGGCAAGAATCCGAGTGACTGCGGCACCAAGGAGCACGTCGACCTCGCGCTCATCCTCGATGAGTCTCCGAACAAGAGCGTCGCCGGCCGAGTCGCCGCGCTGGACATCATGAAGCCGGTCAAGGACGGGAAGCCGGGCAAGGTCTTGGTGATCGCGAAGGGCACGGAGATCACGACGAGCGGGCTCCGCAAGCTCGTCGAGGAGTTCGGCGAGCACGCGCCCACGGCCGCCATTCCGGTTCGGTCGGTCCTCAAGTGCCGCAGTGAGTACGGGATCTGCCGGTACTGCTACGGCACGTTCCTCGCCACCGGCGGGCCGGCGGAGATCGGCGACGCGGTCGGCATCATCGCGGCGCAGTCGATCGGCGAGCCGGGCACGCAGCTGACCATGCGTACCTTCCACACGGGTGGCGTGGCCGGGGCGGACATCACCCACGGTCTGCCGCGCGTCGTCGAGATCTTCGAGGCGCGCAACCCGAAGGGCGCCGGGACGCTCACCGATCTCTCGGGCAAGGTCGATATCGACGACTCGGAGCGGACGATCAAGGTGACCGTCACTCCAACGGCCATCGACGAGAAGGGCGAGCTCCCGGATCCGAAGGAGTTCGCCTTCCCGCGAAGGACGCGCCTCAAGGTCGCCAGCGGGCAGCTGGTCGAGTCCGGTGATGCGTTGAACGAGGGCTCGCTGAACCCGACCGACCTGCTCACGCTCAAGGGCGCAACTGCCACCGAGCTGTATCTCGTGGGCGAGGTGCAGAATGTCTACAAGTCGCAGGGTGTCGAGATCCACGACAAGCACATCGAGCTGATCGTGCGGCAGATGCTGAAGAAGGTGCGCGTGGAGAGCGCGGGCGAGACAGCGCTCCTGCCCGGCCAGCTCGTCGACCGTGTCCAGCTGGAGCGGGAGAACGCGCGCGTCAAGAAGGAGAAGCGCGAGCAGGCGACCTTCGAGCCGATCATTCTCGGCATCACGAAGGCCTCGCTCGCGACCGAGTCCTTCCTCTCGGCGGCGTCGTTCCAGGAGACGACCAAGGTCCTGACCGACGCGTCGATCGAGGGCAAGACCGACCGTCTGCTCGGCCTCAAGGAGAACGTGATCATCGGCAAGTTGATCCCCGCCGCGACCGGACTCAAGCAATACCGGCAGATCACCATCGAGCCGACGGAGCCGCTTCCCGTCACGTTCGCCCGTCCGGAGTCGGAGGCGGAGCTGCTCGCCGCGCTCGAGGAGATCGGCGACGGTGACGGATTCGACCTCGGCGCTCTCGGCCTTCCGTTCGAAGACGAGCTCTCGGCGGGTGCCAACGGCGACGTCGCCGAGCTCGAGACGCCGGCGGAAGAGGACTAATGCACGGGGGAACCCCATGGTTCCCCCGTGAGCCCCCTCCTTTTGAACAACGCAGCGAGTACGCGGCGTCAGGCCTCCCGGCCGGCTAAGCCGGCCTCCGGCCCCGATCGACGCCCGGGCCTGCGTACTGGTTTTCCAGCCCGGGCGCCGGTCCAACCGTGCGACGTTGACCTGTCCGTCACGACTTTCTGCTACCTGTAGCCGACGGTGAAACGGCTTCTCGTCGCAGCTCTCTGTGTTCTCGGCGTTCTTGCCGCCCTCGTCGGCTCGGCCGCCGCCCGGCCCGACGAGCTCTCGTGTGGCGTCGCCGATCCGCAGCCGGCCTGGATCGACTTCGCGGACGGCTCCGTCTCGTTCTGGCGCGAGCGCTTTGCGCGCCCCGGCGTCATCGTGGCCACCGGAGGTCCCGACCTCGCTGCCGAGGCCCGTACGGCAGGCGCCGCCACCGTGCACTGGGACATGCACCTCCGGAAGCGAGTCGGGACACCGTCGGAGCCGGCGGACGCAGATCTGATGGAGCGGCGCGCCGACTCTCTCTTCGACTACGCGGTCTCGGTGAGCGGATGCGAACGCCCCCTGATCGCGTTGAACGAGATGTGGGGGGCCTCGTTGCCGACTCCGCTCACGCCGACGGCGGAGCGCTACCGGGCAAATGTTCTCCGCTTCGTGACCCGCCTCTCTCAGCGTGGCGGCCGGCCCGCTTTGCTCGTCTCGAGCGAGCCTTTCACCGGCGGTGATGCCGCGGCGTGGTGGAGGGCGATCGGACAGGTGTCCGACATCGTTCTCGAGAAGTATGCGAACGCGAATCTGATCTGGCGGGACGGCGCGGTCGACGGCTCGCGGCGCCTTCGTACCGGCTATCGGGCATCCGCGGCGAAGCTGTTCGCAATCGGCATCCCTCCGGCCCGTGTCGGGTTGATGATCGGGTTCCAGACGGGCGCCGGCTCAGGAGGACGGGAGGGCCTGCAACCGCGCTCGCGCTGGTTCGACGTGGCGAAGTGGCAGGCGTTCGCAGCTGAGCAGGTGTCCCGCGAGCTCCGTCTCTCCCACGTGTGGTCTTGGGGTTGGGCTCAGCGCAACGAGCGCTCGAACGATCCCGACAAGACCTATGCGGCGTGCGTCTGGCTGTGGGCGCGCGATCCGGGTCTCTGCGCCGCACCCGAGGTGCTCGGCAAGGAGCTCGACTCCGACCGGCGCACTGGACAGATCGATCTTCCTGCTGGAGTCCGCTGCGTGTACGACGGAAATCCGCTCACAGCCTCCGGCGTCGCGGCGCTGGCGAAGATGACAGGCGACCGCGAGCTAGCGTTGACCGCCCTCGTGCTTCGGTCGGTCGAGCGTGACCGCGCCGATGTCAGCACGGCGCAAATCCTTGCTGTGGAGCGCCGCGTCATCGCTGCCCGATTCGGAGGTAGCGCGAGCGCGTACCGGTCGGCTCTTGCTGAGACCGGCGCGAGCGTTGCCGTCGCGCGAGGAATCGTCGGCGACGAGCTCCGCCGCGCGGAGATTCAGGAACGCCTCGCCACGGTCCGGCCGTCGAGCGCCGATCTCGCTCGCTTCCGGACGACGTTTGCCGGAGCTCCCGCACGAAGGCTGGTCGTCTCGCCGGCGCCGAGTTGGTTGCCGGAGGGCACCGGGCTCGCGCTCGCCACGTCAGCGCCACGCGCTGTCTTCGAAATCGCGACTCGCCGCTCGACGCCACTGCGGACGGCGGAGGGCGTATTCACGGTACGTGCGCTGGAGGACGGGACCTTGCTGGGTGCGGTGCCGCTCGCGGAAGCTCGGACCGCGATCGTACGCGAGCTCGTGAGCGAGCGACGTGCCGACGCGTACGTCACCTGGGCGATTCGCCGGCAGAAGGCCGCGGAGAGCCTGCTCGTATGCGAGCGTGACCGGCTACCCGGTCACGGTGTGGTCTCGCTCTCGAGCTTCGCGCCGTTCCTCTCGATACACGAGGCCGCTATGGCGCAGTCGGCGACGCGCTAGTTTCGAGGCGCCTTCGGTGATCTCTGTGTCGCGGAAATTCGTGTGGCGACGAGGAAAGCGCCACTGCTAAGGACTCGACCGAGATGACCCAGGCAGTGGTCCGAGCGTGCTGTTCCAGCACTCATATTGCTGAGGGTGTCTTCAGTCGATCGAGCGGTGCGCTGCTGCGACGACGGTGTCGCGGCCGGAGACCTTCGCAAGCCCGAGGGCTGCATCCGCCCGGCCGAGAAGTGCTGCGGCGTCGTCGCTCTGCATGAGCTCCGTCGCGCCGGCGGAGATCGTGACGATCCCGATCTCCGGGAACGGTCGCTCGCGCAGCGTCGCCTGAAGGCGCTCGAACAGCCGCTCGGCCTCACGTGTGTCGCCGCGTGGAAGAAGCGCGCCGAAGCGTCCGCCTCCGATCCGGCACGGAAGATCGTCGCGGCCGGCAACGTCGCGCAGCAGCGCCGCGATCTGCACGAGGATGTCGTCTGCAGCGAGGTGACCGACGCGTGCGTTGATCGTGGTGAGCCGATCGATGTCGAGCATGAGCAGCGCCAGCGACTCGCGTCGGCCTCGCGCCCGGCCGAGCTCGCGATCGAGGAGCGCGTGGAACGCACGGCGGTCGTACAGCTCGGTCAGGGGATCGAGCTCGGGAACGGGATCGGCCTCGCGCAGCTCGAGCGAGGCTTCGAGCGCCGGCCGGGTGCCGCTCACGACGTCCTCGAGAGTCGTGATGTCCATTTCGCTGAAGCGGCGATCGGGCGCGCGTGTGAGCACGGCGAGCATCCCCTGCCCGTCCTCCACGTCGAGCAGCGGAACCGCGAGGCCCGAGCGGATAGGCGTGCTGCCGGGCGGCGTGGCGGCTTCGCCGTTGAAGGCGACCTGGAGCGCCCGCGCTCCTCGGTAGTCGGGCACTCCCATGCGTCCGACCTGGGCGACTTCGGCTTGCGAGAGTCCGACCGTCGCGAGCATCGGCTCCTTGCTCGGCGCGGAGACAACCGCGACGGCCGCGTCGGCTGACATGCGCTCCTTGGCGAGCTCGAGCAACCTCATGACTCCGTGCTCGGGTATGGCACGCGACTGCTCCTCGGCCCGAAGCGCCATCGTCGGCTGCGGACGGCTCAGCCCGTCGTTGAGCGCCTGGGCGAACTCGGCTAGCCGGTCGTCGTAGCGTACGAGCATCGTCACGACGATCTCCTCGTGCCGGCCGAGCAGGCGTCGTACGGCGACGAGGAAGAGGACGATGCACAGCGTCCCGAGCGCAATGGAGGCCGCGTAGATCGCGATCGTCATCTGGTCGTTCCTCCCCTTCCTCTCGGCGTTCCTCAACCCTAGTAGTATCGACCCGACCGGTCGGCATTCTCTAACGAAGCGTGATCCGGGAGGTGGAGGGACTGCGGGGGATTCGGATCATGATCGTCCTCGGGGCGATCGCGGCGGCGGGCTACGTCGTCTACCGCGTCCGCACTCAGCGCTGGAGCCGCGTCCCGGTCGGCTCGTCGATCCCGACCGCTCGCTTCGAACCGGCCCCGTTCGCGTCCGAGCCTCCGGCCGAGGGTGGCGCTATCGTCGCGCCAGTGGACGGGATGCCCCCGACGGCCGTCACGCGTCCCGACACGAACGGGTCTGCGACTCCGGTCGGCGGCGCTGACTCGAGGCCGCCGCTGGCGAGCGCCTTCGGGCCCGTCGAGCTGCCGCCCAAGCGCCGGCTCTCCGGGACGACCTTGGCTGCCGTCGCTGCGCTCCTCGGTGTCGCGGCGATCGCCCTCGGCACCACCGCGCTCGTTACGAGCCTCGACTCGGACGATGCAACCGAAGCTGCGCCGCAGGCCACGACGGTCTCGGAGACGGAGCAGGCCCTTTCTCTCCTCTCGAAGCCGAGCACGCAGAGAGTGCCGATCGCCAACTCGGGCGGCAGGATCATCCTCGCCATCGACGCGACGGGCCGGGGCGCTCTGGTGCTCGACGGCCTTGGCGCTCCGCCGGCCGGAAAGACGTATCAGGCGTGGGTCATCAAGCCGAATGCGAAGGCGCCGGCCTCGGCCGCATTGTTCTCGGGCGTCGAGACGATCGTGCCCCTCTCGGTGTCGGTCAAGGCGGGATCGATCGTCGCCATCACGATCGAGCGCGCCGGCGGCGTTCCTGCGCCGACCCAGGCGCCGAAGCTCGTCGCACAGCCCGCCACGTAGCGACCTCTGAGGAAGCGGATTGGGGTCGCGGCCCGACAGCGGACGCCTTCAGCGATCTTGCGCGAACGGACTCTGCGCTAGCAGATTCCGTTCTTGCGCCAAGCTAGGAACTCTGGCCGGCGCTGCGCGAGACGTCTGCGCGGTCTTTGCCGAGATCCTTGGCGCGGTACAGCGCCCCATCCGCGCGCTCGAAGAGGCCGGCCGCGGTGTCGCCGTGCTGGAGCTCGGCAATGCCGGCGGAAAGGCGCAACCTGTCCTCGGCCGGGCCGAGTGAAGTCCCTCGCATCGAGCTCTGAACCCGACGGTAGAGCTGGTCGGCGTCGTCGGCGCCCGACTCGGGGAGGATGACGGCGAACTCGTCGCCCCCGATGCGAGCGGCCACGTCGACCGAGCGCACGGCCTCGCGAAGACGGTCGGCAGCCTGTGCCAGGACCCGGTCGCCTGCCAAATGTCCGACCTTGTCGTTGATCGACTTGAAGTCGTCGACGTCGAAGACGATGAGCGCGAGGGAGCGCTCGTAGCGCTGGGCGCGCAGCACCTCGCGGCGCAGGGTCTCGTGGAAGTAGCGCTGGTTGTAGAGGCCGGTCAGCGCGTCGGTCTCGGCGAGCTTGCGCGCCTCGCCGTAGCGCCTCGCGTTCTCGAGCGCGGGAATGCTGGACTCGACGAGGCTCTCTGCCTGCTCGATGTGCTCTGCCTGGGGCTCGTAGTCGCGCGAACGCCAGAAGAGCGACAGCGTCCCCACAGGGCTCAGCTCGCGTCCGATCAGCGGAATGAACACCCCTCCGGAGATGAGCTCCGAGTCCGGCAGCTCCCGGTCGCGACCGTAACGGTAGGTGACCGTGATGGTTCCCGCCAGCGCCCCGGCGACACCCGAGGTGGGGGGTTTAGCCGTCTCCTGCGGGTTCATACCGCGTGTCGCGACGGCCGGCGCTACCCCGTGTCCCTCGACGACCATCATCGCGGCATCGAATCCGGGGATCTCCATCGCGGCATCGAGCACGCGATCCATCAACTCCTCGAGATCGATCGAGCCTCCGAGCTCTCCGAAGAGCCGGTTGCGACGATTCTCGCGCTCCGCTCGCTCCAGAGCCTCGGAGAAATCGCTGGAGAGCTCGTCCATCTTGAGCCGCATCTCGTCAACCGCGCGCACGAGTCCCTCGTTCGGCTCGGGGGCCGATGCCGAGAGCCGACGAACAACGACGAGCGCGAGCGCGGCCGCTACGACCACGAGAGCCGCTACGACCGCGATCACCACGGCTGTCGCCATACCACCAACCCCAGTTCTCCCTGCACCGCACTCCTTAGTAGTGACGCGTTCGGGGGAGACATAGGCCCTCGAACGAGGCACCCCCATCGCACTGTACTCAGAGAACTGGATGCTGCCAGTGCGAGAGTGCCAGGTGGAAAAGTGCTAGCCCGCGCCGGGAAGGTCGAGAGCATCTCGACGGCGATGGAACCGCTCCGCGTTGGCGCGTCCGACTGCCTGCCCTGCTCGGGCGTCGAATGCCCGGCTGCTCTCGTTCGGCTTCCATTCGACCACGCCTGTCGAGACCTTCCGGCTCCGGCCTGGGTCGTCGAGCGACGTCTCCAGCTCTGCACGCAGACGGCCGTCGAAACGCCGCGCCTCCGCGGTTGCCGTATCCGGCAGCAGCACCACGAGCTCCTCGGCTCCACGGCGGACGACTGTGTCGCTCGTTCGTGTGACGCGCCCGAGCAGCGTCGTGAGCTCCGCGGCCACGCGCTCTGCCGAGCCCGAGTCGGCTAGATCGTGGACACCGACGACCACCAGCGACAGTGGCCGCTGGGTGGTGCGGGCTCGAACGACCTCGCGCTCGAGCTCTGCCTCGTATCCGCGCTGGACGTGTGTGCTCGCGAGCCCGTCCAGTGTCAGCTCGTCTCCTCGCAAGGCGCCTGCCAGGACCTCGTCCGAGTGGTCGAGCGCGTCCCGTATCGAGTCCGAGATCGACCAGAGATGCTCGTCGACCTGGCGAAGCATCGCCTCGAACCGGTGTCTCGTACGAGCCCGGAGCGCCTGTGCGATCACCACGAGCGCCAGCGCCAGCGCGGCTCCCGACGCGGCAAGGAGGGTGATCACGGTTTCTCGCACGTCGCCACCGCCGTGGACTCACTGTATTGGGTCCGCCGGTCGTTCGGTCATGGACGGGAGAAGCCCGTCTTTGCTACCATCCGGCGGCTTGGTTGGCGGGCATTCTGTGCCTGCCGGCCGTTCTGTGTGAGTCCATACAACCTTCAGTAGGAGCAGCGTGCCCACCGTCAATCAGCTTGTCCGCAAGGGGCGAAAGTCCCCCAAAGAGAAGACGAAGACACCGGCTCTCCGGGGAGCGCCGCAGAAGCGCGGCGTGTGCACGCGCGTCTACACGACGACGCCGAAGAAGCCGAACTCCGCGCTGCGCAAGGTCGCGCGCGTGCGGCTCACCAACAGCATGGAGGTGGGCGCGTATATCCCCGGCGAGGGGCACAACCTGCAAGAGCACTCGGTCGTGCTCGTTCGCGGTGGTCGCGTCAAGGATCTTCCGGGCTTTCGCTACAAGGTGATCCGCGGCGGACTCGACTCGGCGGGTGTTTCCGAGCGCCGCCAGGCGCGTTCCAAGTACGGCGCGAAGAAGGCGTAGAGCGAGCGATGCCCCGTCGCGCCGAGATCCAGCCCCGTCAACTCGACCCCGACGCCGTTCACGGCTCCGTGCTCGTCACGCAGCTCGTCAACCGGCTGATGCTGGACGGCAAGAAGTCCGTCGCCGAGCTGATCGTCTACGACGCGCTCAGGATCGCGTCCGAGCGGGCCGGCAAGCCGGAGCTCGAGGTGCTCGAGCAGGCCGTGAAGAGCGTCACGCCTGTGCTCGAGGTGCGCTCCCGCCGCGTCGGGGGCGCCAACTACCAGGTCCCGATCGAGGTTCCGCAGCGGCGCGCGCGGACACTTGCGCTGCGCTGGCTCGTGCAGAACGCCAGGGACCGGCGAGAGAAGGGAATGCCGCAGAAGCTCGCAGGCGAGCTCGTCGACGCGGTGAACCAGCAGGGCGGCGCGTTCAAGAAAAAGGACGACATCTATCGAATGGCGCAGGCCAACAAGGCCTTCGCGCACTACCGCTGGTAGGACGGGGCCTGAAACGATGAGCGCAGTCGCCACATCCGCCGCGCTGGACCGTGTCCGGAACATCGGGATCATGGCCCACATCGACGCGGGAAAGACCACGACGACCGAGCGCATCCTCTACTACACCGGGCGGACCCACAAGATGGGGGAGGTCCACGAGGGTGCCGCGACGATGGACTGGATGGCGCAGGAGCAGGAGCGCGGTATCACCATCACGGCGGCGGCGACGACGGCGTCGTGGCGCGATTACCGGATCAACATTATCGATACGCCCGGGCACGTGGACTTTACGATGGAGGTCGAGCGGAGCCTTCGCGTCCTCGACGGCGCCGTTGCCGTCTTCGACTCGGTCGCAGGGGTGCAACCGCAGTCCGAGACCGTCTGGCGCCAGGCAGACCGTTACGCC
Source organism: Actinomycetota bacterium (assembly GCA_030857225.1). Lineage (GTDB taxonomy): Bacteria > Actinomycetota > Thermoleophilia > Gaiellales > Gaiellaceae > GMQP-bins7. The sequence goes on from JALZOK010000006.1 coordinate 16,624, forward strand.
GTGCCGAGGATCGCGTTCATCAACAAGATGGATCGCACAGGCGCCGATTTCGACGCAGCCGTCCAGTCCATGCGCGACCGGCTCGGCGCGATACCCGTCCCGATTCACCTCCCGATCGGGAGCGAGGAGCTCTTCTCCGGGGTCGTCGATTTGGTCGAGATGAAGGCCATCACGTACTCGAACGCGCTCGGCACGGAGTTCTCGATCGAGGAGATCCCGGATGCGCTTGCCGCTGCGGCGGGCGTCGCGCACCACGCGCTCATCGACGGGATCGCCGAGTTCGACGACGAGCTCACGGAGACCTACCTCGAGGACGAGGCCGCGGTCACGCCCGAGATGATCCGGCGCGCCCTGCGGGCTGGCACCCTCGGCGGCCGCGTCACGCCCGTGCTCGCCGGCTCGGCGTTCAAGAACAAGGGCGTACAGCCGCTGCTCGACGCGATCGTCGACTACCTGCCGAGCCCGGTCGACATTCCTCCCGTCCAGGGTGTCGACCCCAAGTCGACAGAGGAGGCTACCCGGGCGCCTTCGCTCGAGGCGCCATTCGCCGCGCTGGCATTCAAGGTCATGACCGACCCGTACGTCGGAAAGCTCACGTACTTCCGTGTCTACTCGGGTCAGATCAGAGCCGGCGACCGGGTTCTCAACACCACGAACGGCAAGACGGAGCGACTCGGCCGCATCCTCGAGATGCACGCCAACCACCGCGAGGAGCGCGAGGAGATCGGCGCGGGCGAGATCGCCGCCGCGGTCGGGCTCAAGTTCACGACGACGGGCGACACGCTGGCCGTCTCGACCGCTCCCATCGTGCTCGAGTCGATGTCGTTCCCCGATCCGGTGATCTCGGTCGCGATCGAGCCGAAGACCAAGGCCGACCAGGACAAGCTCGGCGCCGCGCTGCAGCGGCTAACCGAAGAGGATCCGACCTTCCGCGTGTCCTCCGACGAGGAGACGGGCCAGACGCTGATCGCCGGGATGGGCGAGCTCCACCTCGAAATCATCGTCGACCGGCTCCTGCGGGAGTTTCGCGTGGAAGGCAACGTCGGCCGCCCACAGGTCGCCTATCGCGAGACCATCTCGCAGCCGGCCGAGAAGATCCGCGGTCGGTTCGTGCGGCAGACCGGCGGCTCCGGCCAGTACGGAGACGTCGTCATCAATCTCTATCCGCAGGAGCCGGGCTCGGGCTACGAGTTCGAGGACAAGATCGTCGGTGGCAAGATCCCGAAGGAGTACATTCCCGCTGTCGACGCCGGCATCGAGGAGGCCATGAGCTCCGGCATCCTCGCCGGATTCCCGGTCGTCGACATCCGGATCGAGCTCGTCGACGGCTCGTACCACGATGTCGACTCGAGCGAGCGGGCGTTCAAGATCGCCGGCTCGATGGCGTTCAAGGAGGGAATGAAGCGAGCGAAGCCGAAGCTCCTCGAGCCGGTCATGTCGGTCGAGGTCGTCTCGCCCGAAGACTTCCTCGGCGACGTCATTGGTAACCTGAACGGTCGTCGTGGCCGGATCGAGCACCTCGAGCCGGTCGGAGGGTCGCAGTCGATCAAAGCGAGCGTGCCGCTCGCGGAGATGTTCGGCTATGCGACCGACCTGCGCTCGATGACGCAGGGCCGCGCGACGTTTTCGATGCAGTTCGACCGCTACGAGGAAGTACCACGCACGATCGCCGAGGCGCTCGTGTCCAGCGACAAGCCAGCCTAAGACCCCCAGTAAACGAGTTACCCCGGAGGCATTTACCCATGGGCAAGCAGAAGTTCGAGCGCACCAAGCCACACGTCAACGTCGGCACGATCGGTCACATCGACCACGGCAAGACGACGCTCACAGCCGCGATCACGAAGGTGCTCTCCGAGTCGGGCACCAACACCCAAGTGGCGTCGTTCGACTCGATCGACAAGGCTCCCGAGGAGCGGCAGCGCGGCATCACGATCAACACCGCGCACGTCGAGTACGAGACCCAGAATCGGCACTACGCCCACGTCGACTGCCCCGGCCACGCCGACTACATCAAGAACATGATCACGGGTGCCGCGCAGATGGACGGCGCGATCCTCGTCGTATCGGCGGCGGACGGCCCGATGCCGCAGACCCGCGAGCACATCCTCCTCGCCCGCCAGGTCGAGGTGCCGTCGATCGTCGTCGCCCTGAACAAGGCCGACATGGTCGACGATCCCGAGCTCCTCGAGCTCGTGGAGATGGAGGTGCGCGAGCTCCTCTCCAAGTACGAGTTCCCGGGAGACGACATCCCGGTCATCCAGGTTTCGGCACTGAAGGCGCTCGAGGGCGATCCCGAGTGGACGCCGAAGATCCTCGAGCTGATGGAGGCTGTCGACTCGTACATCCCCGAGCCCGTCCGCGACGTCGACAAGCCGTTCCTGATGCCGATCGAGGACGTGTTCACGATCACCGGCCGCGGCACCGTCGTTACCGGCCGCATCGAGCAGGGGAAGATGACCGTCGGCGAGGAGATCGCGATCATCGGCATCCACCCGGAGGTCGTGAAGACGGTGATCACCGGGCTCGAGATGTTCCAGAAGACACTCGACTACGCGCAGGCCGGAGATAACGCTGGCGCGTTGCTTCGCGGCATCAAGCGCGAGGACGTCGAGCGCGGCCAGGTGCTCGCCAAGCCCGGCTCGATCACGCCGCATACGCACTACAAGGCCGAGGTCTACGTCCTCTCCAAGGACGAGGGCGGGCGCCACACGCCGTTCTTCGACGGCTATCGGCCGCAGTTCTACTTCCGCACGACGGACGTCACCGGCTCGATCAAGCTGCCCGAGGGGCAGGAGATGGTCATGCCGGGCGACAACACGAACATGGAGATCGAGCTTATCCAGCCGATCGCCATGGACCAGGGACTCCGCTTCGCGATCCGCGAGGGCGGTCGCACCGTCGGAGCCGGCGTCGTCACGGAGATCGTCACGTAGGGACGGGTATGCCCGTCCCCTACAGGAACCCATAGAAAATGGCGCAACAGAAGATCCGCATCCGCTTGAAGGGCTACGACCACCAGCAGGTGGACCGCTCCGCGTCTCAGATCGTGGAGACGGCTCAGCGCACCGGCGCCACGATCACAGGGCCGGTCCCGCTGCCGACGGAGAAGAACGTCTACTGCGTGATCCGGAGCCCGTTCAAGGACAAGGACTCGCGTGAGCACTTCGAGGTACGCACGCACAAACGCCTGATCGACATCCATTCCCCGACGCCGAAGACGGTCGACTCGCTGATGCGGCTCGACCTCCCGGCCGGGGTCGACATCGAGATCAAGCTATGAAATTGCTTCGCAATTTCATAGTAGAAAGGCATTGCCGCGCGCTTGCGCGCGCCACTTCCTATCACTTTCGCCGGAGGCGAAAGTGAAAGGGATCCTCGGCACCAAGCTCGGCATGACCCAGGTCTTCGACCAGGAGACCGGACGCATGACCGCGGTGACCGTGATCCAGGCCGGCCCGTGCCCGGTGATCCAGGTGAAGACCGTCGACACGGACGGCTACGCCGCCGTACAGCTCGCGTTCGAGCCCGTGGCCGAGCGCAAGCTCTCCAAGCCGGAGAAGGGACATCTCGCGAAGGCCGGAGTCGGGCCACATCGTCATCTTGTGGAGCTGCGCGGCGAGAGCGGCCTGACGGTCGGTGAGACAGTGACGGTCGAGTCGTTCGAGCCTGGTGAGAAGATAAAGGTGTCGGGGGTCTCGATCGGCAAGGGATTCCAGGGGACGATCAAGCGGCACGGCTTCACCCGTGGCCCGGTCTCCCATGGTTCCCACAACGTCCGCAAGCCAGGATCGATCGGCGCGTCCGCCACGCCGTCCCGCGTCTTCAAGGGGATGCGCATGTCGGGACGCATGGGCGGCGTGCGGGTCACGCAGCCCGGGCTCGTCGTGCACGAGATCGACGTCGAGCGAAATCTCCTGCTCGTCCGGGGCTCGGTTCCCGGGTCGGCGAGCGGACTCGTGGAGATCCGGGAGGCGTGATGGCCACTGCACCGAAGGCGCCCGTGCTGGGCGGGACGAAGGCGAGCGAGGTAACGCTCGATCCGTCCGTGTTCGCCGCGGAGCTGAAGCCGCATCTCGTCCACGAGACGGTTCGGGCGGAGATGAACGCCGCCCGCGCTGGGACGCGCGGCGGTAAGAGCCGAGGGCTTGTCGCCGGCGGCCGCACCAAGCCGTGGCGGCAGAAGGGAACCGGACGCGCGCGCGCGGGCACCATTCGCGCACCTCAGTGGACGGGCGGAGGCATGGCGTTCCCGCCCGGCATGCGGAGCTTCGAGGTGAAGGTGAACCGCAAGGTGCGCCGGACCGCGTTCAAAGGCGCGTTGTCGAACCATGTCGAGAACGGGACGTTCGCGCTGCTCGATGGCGCTGCCTTCGACACTCCCTCGACGCGCCAGGCGGCGGAGCTGCTCGCCGACTGGTCGGAGCGCCCGACGCTGGTCGTTGTCACCGAGGACGAAGAGGTTCTCGTCAAGTCCTTCCGGAACCTCGATCGGGTGCTCGTGACCGTTCCGGCGGAGCTCGATGTTGTCTCGGTCGTGTGGGCTCGTTCGCTGCTGGTGACCGAGGCCGCCCTTCCGCTCGTTCTCGCCCGCGCGGGTGCGGAGAGCGAGGAGACCGGACGATGAGCACCGCTCGCCGTCGACTCGCGGTCGCGGTCGCGGTCGCGGAGGAAACCATGTTTCCCCCCCGGACCCCCTTCTTCCTGAGAACGTGGGGAACCTCCCGGTCCCCCAAGCCTCTCCACGCTCATCGGCCGGAGACCGGCCGATGAGCCTCCATCCCAATCAAGTGCTGCTGGCACCGGTGGTCTCGGAGAAGAGCTACTCGCTCATTTCCGACCGCAAGTACACGTTCCGCGTCCACGAGGACGCGCACAAGACGCAGATCCGGCAGGCTGTCGAGGAGCTCTTCGAGGTGAAGGTGCAGAAGGTGGCGGTTCTCAAAGTGCAGTCGAAGCCGAAGCGTCGCGGAGTTGCCAAGGGCCGCCGGCCGGGCTGGAAGAAGGCCATCGTCCAACTCCGCGAGGGACACGAGATCGAGATCTTCGAAGGAGCCACCGTCTAATGGCCCTCCGCAAGTACAAGCCCACGAGCCCGGGGCGCCGGTTCATGGCGACATCGGGATTCGAGGAGATCACCAAGTCCGAGCCCGAGAAGACGCTCCTCGAGCCCCTGACCAAGAAGGGTGGCCGCAACAATCGCGGCCGGATCACCACCCGGCACCAGGGAGGCGGTCACAAGCGGCGCTTCCGCACGATCGATTTCAAGCGCACCAAGGACGGCGTCCCGGCGAAGGTCGCCGCGATCGAGTACGACCCCAATCGCTCGGCGCGGATCGCGCTCCTGCACTATGCGGATGGAGCGAAGGCCTACATCCTCGCCCCGTCTCGCCTCCGCGTCGGCGCGACCGTCGAATCCGGCCCGAACGCCGACATCAAGCCGGGCAACGCGCTGCCGCTGGCCAACATCCCGACCGGCACGCTGGTGCATTCGGTCGAGCTCAAGCCGGGCCAGGGCGGTCGTATGGCGCGTTCGGCAGGCTCCTCGGTCCAGCTCGTCGCCAAGGACGGCGACTACGGCGTGCTGCGACTCCCTTCGGGCGAGTTGCGCCGCGTGCTCCTGACCTGCCGCGCGACGGTCGGGCAGGTGGGAAATACGGATCACGCTAACCAGTCGAGCGGAAAGGCCGGCCGGAGCCGATGGCTCGGGAAGCGACCCACGGTGCGCGGCTCGGCGATGAACCCGGTCGACCACCCGCACGGCGGCGGCGAGGGCAAGTCGAAGGGCGGTCGTCACCCTGTCACGCCCTGGGGTGTGCCGACGCTCGGCAAGCGAACCCGCCGCAAGCACAAGGAGTCCGACAAGCTGATCGTCCGCGGCCGCCGTCGCGGCAAGGAGAGGAAGCGCTAAGTGAGTAGATCGTCCAAGAAGGGGCCCTTCGTCCAGGACCGGCTGCTCAGCCGGATCGAGGCGATGAACGCGACCGGCGAGAAGCGGATGGTTCGCACGTGGTCGCGGACGTCGACCGTCTTCCCCGAGATGGTCGGACACACGATCGCCGTGCACGACGGTCGTAAGCACGTGCCCGTTTTCCTGACCGAGCAGATGGTGGGCCACAAGCTCGGCGAGTTCGCGCCCACACGGACGTTCCGGAGCCACTCCGGCGACCGGCAGGCCCAAGTAAAGAAGCGCGCATGAGCGTCGCAGCGACAGACGATCGGCAGCGGGTGCGCGCCCAGGCGAAGTGGGTGCGAACCTCCGCGCGCAAGGCGCGGCTCGTGCTCGAGCACATTCGCGGGCGCTCCGTGCCCGAGGCTCGGACGATCCTCGCCTTCGCCACTCGCGCTGCCGCGACGGACATCGAAAAAGTGCTTCGCTCGGCAGTCGCGAACGCCGAGGCGAACCACGGCCTTGACGGAGACGACCTCGTCGTCGAAGTCGCCTACGCCGACGAGGGCCCGACGTTGAAGCGCTGGAAGCCGCGCGCTCGCGGCCGGGTCAACCGCATTCGCAAGCGAACCTGTCACGTCACGCTCGTCCTGGTCGAGCAGCCGGCGAACGCGCCGAGGCGCCGATCGCGCAAGCCGGCCGCCGCCTCCGCGGAGACGCCGGGAACTGATTCAACTGCAGCCGCGAAGCCCAAGGCTTCGAGGCGGCGAAAGAAGGAGGCGGTCGCGTAATGGGCCAGAAGGTGCATCCCGGCGGGTTCCGCGTCGGCGTCATCCACGATTGGAAGTCGAACTGGTGGACCGGGCGCCAGGAGTTTGCGGCATACCTGCTCGAGGACGTCAAGATCCGCAAGCACATCCTCGGCAAGCTGTCGCATGCGGGTCTCTCCGACATTCTCATTCGCAAGGACAAGCAGCGCATCACCATCGACATCTACACCGCCCGCCCCGGCATCGTGATCGGCAAGTCGGGCGTGGAGGTCGATGCGCTGCGCCGGGACCTGCACGCGCTCACGCAGAAGAACGTGCACATCAACATCAACGAGATCAAGCGCCCGGAGCTCGACGCGAAGCTCGTCGCGCAGTCGATAGCCGAGCAGCTCGAGAACCGCGTCAGCTTCCGGCGAGCCATGAAGCGCTCGCTGGCGTCTGCGATGCGGTCCGGCGCCCAGGGGATCAAGATCACCGCCGCGGGCCGTCTCACCGGCGGAGAGATGAGCCGGCGCGAGATGTACTCGGAGGGCCGAGTCCCGCTGCACACCATTCGCGCGGACATCGACTACGGTCAGGCGGAGGCGAAGACGACGGCCGGCCAGGTCGGCGTCAAGGTCTGGATCAACAAGGGCGAGATCATGCCCGAGGGCTTCGAGGGAGCCGGCGGTCGCGACTCCCGCCTCGGCGACCAGGATCAGGCGCGCCGGCGACAGGGTTCTTCGGGCGAAGGGCTCGGGGCCTCCCGTGAGGGTCGCGGGCGCAATGTCGACCGCGAGGGTCTCGGCATCGTCCCCAGAAAGCGACGCGGCCAGCGTCCGGGAGGCCGGGCGACGCAGCGACCGCGCGGTGAAGATGTAGGCGCGATCGCGACAGACGCTGAGGTGCAGCCCGTCGAGCCCGAGACCGTGCCGCCGGAGCTGGTGGTCGAGCCGACGCTCGAAGCCGCACCCGAGTCGACACCTGAAGTCGCTCCCGAACCGACGCCTGAACCTGCGTCGGAGACGGCTCCCGAGACCGAGGCCGAGGGCCAAGCCTGATGCTGATGCCCCGCAAGACGAAGTTCCGCCGCCACCACCGAGGGCGCCGCGCCGGCCTGTCCAAGGGCCAGACGACGGTGCAGTTCGGCGACTTCGGGCTCAAGAGCTTGGAGGCGGGATGGATCTCGAACCGCCAGATCGAGGCCGCCAGGATCGCGGCCACGAGGAAGATCCGCCGAAGCGGGAAGGTCTGGATCAACCTCTTCCCGGACAAGCCCTTCACCAAGAAGCCGGCCGAGACCCGCATGGGCTCCGGCAAGGGCTCTCCTGAGGGCTGGGTCGCAGTTGTCAAGCCGGGCCGCGTCATGTTCGAGCTGGCGGGGGTCGACGAGGAGCTGGCCAAAGAGGCGCTCCGGCTCGCGGCCCAGAAGCTGCCGGTGAGGACGAAGTTCGTGAAGAGGGAGGCTGATCTCTTTGAGAGCTAGAACGATCGTGAGGGAACCCATGGTTCCCCCACGTGCCCCCTCCTTTCGCCGTGCTGACCCGGAAAGCGGGCCAGGGCTCCCGCCGGGCAAAGCCCGGCTCCGCCCTCGGCCGTGCCGCGCCACGGAGGGAAGTCATGAGAGCTAGAGAGCTGCGTGCCCTGACCGACGACGAGCTCGACCGGAAGATGGCCGAGACGCGGCGGGAGCTTTTCAACCTGCACTTCCAGACCGCTACCGGGGTGCTCGAGAACAGCGCCCGGCTGCGAACGGCCAAGCGCGAGATCGCGCGCATCCTGACCGTGAAGAGCGAGCGTGCCAGAGGACTGACGACATGACTGAGGAGAACGTGAACCCAAGCGAAGAGACGCAGGACGAGACCGTGACCGACGTTGCCCCCGAGGCTGCATCGTCGGAGACGACCGATGCACCGGACGGCGTCGCGGACGTCGAGAACGTGCCGGACGAGGCGGCCCCCGTAGACGAGGCTGCGGCGGAACCCGAGCCGCCTGAAACCGAGCCGGCGACCGAGGTGCCTGCGCCGACAGCTGAAGACTCTTCTGTGCTCGAGCCCGCCGCCGAGCCCGAGGCGGTGGGCGACGAGCCTGTTGCCGAAGCGACCCCGATCGTCGAAGAGGAGCCCGCCGCGGAAGCCGTCGAGACTGTCGAAGAGGAACCTGCCGCCGAGGAGACTTCTGCCTCGAGCGAGAGCTCGGAGCCCTCCGAGCCCGAGCCGGCCGCAGCGGTTGCCGCCGTCTCCGAGCCGAAGAAGAAGAAAAAGCGCCTTCCTCGCTCGCTGCGTCCGCCGCGAACGAAGACCACGCGGGAACGGCCCGCCGAGCGCAAGCCCATCACCCGTCTGCCCAAGCCCGAGCACGCTCGAGGACGCCGTCAGGAACGGCAGGGCAAGGTGGTGTCCGCGGCCTCCGACAAGACGATCGTCGTCCGCGTCGACAGCGCGAAGGTGCATCCGATGTACAAGAAGGTCATCCGCCGAAGCACCAAGCTGCACGCGCACGACGCGGAGAACCAGGCGAAGATCGGCGATGTCGTCCGCATCGTGGAGACGCGCCCGATCTCGAAGCAGAAGCGCTGGCGGCTCCAGGAGATCGTCGAGGCCGCGAAGTGATCCAACAAGAGTCCAGGCTTCGGGTGGCGGACAACACAGGTGCGCGCGAGATCCTGTGCATCCGCGTGCTCGGCGGCTCTCATCGTCGCTATGCGCGGGTGGGAGACATCATCATTGCTACCGTGAAGTCGGCCACGCCCCAGGGCGCGGTCAAGAAAGGCGAGGTCGTGAGGGCGGTCGTCGTGCGGACGAAGAAGCCTTACGGCCGAGACGACGGCACGCTCATCGGTTTCGACGAGAACGCCGCCGTTCTCATCGATCCCCAGTCCAATCCGCGCGGGACGCGCATCTTCGGTCCCGTCGCGCGTGAGCTCCGCGAGAAGAACTTCATGAAGATTGTCAGCCTGGCCCCGGAGGTCTTGTAGGTGTCTTTGAAGATGAAGGTCAAGAAGGGCGACATGGTGCAGATCATCACCGGCAAGGACCGTGGCAAGCGTGGCCGGGTTCTCGAGGCACGCCCGTCGGAGAAGAGGGTGATCGTCGAGAACCTGAACGTCTCCAAGCGGCACACGAAGCCGCGCCCGATCCGCGACTCCTCCCGCATGGGTGGAGCGCAGATCTTGCCGGGCGGGATCATGGACAAGCCGGCGCCGGTCCCGGTCTCGAACGTCATGGTCGTCTGCCCGGTCTGCGGGCTGCCGACGCGCGTAGGGATCATCGAGAAGGAGGCCAAGGGCGGAACGATTCGCGTCCGTGTCTGCAAGCGCGAGGGCTGTCGTCAGGAGATCGACAAGTGAGCTCCGCGACCGTCGCCAGCAAAGCACCGACTCCCGAGGCGTACGTGCCGCGTCTCAAGGAGCGCTACGAGACAGAGATTCGGCCGCGGCTGCAAGAGGAGCTCGGGCTCTCGTCGATCATGCAGGCCCCGCGCGTGACGAAGGTGACGCTGAACATGGGCGTCGGGGAGGCGAAGACGGACGCAAAAGCGCTCGATGCCGCCATCGACGAGCTCTCCGTCATCTCGGGCCAGCACGCGCAGATGCGACGCGCGACCAAGTCGATCGCCAGCTTCAAGCTCCGCGAGGGGATGCCGGTCGGCGCGCGCGTCACGTTGCGCGGCGCCCGCATGTACGAGTTTCTCGACCGGCTCGCCTCGATCGCGCTGCCGCGGATCCGGGACTTCCGAGGGCTGGACCCGGGGTCCTTCGACGGGCGCGGCAACTACTCGATCGGCATTCGCGAGCAGATCATCTTTCCCGAGATCGACTACGACAAGGTTCCGTCGGTGCGCGGGCTCGACATTGCGATCACGACCTCGGCGACGACGGACGAGCACGGGCGCGCGTTGCTCGGCGCCATCGGCCTCCCGTTCGCAGCAGAGAGAAGGGATTCTTAGTGCTCCTTCAAGCGCTCTCATTCCTACCTCTGGCGGCTGCAAAGCGGCGCCATGCCGCGTCCTCAGTCCTACCCCAGAAAGTGCTGACGCACTTTCCGGGGGCCCCGGAAGTCGCGTCCATATCCACTGATATGGACGCTCCCTGCGTCCTTGCCTGGCTTGCTTTTCGCGCGCCAGAAGCAGGGCAAGAACACTTGAAGGAGCACTGATGGCCAAGAAGTCGCTCGTCGTCAAGCAGCAGCGGGGGTCGAAGCACAAAGTACGCGCGTACTCGCGCTGCAACAAGTGTGGCCGCCCGCGTGCCGTATACCGCAAGTTCGGGCTCTGCCGAATCTGCCTGCGGGAGCTCGCCCATCAGGGGGCAATCCCCGGCATGACGAAGTCGAGCTGGTAGGGGGAGACGTGCTCACCGATCCGATCGCCGACATGCTCACCCGCATCCGTAACGCGAATCGCGCGTTGCACGAATCCGCGTCCATGCCGACCTCCCGCATGAAGGAGGAGATCGCGCGCATCTTGAAGGACGAGGGCTACATCGCGGACTTCCGGGTTATCGAGACCAAGGACGCGAAGGACAAGCCGCTGCCCTACCGGACGCTCGTGGTCGAGCTCAAGTTCGCGCGTGACCGCCGTCGCGTCATCACCGATCTCAAGCGGGTCTCGAAGCCCGGCCGCCGCGTCTACGCCGGCAAGGATCGCCTGCCGCGCGTGCTCGGCGGGCTCGGCACCGCCATCATGTCCACCTCGACCGGGGTCATCACCCACCGCCAGGCTGCCGAGCGCGGCGTCGGCGGCGAAGTGATCGCATTCATTTGGTGATCGGAGATCACCAAATGAATAGAAGGAAGAGCATGAAATTCGAAGCATTCAATATCTGATGTCGCGAATCGGCCGAAAGCCCATCGAGCTGCCCTCCGGGGTACTCGTCGCGCTCTCGCCCGGCCGCGTCCAGGTCAACGGCCCGCTCGGCGAGCTGAGCCAGGTCGTGCCGGCGCGCATGCAGATCGAGAAGACGGAGGCCGAGATCATCGTCACCCGTCCCACGAACCGGGGCGAGGATCGCGCGCTGCACGGTCTCACGCGCACGCTGGTCGCCAACATGGTCGAAGGCGTCACCAAGGGCTACGAGAAGCACCTCGAGATCCTGGGCGTCGGTTATCGCGCACAGCTCAAGGGCACCGAGCTCGAGCTCGCGGTCGGCTTCTCGCATCCGGTGACGATCAAGCCGCGGGACGGAATCAGCTTCGAAGTTCCGATCCCGACGCAGATCGTGGTCAAGGGCATCGACAAGCAGGCGGTCGGTCAGACCGCTGCCGAGATACGCAAGGTGCGTCCGCCCGAGCCGTACAAGGGCAAGGGCATCCGCTATCGGGGCGAGCTGGTTCGCAGGAAGGTCGGGAAGCGCGCATGACAGTCCTCACGAAGCGCCAGGCACGCATGCGCCGCCAGCGCCGCATCCGCGGCAAGATCGCGGGGACCGCCGAGCGTCCGCGGCTTGCCGTGTTCCGCTCGAACCGCGGGATCTTCGCGCAGCTCATCGACGACCAGAGCGGCCGCACGCTTGCCTCGGCGAGCTGGACGACGGTATCGTCATCCGGCTCGAAGACGGATCAGGCGACCGCAGTCGGCAAGGCGCTGGCGCAGGCAGCGAAGAAGGCCAAGATCGACCGCTGCGTCTTCGATCGCGGTGGCTACCTCTACCACGGACGCGTGCAGGCTCTCGCCGAGGGCGCACGCGGGGAAGGACTCCAGTTTTGAGCACCAGGGAAGTTGCTGACTCCCGCGAGCTGAAGGAGCGGGTGATCGAGATCAACCGTGTCGCCAAGGTCGTGAAGGGCGGCAGGCGGTTCTCGTTCACCGCCCTCGTCGTCATCGGCGACGAGATCGACCGCGTGGGGCTCGGCTACGGAAAAGCGCGCGAGGTCCCACTTGCCATCTCCAAGGCCGTGGAGGACGCCAAGAAGAATCTGTTCACGGTGCCGAAGCACGGGCAGACGATCACGCACGAGATCGTCGGCCAGTTCGACGCTGCGCGTGTTGTCCTGCGTCCTGCAAGTGAGGGAACGGGGGTCATCGCCGGCGGTGGCGTTCGCGCCGTGCTCGAGCTCGCGGGTATTCGCGACGTGCTCGCGAAGAGCCTCGGCACCACCACGCCGATCAACATGACTCGAGCGACGGTGGAGGGCCTGCGACGGCTCGTTCGCCCCGAGGACATCGCGCAGCTCCGCGGCAAGACGATCGCCGACGTGATTCCGATTCCCCGACCCGCGACGCGTGCGCGCGCCGAGGAGGCGCTCGCGCTGGAGCGTGCAGCTCTGGCGCCCGTGCCGGCAGCGGACGACATCCCGGTTGAAGTGGCCGTCTCCGAGGAGACAACTTGAGCTCTCTGAAGATCACGCAGGTTCGAAGCACCATCGGCCAGACGGACCGGCACATCGGCACCCTGCGCGCGCTCGGGCTTGGGAAGATCGGCCGGACGGCCGAGCACAAGGATTCCCGCGAGCTGCAGGGCATGCTCAGGCAGGTCAATCACCTGGTTCGCATCGACGGGAAGGACGCCGAGTAGGCCATGGCCTCGGAAGAGCTGAACCTCTCCAACCTCGAGCCCGCACAGCCGCGCAAGACGCGCAAGCGCGTGGGCCGCGGTCTCGGCTCCGGCAAGGGGCGCTACTCGGGTCGCGGGATCAAGGGCCAGAAGTCCCGTGCCGGCTCCCACAAGCTGCCCGCCGGGTTCGAGGGCGGGCAGATGCCGATCGACATGCGCCTCGGCAAGCTCCGCGGGAACACCTCGGCGGATGCGATGCCTATCGGGCCGTTCCGCACGCACACCCAGCCCGTTAACGTCGGCACTCTCGACCTCCGCTTCGACGCGGGCGCCGAGGTCACGCCCGAAGCGCTCAAGTCGGCAGGACTCGTGCGCAAGCTCTCGATCGACGTGAAGGTGCTCGGTGAAGGAGAGCTGACGAAGAAGCTGGCAGTGTCGGCCCACGGATTCTCGAAGTCGGCGGTCGAGAAGATCGAAGCAGCTGGAGGCTCGGTCACCTGGCTACGCGGGGAGCCCGTCAAGAAGAAGAAGAAGCGGCACAAGTCGAGCGCGCCCAAGGCGGAAGCAGCCGAGGCCGCGGAGACCGAAGCCGAGAACGGCACAGAATCCGAATCTGAGGCCGAAGCAGGACCAGAGGACGACGTAGAGCCCGCCGAGGACGCCGAGTAGGCATGTTCTCCTGGCTCGCGAACGCCTGGCGCGTGCCGGAGCTCCGGCGTCGCGTGCTCTTCACGGCGATGATCCTCGCCGCGTATCGGCTCGGCTCCTGGATCCCCGCCCCCGGCGTCAACTCCGAGACGATCGAGAACTACTTCCAAGGCCGAGGAGACACCATCCTCGGCCTGCTCAACCTCTTCTCGGGCGGCGCGCTGTCTCAGTTCTCGCTGTTCGCGCTCGGGATCATGCCGTACGTCACGGCGTCGATCATCCTCCAGCTCCTGACCGTTGTCATTCCGCGGCTCGGCGAGCTTCAGAAGGAGGGGGAGGCGGGATACGCGAAGATCACGCAGTACACGCGCTATCTCACGGTAGTTCTCGCGGCTCTGCAAGCCACGGGCTACGCGTTCCTCTTCCGCGACCAGGGCGCGCTCCAGGCGGGCGCGGGCGAGCTGGTGTTGATCATCGTCACGCTGACCGCCGGTACGACGCTCCTGATGTGGATGGGCGAGCTGATCACCAAGCGGGGAATCGGCAACGGCATCTCGATCCTGATCTTCGCGTCGATTCTCGTCGGGGCGCCGATCGGCATCGCAGCCTGGTGGAACGGCGGCCCGATGGAGAAGCTCTTCTACCCGCTGATCGCGGTCGGGATCGTGGCCGCCGTCGTCTTCGTGCAGGAAGGCCAACGCCGAATCCCGATCCAGTACGCGAAGCGGATGGTCGGACGGCGCATGACCGCGGGCGGGTCGACGTACCTCCCGCTCCGCGTCAACATGGCCGGCGTCATCCCGATCATCTTCGCGGCGGCGATCCTTGCCTTCCCGCCAACGATGGCGCAGTACTTCCCGACGACACAGAAGTTCGTCAACGAGTACTTCCAGCCGGGCGACTGGATCTACCTGCTGATCGAGGGCATGATGATCGTCCTCTTCACCTACTTCTACACGGCGGTGCAGTTCAACCCGGTCGACCAGGCCGATAATCTCCGCAGGCACGGGGGCTACATCCCCGGCATTCGTCCCGGCCCTCCCACCGCCCAGTACCTGGATCGCGTCCTCTCGCGCCTGACGTTGCCGGGAGCTCTCTTCCTGGCGCTCGTCGCGGTGCTTCCGAGCCTGTTCATCGCCTACGGCGGCTTCTCGCAAGCAAGTGCCGGGGCGCTCGGTGGGACCTCGGTGCTCATCGCGGTCGGCGTCGCGCTCGACACGATGCGCCAGATGGAGTCGCAGATGATGATGCGCTCGTACGAGGGCTTCCTGAAGTAGCGGGCCTGTGCGCATCTTGATCTTGGGCCCGCAGGGCAGTGGAAAGGGCACGCAGGCGAAGCGGATTGCGGCTGCCTACGACGTTCCGCATGTCGCGACCGGCGACATTCTCCGTAGGGCGATCGCCGAGGGCTCGGAGCTCGGCCTGCGCGTCGAGCCGATTCTCGAGCGCGGCGACCTCGTGCCCGACGACCTCATGGTCGATCTCATCCGCGAGCGGCTGGCGGACGAGCACGGCTTCGTGCTCGACGGCTTTCCGCGAACGGTTCCCCAGGCCGAGGCTCTGGACACGATGCTTCAGGAGATCGGGAAGCCGCTCGACATCGTCCTTCTGCTGGAGGTCTCCGACGACGTCGCTCTCGAGCGTCTGCTCGAGCGTCGTGCGGAGGAAGGGCGACTCGACGACGCGCCGGAGGTGATCCGGAACCGGCTTCGCCTCTACCACGGCCTCACCGAGCCGGTGGTCGAGCGCTATCAGGGCATGCTGCACACGGTCGACGGGGAGCTGACGATGGGCGACGTCTTCGCCGCGATCGAGGAGGCGCTCATGCAGTTGGGGCCGGACTCGCTGGGTTCGGATCCCGAGAAGGTGACGAGCGCATGATCATCCGCAAGAGCGCGAGGGAGATCGACAGAATCGCCGCCGCGGGGGCTCTGGTGGCCGAGACGATCGCGCATGTCGGGTCGTTGATAGCGCCCGGGGTGACAACGGACGAGCTCGATGCCGCCGCCGACGGATTCATCCGAGAGCGCGGGGGCGTGCCGACTTCCGAGGGCTACAAGGGATACCCGAAAGCGATCTGCATCTCACCGAACGACGTCGTCGTCCACGGGATCCCGGGGGCCTACGCCCTCGTCGAGGGCGATCTGGTCACGCTCGACGTCGGCGTGACACTCGATGCCTACATCGCAGATAGCGCGTACACCTTCGCGGTCGGCGAGATCGAGTCCGAGGCGCAGCGCCTGCTCGACGTCGCCCAACACGCGCTCGACGCGGGAATTGTCGAAGCTCGCCATGACAATCGGGTCGGGGACATCGCCAGCGCAGTGCAAACGGTCGTCGAGGACGCGGGCTTCTCGGTCGTTCGCAGCCTGGTCGGGCACGGCGTGGGGCGCCATTACCACGAGGATCCACATATCCCGAACTTCGGTGAGCGCGGGCGCGGGCCGAGGCTCTCCGACGGAATGACGATCGCCATCGAGCCGATGATCACCGCCGGGGGACCTGACATCACGATCGCCGACGACGGCTGGACGATCTCGACCGCGGACGGCTCCCTTGCAGCGCATTTCGAGCACACGGTCGCGATCACGGGCGAGGGGCCCCGCATTCTGACGCCGCGCGTGGGACGGCCTGCTGAAAGGACTCTGCTACGATGACCGGCCGCGGTGCGGGGCTGCATGCTTGCGCCGCCGAGGTGTCCGGCTCGTGCCTGGCACCGACTCAGATGTCGAACAACGACCGAAAGGCGCGGTTTCCTGGCGACGTGAGGTATCGATGAAAGTCCGTCCGTCCGTCAAACCGATGTGTGAGCGCTGCCGCGTTATCAAGCGGCACGGGCGCACCATCGTGATCTGCTCCAACCCTCGGCACAAGCAAAGGCAGGGCTAAGAAGCCACATGGCACGTATCGCAGGCGTAAACCTCCCCACCCAGAAGCGACTCGAGATCGGGCTGACCTATATCTACGGCATCGGGCAATCGACCGCCCAGAAGATCTGCAGGACCCTCGAGCTCGATCCCTCCGAAAAGGTGCGTGACCTCACCGACGAGGAGGTTACGAAGCTCCGCGCGTACATCGACTCCGACCTCGAGGTCGAGGGGGATCTGCGCCGCAACCGCGCGGGGGCCATCAAGCGGTTGACGGAGATCGGCAGCTATCGGGGCGTCCGGCATCGCCGTGGTCTCCCGGTGCGCGGCCAGCGGACGAAGACCAACGCCCGCACGCGCAAGGGCCCGACCAAAGCCGTCGGCCGCAGCAAGAGGTCGAAGTGATGACAGTCGACCCACTCGCAACTCGCGGCTACACGCGCGCTGCAACGCCGCGCTCCCTGCGTCCTTGCGCTGCTTGCGTTTCGCGGCGTGAAGCCACGATCTGTGCGCGAGGCGACTGATGGCTCCTCCCCGCAAGTCCGCGGCTCGGGGTCGCACGAGGCGCCGGGTCAAGAAGAACATCGCCATCGGCCAGGCGCACATCAAGACGTCGTTCAACAACACGATCGTCACCCTGACCGACCGCGAGGGCAACGTCATCGTCTGGGAGTCGGCCGGGTCGGCAGGCTTCAAGGGATCGCGCAAGTCCACGCCTTTCGCAGCCCAGGTCACCGCGGACAACGTGGCGCGCAAGGGGATGGAGCACGGCCTGCAGAAGGTCGAGGTCTTCGTGAAGGGCCCCGGCTCGGGCCGGGAGACCGCCATCCGCTCGCTGCAGGCAGCGGGTCTCGAGATCCTCGGTGTCCGGGACGTCACACCGCAGGCCCACAACGGTGTTCGGCAACGTAAGCGGAGGAGGGTTTAGTGGCCTCCCCGGGGAATCCGGCACCGCTTGGCCGGCTGCAAACGCTTCGCATCGCGTCGTCCTCAGTCGCCCCGATATCTACTGATATCGAGGCTCCCTGCGTCCTAGCGCTGCTCGGTTTTCGCTCAGCCAAGCAGCACCGAATTCCCCGGGGAGGCCACTAGTGGCTCGCGATCTCGGACCCAAGTGCCGCCTCTGCCGCCGCGAGGGGCTGAAGCTTTTCCTGAAGGGCGAGCGCTGCCTGACCGAGAAGTGCGCGATCGAGCGGCGCAGCTATCCGCCGGGCGAGCATGGTCGGGGCCGGATCAAGCAGAGCGAGTACCTGCTCCAGCTTCGAGAGAAGCAGAAGGCGAGGCGCTACTACGGCCTGCTCGAGAAGCAGTTCCGCCTCACCTACGAGCGTGCGAGCCGCGGTCAGGGCGCGCCTGGCGAGAACCTCCTCCGCATGCTCGAAACCCGTCTCGACAACGTCGTCTACCGCCTCGGCTTCGCGGGATCACGCGCGCAGTCGCGCCAACTGGTCCGTCACGGTCACTTCCAGGTCAACGGCCGTCGCGTCAACATCCCGAGCTACCGCGTGAAGGCGAACGACGTGATCGCGCTTCGGCCCGGCAGCCCGGTCGAGCAATTGGTCCGGGAGGCGACAGACCTGACCGCGTCGGTCGCTCCGTGGCTCCAGGCCGACCACGACGGGCTCACCGGCCAAGTTCTCCGATTCCCCGAGCGCGACGAGATCGACGTGCCCGTCCAGGAATCGCTCATCGTCGAGCTCTACTCCAAGTAGGGGCCGGGCATGCCCGGTCCTGTATGACACAGAACCAGAAAGGATCGTCTTGGCTACAAGAACCAGCTTGATGGATTTCCAGATCCCACGAATCGCCCATGAGGAAGCGGACGACCACCGTGGCGTCTTCCAGATCGAGCCGCTCGACCGCGGCTTCGGTAACACCTTCGGAAACTCGCTCCGCCGCGTGCTCCTGTCCTCGCTCGAGGGAGCAGCCGTCACCGCGGTCAAGATCGAAGGGGTTGCCCACGAGTTCACGACGCTTCCGGGAGTCCGCGAGGACGTCACCGACATCATCCTCAACCTGAAGAACCTGATCGTGCTCTTGCACGGCGCGTCGCCCGAGATCGAGGTCTACATCGCGAAGAAGGGTGCCGGAGTCGTGACAGCTGCCGACATCGAGGCGCCCGCCGACCTCGAGATCCTGAATCCGGAGCTCGAGATCGCCCATGTCTCCGACAAGGGCAAGCTCGAGATGACCCTCACCATCGGCCGCGGACGCGGGTACGTCCCCGCCGAGCTGAATCGCGGGCCGGAGACCACGATCGGCGTAATTCCGATCGACTCGATCTTCTCGCCGGTGCGTCGCGTCGCGTATGAGGTCGAGGCGGCACGCGTCGGTCAGCGCACCGACTACGACAAGCTCGTCCTCGACGTGACGACCGACGGCTCGCTCGACCCGCGCGACGCGATCGGGCAGGCCGCGGAGATCCTCATCCGCCAGCTCAAGATCTTCACAGATCTCGACCTCGAGAGCCTGGGAGAGACCTCCGCGGAAACGGCCGCAGAAGCTCCGGTCACGCACGGCATGGAGAACTTCCCGATCGAAGAGCTCGAGCTCGGTGTCCGCTCGTACAACTGCCTGAAGCGAGTGGGTATCGAGACGATCGGCGACCTCACGTCGAAGTCCGAGAACGAGCTGGTCGCGATCCCGAACTTCGGCCGGAAGTCGATCGAGGAAGTGCGCTCCGCGCTAGCTGCGCATGGCCTGATGCTCAAGGGCGAGGACACCATCGGTTAAGTGCTCCCCGTCGCGAACACGCCCGCACGTCGCGCGGCTGCGAACGCTTCGCATGCCGTCGTCCTCAGTCCTACCCCGGAAAGTGCTGCGCACTTTCCGGGGGCGCCTGAACGTCCGGCGACTTACGGCGGAAGGCACTAGATGCGACACCAGCGATCAGGGAAGAAGCTCGGGCGGTCTCCCGCCCACCGCAAGGCGCTCTATTCGAATCTCGCGAGCGCCCTGATCGCGCACGGCCGCATCCAGACGACAGAAGCGAAGGCGAAGGCGGTCAAACCGTTCGCCGAGAAGTTGATCACGCTCGGGAAGCGCGGCGACCTCCACGCCCGCCGCCAGGCGCTTGCCACGCTTCGCTCCAACGATGTCGTCCACCGGCTGTTCGCGGTCATCGCGCCGCGCTTCTCCGAACGACCGGGCGGCTACACGCGCATCGTCAAGCTCGGCCCGCGGCAGGGCGACGCCGCGGAGATGGTCTATCTCGAGCTCGTCGACTACGAGCCCGCAGCTTCGCCGCTCGCACCTCCTCGCGCCCGTCGCGAGGAGGAGGCTTCGGCCGGGGCCTAGCTCTCACCACCCGGGGTCTGGCTGAAGCCAGACTCCGACCTGAGGTCGGCGACGGGTGTTGGGGTCGGGCTTCCGCCTGACCCTCGGTTTCGAGGTGTTCGGATCTGCGCGCAGTACCCTCGAGGGCGTGCTCGTCCTCATCGCGCTTCTGCTCGCGATCTTCGTGCTCCCGTCGCCCTGGGGTCTCGTGGCGGTCGCGGTCGCTGCGGTTCTCGACATTGCAGAAACAGGCCTCTTCATCTGGTGGTCGAAGCGCCGGAAAGCGACCGTCGGAGTCGACGCGCTGGTGGGCAAGGTCGGAGTCGCCTCGTCGGATCTCTGGCCTCGAGGTCAGGTCAAGATCCGGGGCGAGCTCTGGCAAGCGCGCTGCGCCGGAGGCTGCGATGCCGGCACGCAGGTCGTCGTTCGAGCCGTCGAGGGGCTCCTACTCGTCGTCGACCCGGCGTGACTAGCCTGCGTGCCAAGCGTCTTGCATGTGTCCTGCTCGCGCTAGCCCTCGTACCTCTCGGAGCCGCAGCTTCGAGCGCGTGGGAGACGCGCGCGCCGCTGCCTCTTCCGCGCACCGAGGTCGTGGCAGCGACAGTCGGTGACGAGATCGTCGTGCTCGGTGGTCTGACGCTCGAGAGGAGCGCGTCGAGGAGGGTGGACGCCTACTCGCCCGCCCGGAACAGTTGGCGGCGGCTTCCCGATCTCCCGGTGGGAGTCCATCACTCGATGGCAGTGGGAATAGGGACGAGGCTCTACGTCCTCGGCGGCTACACCGTTGCTGGAGTGCCGCTACGAAGCTCGTTCGTCCTCGAGCGTGGGAGGTGGCGCTCACTTCCCCGGATGCCGTTCCCGCGCGCCGCGGCCGGCGCAGGCGTGGCGGCAGGGAAGGTCGTTGTCGCAGGAGGCGTCACGGTTGCCGGCAGGCTTGCCCGCAACGCGCTCTCGTTCGATATACGAACGAGGCGATGGTCGATCGTCGTCGGACCGACTGCGCGGGAGCACCTGGGCGTCACCGCGCTCGCAGGAACGGTGTATGCGATCGGCGGCCGTACGGCGGGTCTCGACACGAACCTCCTGCACTTCGAGTCGTACCGGCCAGGTGCCAAGCGCTGGTCTCGACTCTCACCGGTGCCCGATCCACGCGGCGGCACGGGCGCGGCAGCTCTTCTCGGACACGTCCTGTCGGCCGGTGGGGAGGAGCCGGATGGAACGATCGCCGAGGTTCTCGCCTACCGGATCGCGGACCGGCGCTGGGTAAAGCTCGACGACCTGCCGACGCCACGCCACGGAGTCGGCATGGCCGCCCTCGGCGCCTACGTCTTCGTGATCGGAGGCGGCCCCGAGCCGGGCCTCACTGTCAGCACCGCGAACGAGGCGTTACGAGCTCCGTCGTCGTGAACCTTCTTCTCTCGGCCTTCATGCCGTTCGAGATGCGCCTCGCCGGCAGGCAATAGCCTCAGCTTCCCGTCGGCCCCGCCCGGGGGCTCGATCGACCGTTCAGCCGACGGCGAACAGGCAGAGGGCGGCCAGAAGGGCCAGGGTGTGGCGCGACCGACGAACGAGATCGATGAGCAGTGCGTGAGTTCCAGGCAACCTTGAGCCGGACACTACAGCCCGCCATCTTCAGCGTCGCGAGCGGGTTCCGCGTCCTGCCCGGCCTTTTCGTTCGAACAGTGCGATCCTCCCGGAAGGCGCGCTCGATGACTCTGAAGCTCACGCTCGAATACGACGGCACGGCTTTTCGCGGCTGGGCGCGCCAGCCTGGCTCGCGCACCGTTGAGGGGGTCCTGCGCGACGCACTCGACACCGTGTTTCCGGAGTGGAAAAAGCTCGCGGTTGCGGGTCGCACCGATGCAGGAGTCCACGCCCGAGGCCAGGTCGCGAGTGTCGAGGTTCGGGCCGGCGCGCCGATCGACCGCGCCGCGGAGGCACTGACGTCGGCGCTGCCCGACGATGTGGCGGTCGTGGCCGCGGAGCAGGCGCCGGACGGTTTCCATGCCCGCTTCTCCGCCCTCTCCCGCTCGTACCGCTATCGGGTATTCACCCGCCGAGCGCCTGCGCCGCTGGACGCGCGGCGGGTGCTTCACTGGCCGCGCCCGATCGACTTCGACGCACTTGCCACTGCGGCCTCGCTTCTCGCCGGGACACACGATTTTCGCGCGTTCACGCCCGCGGGCTCGGATCACGACTCCCATGTCCGCAACATCTTCGACAGCGCCTGGGAGCGCGACGGTGATCGCTTCGACTTCACGATCACCGCGAACAGCTTCCTTCGACACATGGTGCGGGCGCTGGTGGGCACGATGCTCGAGCTCGGCTCGGAGGCGCCCGACCGCATGGAGAAGCTCCTCGCGGGTCGACCCCGTGACGAAGGGGGTCTGACCGCTCCGCCGTGGGGGCTTTACTTGGAGCGGGTCGACTATTGACGCGGGGTCAGGCCCTAGCCTGATCCTGTCCTTGGGTTGCCGCGCCGGCATGCCCGAGCTCGACAACCTCACACCGAGGTCAGGCTCGAGCCTGACCCCCTCGAGGCGCGTGGCTACGATCGCCAGGTGCGCTTTCGCATCGTCCTCTTCGATCTCGACGGGACGCTGATCGACTCCGGGCCGATCATCCTTGCGTCGATGCAGCACGCCGTTCGCACCGTGCTCGACCGCGACGTCGGGTATGAGGAGCTCGCCGCGACCGTCGGCGGCCAGGGCCTCGTCGCGCAGATGCAGGAGCTCGGCCCGGGGCGCGTGGACGAGCTCGTCGAGGTGTATCGGAAGCACAACGATCCGCTGCACGACACGCTCGAGGCCTTCGACGGGATGATGGACGTGCTGCCACGGCTCCGCTCGGAAGGGCGGCGGCTCGGAATCGTGACCGCCAAGCGCCATCGGACAGTTGCCCTCGCGTTCGCGCGCTTTCCGTGGCTCGCCGAGCAGTTCGAGGTCGTGATCGGTCACGACGACACCGACCGGCACAAGCCTGATCCCGAGCCGGTGCTCGCTGCCCTCGAGCGGCTGGGCGCCGAGCCCGCGGAGGCGGCCTACGTCGGAGACTCGCCGTTCGACATCCAGGCGGGAAAGAGCGCCGGCGCATTCGCCGTGGCGGTCGGCTGGGGAGGAATCCATTCCGACGACACGCTGCTGGCGCAAGAGCCGGATGCGTTCGTGCGCTCGCCGGAGGAGCTCGTCGATGTCGTCTAGGACGAAGGCGAAACGATCCTCTCCTGCTGCGCGCGTGGACGAGCTGCGGCGCCTGGTCGAGCACCACCTTTACCGCTATCACGTCCTCGACGACCCGGAGCTCTCGGATGCCGCATATGACGCCGTGTATGACGAGCTGCAGGCACTCGAGGGCGAGCATCCCGATCTCGTCACGCCGGACTCCCCGACGCAGCGCGTCGGAGCGCCGCCGGCAGACGGCTTTCGCAAGGTCGAGCACCTGTCCCCGATGGGGTCGCTGGAGAAGGTCACGACCGCGGAGGCGCTCTCGAAGTGGGCGGACGACATCCGCAAGCGGCTCGGCGCCGATGAGTCGGTGGCATATGTTCTCGAGCCGAAGATCGACGGCTCCGCGGTTTCCATCGTTTACGAGAACGGCGTCTACGTACGAGGGGCGACGCGGGGAGACGGCCTGCGCGGCGAGGACGTAACCGGGAACCTGCGCACTTTGCGGTCGGTGCCGCTCCGCCTCCACGAGCCGGTTCCGTCTGGCACGCTCGAGGTGCGCGGGGAGATCTACTTTCCGCTCGCGGGCTTCGCGCGCTTCACCGAGGCTCAGCTCGCAGCTGGCAGGAAACCTGCGCCGAACGCGCGGAACGCGGCGGCGGGCTCGCTTCGGCAGCTCAATCCTGCGATGACGGCCGAGCGGCCGCTCTCGATCTACGTGTACGGCGTCGGCGTGCGTGGCGACGCAGCACCCCGGACGCAGTGGGAGACGCTTGCGTGGCTCCGTGAGCTCGGCCTCCGCACGAATCCGGATGCAGAGCGTCTGGAGTCGATCGAAGAGGTGGCGGAGGCGTGCGCCGCGTGGGAAGCCAGGCGCGCCGACCTCGGCTATGAGATCGACGGAATCGTCATCAAAGTGGACTCGTTCGCGCAGCAGGAGATCCTCGGCTCGCTCCACGGAAGACCCCGCTTCGCGCGCGCCTACAAGTGGGCACCGACGGCGGCGGTCACACGTCTGCTCGCTATCCACGTGCGTGTCGGACGCACCGGCGTGCTCAACCCGCTGGCCGAGCTCGAGCCGGTGCAGGTCGGCGGCGTGACGGTCTCCAGCGCGACGCTGCACAACGAGGACGACATCCGGCGTAAGGACATCCGGGTAGGAGATCTCGTCGTCGTCCAGCGCGCCGGCGACGTGATTCCGCAGGTGGTCGGGCCGGCGGGCGAGCACGAGCGGGGAACGAAGCAATGGAAGATGCCGAAGCGCTGTCCTCTCTGCCGTACCGAAATCGTGAAGCCGGAGGGCGAGGTCATGCACCGCTGCCCGAACCGGGCTTGTCCGTCCCGAGGCCTGGAGACGCTGTACCACTGGGTGGGGTCGGCGATGGACATCGAGGGGGTCGGAGGGAACACGGTCAAGAAGCTGTGGGACGAAGGTCTCGTCCGCTCGCTTCCGGACATCTATCGCGTGACCAGCGAGCAGCTTGAAGCGCTCGAGGGATACGCCGAGACCTCGGCGGCGCGTGCGATCGCGTCGATCGAGCGGTCACGGGAGCAACCCTTCTCGCGCGTGCTCTTCGGCCTCAACATCCCCAAAGTCGGCTGGGTGATCGCGCGGAACCTCGCACAGCACTTCGGCTCGGTCGATGCGCTGATGGCTGCGACCCAGTCCGAGCTCGAGGAAGTGGAGGGAGTGGGCCCGGACCGAGCGGTGCTGATCGCGGAGTGGTTCTGCGACGAGGAGAATCGTGCGCTGGTCGGAGAGCTTCGCGAGCTCGGCATCCAGATGGTCGGCGAGGCGCCAGCGCGGCCGGCCGAGGGTGCGTTGACCGGGCAGCAGTTCGTGATCACAGGGACGCTCGAGAGCTACAAGAGGGAGGAGGCGAAGGCGGCCCTCGAAGCCCTCGGGGCGAAGGTCTCGGAGTCGGTGTCGGGGAGGACGTCAGGCGTCGTCGTCGGCGTGAACCCGGGCACGAAGGCCGAGAAGGCGGAGAGCCTCGGCATCCCCGTCCTTTCCGAGGCGGATCTGGCCTTGCTTCTCGAAACCGGTGCTGAGTGAGCCGGTAGCCTTGGGGCAGATGTCGCTGTCGCGAGCGCGCGTACTCATGTCGACGATCGTGGTCGCCACGCTGCTCATGTACGGAGCAGCCGGGCACGGTCTGCATCAGATGAGCACCGACGAAGCGATGGCAGGCGCGGTCGTCGCCCTCTGCCTCCTGCTCGTCACGGTTCTCGCGAGCACGACTCTTCGGCAGCCCGAGACACGCGAGCGACGTCTTGGAGAACACCGCGCGCCGCTGACCCCCTGGCCGTCGGAGCCCGCGATCGATCGGAGAGCACGAGCCTCACCGAGCACGCTGCAGCGATTCCGTAACTGATCCTCGCAGAGTCTGTCGTTCGCGGGTAACGCCCGCTTTCCGACGCCTGCAAGGAGGAGAGATGATCAAACTCGTAGTACTGCTCGCGGCAGTTTCGCTGGGGGCCGTCGCATGTGGTGACGACGGAACGACTTCATCCGAGGGTGAGACACCGGTTGCATCCGGCGAAGTGCCGTTCGATCGTGCATTCATCGACGCCATGGTTCCGCACCATCGTGAGGCCATCGCGATGGCCGAGGCGGCGAGCGAGCGCCTCTTGTCCCAGCCCGAGCTCGTCGAGATCGCAAACGACATCATCAGCTCGCAGCAGCTCGAGATCGACCAGATGCTCGACTGGCGCGAAGAGTGGTTTGGATCACGCACCCTAGGTCCGGTTGAGCCGGAGGTGCTAGGGGTTCCCGAGGACGCGTTGGGGATGGAGCACGACACTGCGGAACAGGTTGCGAGTGCAGCCGATGTCGACGCGACGTTCGCCGCGCTCATGATTCCGCATCACGAAGGTGCGATCGCCATGGCCGAGTCTGCGACGAGACGTGGGCAGCACAACGAGCTTCGCGATCTCGCGGCCCGGATCATCGATGCGCAGGAGCGCGAGATCGAGGTCATGGAGCCACACGCCGCTGGTGAGCATCACGGGTAGCGGAGCAAGTCGGTGCCGCGAAAAACCCCGATGTTCGCGCGACGGCGACGAAGTCGCGCGCGTCGCTTTGCCGGCTGGCTTCCCGTCGGGATCGTCCTTGTCGTCGCGGTGAGCCTCGTGACGGTGCGTGCTCTCAACGCCGACTTAGCACCGTTGCGCGATCCCGGTTCTGTGCACGTGCATGCCCTCGGGCTCGAAGCCGAGAGCCAATCGCTCTTCATCGCGACGCATAACGGTCTCTATCGCCTTCCGCCGGGCAAGGCGATGGCCGAGCCGACCAGCGACCGCCATCAGGACACGATGGGGTTCGCTGTCGCGGCTCCCGGCTACTTTCTCGGGTCGGGTCATCCCGATCTCCGCGATGACCTCCCGCCGCTGCTTGGGCTCATCGAATCGCGGGACGCCGGCGAGACCTGGCAACCCGTCTCGCTCCTCGGCGAGGTCGACTTTCACGTGTTACGCGTCGAAGGGCGTCACATCGTCGGCTACGACGCGACGAGGGGCCGCATTCTGGCGAGTGGGGACGAGGGTCGTACGTGGAACGACCGGAAGCCTCCCGAACGACTCCGCGATCTGGTCGTCCATCCGAGCTCCAGAAAGATCCTCGTCGCAACAGGGGAGAGTCGCCTCTTTACCTCACGGGACGGCGGCGTCACGTGGAGCAATGGCGAGCGAAAGAGCGGCCTACTCGCCTGGCCTCGGGGTGACCGCCTCTATCTGCTCGATCCGAGCGGCCGCACGTGGATGAGCTCGGATGGAGGAAACCGCTGGCAGCCGCGCGGTCAGCTAGGCGCAGCGCCAGCGGCTTTCATCGCGGTCGATACGCACATCTTGTACGCCGCGACGCACGATGGTTCGATCAAGCGTTCGGGCGACGGAGGCGCGATCTGGATCACTCGCAGCGTGCTGTAGGCACATCAACCGGTGCGAGCAAGCAGTGTTACGAAGCGGTCCTGCGCTCGCCGAGCCGACCAGTACGGCACCGGCGATCCGTTCTGGATGATCGCGAAGACGTAGCGCCGCCGAACGAACCCTGCGAGCGCCGAGGAGACGCTCGTCGTCCCGGTCTTGGCGATCACGCGTCCTCGGGTCGGCCGGCGGTCGAGCCGCTTCCTCAGTGTTCCCGAGACGCCTGCGACCGCGAGTGACGTGACGAACGCATCGCGCATCGCGGGATCGGACGCGCCCGCCCGGAGGATGGCGACGAGCGCCTCCGTCGTCAGCCGGTCGGAGCCGGACAGCCCCGAGCCGTCGGCGATGTGCACGCCGGCGAGCGGAACGCCAGCAGCTCGAAGCTCGGTGTAGACGACCTCAGCTCCCGCGGTCGTCGAGCCATGACGTGCGACGCTGGCGCCGAGCTCCTTCAAGAGCATCTCGGAGATGAAGTTGTCGCTTTCGCGATTCATCGTCCGGACGATCGCTGCGAGCGGCTCGGAGAGATCGCTGGCCAGCGGCAGCACATCCGCGGGAGCGCGGCCCGTGCCCGGAGCCCGACTGACGGAGACGCCGCGGCTCGCGAGGGCGAGGGTGAAGGCTCGCGCGGCAGCCGCGGCCGAGCCGTTGGCGCCGTTCGTCACCACGTCGTCGACGGACAGCGCAGAGAGCGGCGCCGACTCGACCCCGAGGAACCACGGCTCCCACCCGGGGGCGGAGCGAAGCGAGTCGAAGTGCCGCTCGTCGCCGAAGACGCGTCCCACCACGCGCCGGATGCCCCAGCCCGCGACGTCGCGGGCCAGCGCGTCGAGATCAGCCGACGCGAACGTGGGGTCGCCGCGACCGACGAGAAAGAGATCGCCTCGCCAGATTCCTCCGACTAGCTCTCCTCGACCGGCCACCTCGGTTCTGAAGCGGTAACCGGGGCCGAGGAGGCGGAGTGCGGCGAACGAGACGGCGAGCTTCGCGGCTGAGGCGGGCGCAAGCGCCTGTCTCTCGTTTCGGCTGAAGACGACCTCTCCGGTCTCCAGGTCGACCGCGAGTGCGGCCGTACGGCCCGCAGCGACGCCGGGTGCGGCCAGCGCTCTTTCGAGCGCGACGGAGAGCTCCGGACGGGCTGCCTGTGTCGGAGCCGACGAAGCTGCCAGCAACGCACCTGCAGCGAGGGTCGCGATGAGCCCGGCTATACGCGGACGTACCATCCGTAACCTTGTAGCGGACACAGCCGACGATCACCAGCGCGTGCGTGATGATCCGAGCGTGATCGAGAGGGGTAGCAAGATCTCTATGAGCAATCGCACTGCCGGCGACAGGAGCGAAACCCGCGACGACGACCGAGCGCACAACGACATGGCGCTCGCGGAAGAGGCCAGCGCGGCGCTGGCCCCCCAGGAAGAGGAGAGGAGCCGGGACGACCACGGAGGCCACGGGATGCAGAGCTTGAACTCCCTTGCCATCTCGGCGACCACGCACTGCCTCACGGGCTGCGTGATCGGCGAGGTTGCGGGAATGGCTATCGGTACTGCGTTCGGCTGGGGCAACCTCGCGACGATTGCGACCGCCGTGGGGCTCGCCTACCTCTTCGGCTTTGCATTGACGTCGCTTCCGCTGTTCCGCGCCGGGCTCACCTTCGGCGCGATCGTGCCGATTGCGCTCGCTGCGGACACGGTTTCGATCACCATCATGGAAGTGATCGACAACGCCTTCGTGTTGCTCGTCCCAGGAGCAATGGAGGCGGGTCTCGGCGATCTCCTACTGTGGGCGGCGATCGCCGGCGGGTTCGTGATCGCCTATCCGTTCGCTTTTCTCGCCAATCGCTTCATGATCGCCCGCGGCAAGGGTCACGCAGTGGTTCACGAGTACCACTGAACCACTCGAAACACGTGGCGGGGCAAGCCTCGCGCTACGCCACCGTTGCGGGCAGACGGATTAGCGATAGACCGTGATGACCACGGTCTTCCGTCCCCACTTTCGGGCTTCGCCGGCGCTCGGCATCCAAACATCGATGATCCGACCCTTGATCGCGACGCCGATGTCGGCGGCGATTGCCTTGCCATAGCCTGGGACGAAGAGGCGCGTGCCGAGGGGGATGAGCGTCGGGTCGACTGCGACGACTCCCTTCCGCACTTGCAGCCCGCTGGCCGTGCGCCCGGGCAGGTGATACGCGACAGCGTCCACCCGCAGGCGGTAGGACGCCTGCTCGGCGGCGCCCGCCTGAAGGACGCCTAGCCCGAGAAGCCCACACAGGACCGCAGCAAGATGCAATCCCCACCTTCGTGTTCCCCTACGCACGAGTCCGAGGACTCTAACAGAGCCGGGTTTGTGCGACACGAGGAAAGAGCCGCTTTGCAGACTTTTTCAGTCTTGTTGCGGGTTGCAGGCATCCGGGATGGGTGCTAGGGTCCCCCACTTGTGACGGGCAAGACCGCCACCGGCGGGTCCGTCCGGGGTCGAAGCAAGATCAAGTTCGGGGGCTCGACCACCGGATGGGCGCCGAGAATCGTCCTCCTCACGGCACTGGCCATGGGGTCCCTGTGTGCTGCGCTGCTGCTCGCTGCCGGGGCCTCCGCCGATCCGGGGGTCCAGGAAAAACGGGCCCAGGCCCAGGCGATCATGGCCGAGCTCCAAGAGCTCGACATGAGCTTGGGGGCGACGATCGAGGCGTGGAACGGCGCGAACTTCGAGCTCGAGAAGATCGACACGGACCTCGAGACGAACGCGCGCCATCTGACGTCCGCCCGCAAGAGCCTGAATGTCGCCCAGGCCCGCATCGCCGAGCGTCTCCGAGATCTCTACATGAACGGCGACGACGACTCGACGCTGGAGGTGCTGCTCGGATCTCAAAGCCTGGACGACATCATCGCCCGGCTCGACGCCATCGAGCGGGTCTCGAGCCAGGACACGCGAATTCTCACCGAGGTCAAGCAGTTCCGGCGCGAGGTCCAAACGGCACGCGCCAACCTGAAGGACGCACGGGTCGAGCAGGCAGAGGTTGTCGCCGAGCGAGCCGCGCAGAGGCAATCGATCGAGTCCCGGCTTGCCGAGCGCGAACAGCTCCTCTCCTCGGTTAGGGACGAGATCTCGCAGCTGCTGGCGGAGGAGGCGCGCCGGGAGGCTGAGCGGGCGGCGCAGGCCCGCGCGCGGCTAGCCGCGCAGCGCCTGGTGGCGGAGCAGGCGCAGGTCGTCGCCTCGCAGCAGGCCCAGGAGGCACAAGACGTTCAGGATCAGACGATCTACGCAGATACGGTCGATGTCGCCGACACGCTCGTTCCGTCGGCGCCGCCGCCCGACGGAACGAAGGCCTCGCAGGTCATCGCCATCGCGATGCAGTACTTGGGCGTGGCCTACGTCTGGGGCGGCGCGAGCCCGTCTCAGGGATTCGACTGCTCAGGTCTCACGAGCTACGCCTTCGCCCAGATCGGGGTGTCCCTGCCGCACTACGCGGCCGCTCAGTACGGGTACGGCACGCCGGTCTCCCGCGAAGACCTGCAGCCCGCCGATCTCGTGTTCTTCAACGGGCTCGGGCACATGGGGATGTACATCGGCGGCGGTCAGTTCATCCACGCGCCCCGCACGGGCGATGTGGTCAAGATCTCGAGCATCGACGAGTCCTGGTACATGTCGTCGTGGGTCGGCGCTCGCCGCATCCTCTGACGCTCGGCTCGCCGTAGACTCCCACCCGTGAGCGACGTCCGCTTTGTCGTCGAGCAAGCGGGGTGCTCATCCTGCGCGGCGCGTATTCGAGCAGCTCTGGAAGCTATCGTCACCGTCGAAGCGATCGAAATCGACGAGGCAGCCGACATTGCCTCGGTCCGTCTGGCTGAGTCACCTCGCGTACTCGAGGACGCAGTCGCGCTCGCGTTGCAGACGGCATCGGAGGGCTCGGGCCACGAGTACCGCGTGCAACCGGGCTCGTGGGTCGTCGCGCGCTCGTAGCAGCCGCATTTGGACTTTCCGTGTCGCCCCTCAGCGTAGGCCACGCTGCTCGCGCAGCCTGCGCCGCCCGTACCGGGTCATGCCCCGCGGCTTGTATACCGCCAGTACCGTGGCCATGAGCAAGAGCAGCAGGGCAGCAGCGGAGTGGAGCACGGGGGATGGGCTCTGGAGCATGCGGAGATCGTCGCTCGACAACGTCATTTCTGCCGCGACGTCGCTCAAGGAGCTGAGCGACTGCATGTACAGCAACAAGACGATGGTGGCAAAGACGTTGATGAGGAGCTTGAACAAGACCCAGTAGTGCCGGAACAAGCCCCACGTCGTGCCCAGCGACTGGACGAGCCCGGTCAGCAGCGAGGCGAGGGCGAAGGGGACGAGGACGAACCAGCCGGTCAACTCCATTGTGAGGAAGGCGGCACGGACGAGCTGCTCATCTTCGCTCGCCAGACCGGCGACAGAGAGGGCAAGGAAACCAACGACCGCGCCGAGCCAGCCGACCGAGGAGGTGACATGCGCAGTGAGCGCGAGCTTGCGGAGGCGGGGCGTCATGGTCATGGCTGGTGCATGCGGGCGGAAGGCGGTGAATCGCCACTACCGGCGCCCGTGTGGCGACCGGGGCCGTGACCGCGGCCGGTGAGGAGCAAGACGACGAACACCAGGACCACGACGAGGGCGATGACCGCAGACAGCTTCACCCAAACCGGTTCACGGGCGGCCGATTCGCGGTCGGGTACGTCGCCGGTGTCGGGGTCGGGCATGTCAGCCATGTGTGTGCCCTCCGGCACAGGTCGGTGCAGGGATGAACATGATTAGTGATTTTTACGAGCCAGCGTGTCGATGTCAAGTCAGAGTGTCTTGACATCGACGTCGAGTACACTGAGGCAATGCCGAAGGTGTGGAACGAGACGATCGAGGCGCACCGACGGGCGGTGCGCGATGCGACCATGGACTCGACGGCGGCGCTGGTGGCTGAGCACGGGCTGCGGTCGGTGACGATGTCCCGGATCGCCGCAGAGACGGGCATCGGACGTGCGACGCTGTACAAGTACTTCCCAGACCTGGACTCGATACTGGTCGCCTGGCACGAACGCCAGGTTTCCGGCCATCTCGAACATCTAGGCGAGCTCAGGGATCGAGCCGGCGTCCCCCGCGAGCGGCTCGAAGCCGTGCTCGGGGCCTACGCGCTCATCCAGCACGACGTCGCGATCGCCCACGGCACGGAGTTCGTGGCACTCCTCCATCGGGGCGAGCACGTAGGCCGAGCGCAGCACCGGCTCCGCGACTTGATCCGAGACCTGCTGACCGAAGGCGCAGAGGCCGGCGACCTGCGGGACGATGTGTCGCCCGACGAGCTCGCGAGCTACTGCCTCCACGCCCTCTCGGCCGCCGGCGGCCTCTCCTCCAGGGCCGCCGTCCGCCGGCTCGTGACGGTCACGCTCGCCGGGCTGCGGCCTGCGCGCTGACCCGTCGTCCTCGCCGCCTCTCCGTTCGCGCGCGTTAGCGGTAGAGCTCTTCGATCTCGTGCTCGAAGTGCTCGCTCACCGCGCGGCGGCGGAGCTTGAGCGTAGGCGTAACCTCGCCCTCCTCCATGGTGAAGTCGCGCGGGAGCAGCGCGAAGCGCTTCACCTGCTCGAAGCGCGAGCGCTCTCGGTTGGCATCGTCGACGGCGCCCTGAACGAGCTCGCGGACACGCTCGTCGCGTGAGAGGGAGACGAGGTCGCCGTCGACTCCGTGCTCGGTCGCCCAGCGCTCGATCTCGACCTCGTCCAGTGTGATCAACGCCGCGACATACGGCCGCCGGTCCCCGACCACGAGCGCCTGCGAGACGTACTTCGAGGTCTTGAGGTCGTTCTCGATGTTCTGCGGCGCGACGTTCTTGCCGCCGGCGGTGACGAGGATGTCCTTCTTGCGATCGGTGATCGAGATGAACCCGTCTGCGTCGACGTCGCCGACGTCCCCGGTGCGCAGCCAGCCGTCCTCGGTCATGACTCCCGCAGTCGCCTCCGGGTCCTTGAAGTAGCCCTGGAAGACCGTCTCGGAGCGGACAAGGAGCTCACCGTCGTCCGCGACCTTCACCTCGAACCCCGGGAGAGCCGGTCCGACGGTGCCGAAGCGATAGCGGTCGGGCCGGTTCGTGCTCGCCGCAGTCGTGCACTCCGTCAGCCCGTAGCCCTCGAGGATCCGAATGCCGACCGCGTCGAAGAACTCGGCGATCTCCTTCGAGAGCGGCGCACCTCCTGAGATCGGTATGCGCAGCCGGCCGCCGAGCCGCTCCTTCACCTTGTTGAACACGAGCCGGTCGGCGAGTCGGTGTCGGGTTGCGAGGCCGCGGGGAACGGGCTTCCCCAGCGCTTGCAGGCGGCTGACCTCGTGGCCGATCGGAAGCGCCCAGTCGATGAGCTTCCGCTTGATCCCGGTCGCCTCGTCGAAGCGCGACTGGACGGCCGCATACACCTTCTCGTACACACGCGGCACGCTCGGCAGCACGGTCGGACGCACTTCGAGCATCGCCTGCGCGACCCGCAGCGGATCGGGAAGAAACGCGATCGTGAAGCCCAGATAGGCGCCGGTGAGAAGCATCAGCCGCCCGAAGTTGTGCGCCAGCGGCAGGTACAGCAGCATCGTGTCGTCCGGCCGGTAGTGGTCCTCCATCGAGTCGACGACGCTCGTCATCGCGTAGTAGTTGCGGTGGCTGAGCATGCAGCCCTTCGGAGGACCGGTAGTTCCGGACGTGTAGATGATCGTGAAGAGATCCTCCTCCTCGATCGCCGCCGATGCTTCGTCGAGGGCTTCCGGATGCGTGCGAGCGAAGTCGACGCCGTGTGCGGCAAGCCCGGCGAGGTCGTGGTAGGTGAGCACGTGCTCGAGCTTCGTCAGCTCGTCCGCGACCTCCTCGACCTTCGCGAGCTGGGCGGCGTCCTCGCAGACGATCCCCACGGCTTCGGAGTGCGCAAGGAGGTAGCCGACATCGCGGGCGGAGTTGTTCGCGTAGACCGGCACTCCGACGGCGCCGATCTGCGCGAGCGCGAAGTCCAGCAGCGCCCAGTCGAGGCTGTTCTGGGCGAGGATCGCGAACGCGTCGCCCTTGCTCACACCACGCGCTAGCAGCCCGTTGGCGTACGCGCGCACGAGCTCGTCCGCGTCGCTCCACGACACCTCGCGCCAACCGCCGCCATCCTCGTCCTCGACGAGATACACAGGACGCTCCCGCTTGGCGGCGACTGCGTCGCGCCAGAGCCGCGCGATAGTGCGACGCTCGCCGGCCGCACGTGTCTCCGGAGTCGCGGACCCCGTTTCGGTCATTGTCTGAGCTTACTCAGAGGGATTTCGGTCGGCGCGACGAAACAGCGTGGTCCCTCTAGAGTTTCGTCTACATCATGCGCACTTCCTGGAACGGATCCCTCAGCTTCGGCCTCGTCTCGATCCCAGTCGGCCTTGCACCGGCGACGAAGCCCGCTGCGCGACAGTCCGATGTCTCCTTCCGCTTGCTCCACCGAGAGTGCGCGACACCGATCAAGCAGAAGCGCTGGTGCCCGACGCACGACCGCGAGGTGACGCAGGACGAGATCGTGCGCGGCTACGAGGTGGCAAAGGGCCAGTTCGTCATCGTCGAGGACGCCGACCTGGAGGCGATCGAGCAGTCGGATGACTCGCGCTCGATCGAGATCCGGAGCTTCGTCCCAGGCGAAGCGGTCGATCCGATCTACTTCGACCGTCACTACTACCTGGTTCCGGCGTCGGGGGCGGCCCAGCGTCGCCCGTATGTCCTTCTTCTCGAGGCGATGCGGCAGACGGAGACCGCAGCGCTAGGCCGTTTCGTTCGCGCAGGGCGCGAGAG
This sequence comes from Actinomycetota bacterium, assembly GCA_030857225.1. GTDB lineage: Bacteria > Actinomycetota > Thermoleophilia > Gaiellales > Gaiellaceae > GMQP-bins7. The sequence goes on from JALZOK010000006.1 coordinate 51,430, forward strand.
CCTCTGCCTCGTGCGCCCGCGAGGGGACGCGCTCTCGCTCGAGACGCTCTTCGTGGCCGAGGACGTCTACTCCCACGCCGAGATCGCGGAGGCCGTGGAGGAGACGAAGCTCAAGGACACCGAGCTCGCGCTCGCCAAGCAGGTGATCGAGAGCCTCGAAGGAGAGTTCGATCCGGGGGAGCTCCACAGCGACTACCGCCGCGACCTGCGCGCCCTCCTCGAGGCGAAGACGCGCGGCGAGGAGATCGCGGTGCCCGAGCCTGTCGCCGACGCGCCGGTGATCGATCTGATGGAGGCTTTGAAGGCCAGCGTCGCGGCGGCGAAGAAGGGGTCAGCCCCCGACAAGAAGCCGGCCCGTGCGAAGCCGAAGACGCGCAGTCGGGCGAAAGCTTCGTAACGCTCTACGACCCCGAGGCCGAGGCTGCGGTTCCAACTGCCTCGAGTGTGGCCTGAAAGAGCGTCTTGTCGATCTTCCCGTGGTAGATCGGCACACCCTCTGCGACGCAAATGCGGATGACCTCCTCGCGGTCGATCCCCGTCTCCTTGGCGACCTCTTCGGGCGTCAGGTGATTTGCCATCTCGACCTCCTCTGAGTCATGAAAAACGGCAAGAAAAAAGCCCGTCCGCGCGGATCGCGCAGTCGGGCTCACAGTCGATCGTGTCTCGAGCGGGGGTCAAACGTCCCGCCTGTCGAGAGCTTGCAGCATCCATCTGAGCATACCCCGGTTCCGGCGTCGCGCGCAACGCCCGCCTCACCAAAAGAGGGAACGAACAAGGTCGTCGACGCAGGCGAAGGCCGGAGGGCGATTCACTCGCCCGCAGGCCTGGCACAACGTAACTCGAGGCCGCAGACAGAAGAAGGGGGCACACGGGGGAAACATGGTTTCCCCCGTGCTTATCGGGGTGCCCAGATTCGAACTGGGGACCTCTCCGACCCGAACGGAGCGCGCTACCAGGCTGCGCCACACCCCGAGCGAACGAAGCCTAGCGGCTTCGGGGCTATCCTCGATCCGTGCTTCGCGCGGTGCTTTTCGACGTCGACTTCACTCTCTTTCGGCCCGGGCCTGAGCTCGGGCCGGAGGGGTACCGGCGCGTCGGGGAGAGGCACGGGCTGGCGCTCGATCCCACTCGGTACGAGGAGGCTCGCGCTGCCGCCATCGCGGCGCTGCAGGGCGAAGGTCGGTTCGTGCACGACGACGAGATCTGGATCGCATTCACGGAAAGGATCGTCCGTGGCATGGGCGGCGATGCGGACGGCGCCAGGGAGTGTGCGTCGGACATGGTGCGCGAGTGGGAGCGGCACGAGAACTTCTCGCTCTACGAGGACGCCCTCACCGTCTTCGACGAGCTTCGGAGGCGTAGTCTGAAGATCGGGCTCGTAACGAACGGCCAGCGGGATCTGGAGGAGTTTGTCGCCCATCACGGGCTCGAGGTTGACGCCATGGTCGGATCACGGCTGCACGGACGGACGAAACCGCATCCCTCTATCTTCGTCGCCGCACTTCGGCTGCTCGACGTGCAGCCGCGTGAGGCGGCAATGGTCGGTGACTCTTACGAGGACGACATCGAGGGCGCGCGGTCGCTCGGAATGCGGGCGATCCTGCTAGATCGCGACGGACTGCGCCTGGACGAGCCGGAGCGGATAGACACGCTGCTCGCGCTTCCAGCCGCGCTCGGTCTCGCTCCCACGTAACAGGCTGTTACTTGGTGACCCCGAGTTCGTCGCGCCAGTGCTGCGTGTGCTCTCCCAATTTCGGTGAGTCCGCAGCGTAAGGAGCTCCGAACTCCGCTGCCGCCTCCTCGCGCGCCCAGACCGGACCCACGCAGACGTCCTCGTCACCGAAGTGCACGAGCCAGTCCGCGAGCGACCGCATCGCGAAGATCTCGCCAAGCTCCAGGGCGACCTCGTCCTGCTCGGGTGCATGCTGCCGCTCGACGAGGTCCGGGCGATCGAGTAGATCGCATAGGCGTGCGAAGAACTTCGGCTCGAGCGCCCCGACCGTGAGATGGCGTCCGTCCGCCGTCGCATACGTCCGGTAGCACGCCAGCCCTCCGGTCAGTATCCGCGGCACGGGATCGCCCCCGATTCGGAATGCGACGAGGTCGTGCGAGCGGTGGATCATCGAGATCACGATGCGTCGTCCCTGACCCGTGCGTTCGCGCACGAGCAGCGCAGCCAGGATCTCGGTCACCGCGCCGAGCGCGCCCGCTGCGAGATCCGCGATCTGCACCGGAGGCCATTCCGGTGCCGTGTCCTCGAGCACCCCCGCCCAGCCGAGATAGTTCAAGTCGTGACCCGCGCGGGCGGCGTGCGGCCCGTCGAGCCCGAAGCCCGTAATCGAGCAGTAGACGGCCGAGGTTGGAACGTCTTCAGGGCCGATCCCGAGGCGCGCCGCAACTCCAGGCCGGAAGCTCTCGAGCACGACGTCGGCGCGGGCGCACAATGCGGCGGCGAGGTCGAGGTCGGTTTTCAGGTCACAGACGATCGACTCGGTTCCGCCGCGCAAGGCGGCATCCCAGGCGGGCGCAGTCTCCCGCATCGGATCGCCCTCCGGGCCTTCGACGCGGACGATGCGCGCGCCGAGTCGCAGGAGCTCGCGACTCGCGTATGCGCCGGGCAGGTAGCGCGTGAAGTCGACGACGAGAATCCCGTCCAGCGCTTGCACCGAGACGGAGCGTACCTCTATCCTCGACGGCCTTGACTAGCCATTCAACCGCTCAGGAGACGAAGCGCAAGCTCATCCTCGATGCCGCCGTCCGCGTGTTCGCGCGCAACGGCTACCACGGAGCGCGGGTCGGCGACATCGCAACAGAAGCCGGTGTCGCCCACGGTCTCCTCTACCACTACTTCTCGTCGAAGGAGCAGGTGCTGGAGACCGTCTTCCGGGAGAACTTCGGTGAGCTGCTCGAACGCTTCCGGGCGGTGGAGGCAGCCGACGAGCCCGCCCCCGAGAAGCTCGAAGGCATTGCCAAGATCCTGCTCCGCACCTGGCGAAACGATCCCGCCCTAGTCACGGTGATGGTGCGCGAGGTCGCCCGCAGCCCGCAGCTCCACGCCCAAGTCGACGAGGTGCGCGAGGCATTTGCGATCGTCCAGCGCGTGATCGAGCAGGGCCAGGCTGACGGAAGCTTTCGACCCGACGTCGACGCGCAGCTCGCGAGCTGGATCGTGTACGGCGGCCTCGAGGAGGTGCTCACTGGCTGGGTGCTCGGGCAGCTTCCAGACGGAGACACAGCCGTCGCACGCGCCGAGCAGACTGTCGTCGACCTGGCGCTAGGCGGACTCAGGCCGTAGGCTCGCGTCGTGCCGAAGGTCTTCAACCTCAACAGCGACGAGTGGGATCGCACCGAGGATCGGCCCGGCTGGCGGAGTAAGGACGCGTGGGTGGGCGCACACATCGGCGCCGAGCTGATCGGCGGAAGCATGTACGAGCTCGAGCCAGGTGACCGACTGTGGCCGTACCACGTGCATCATGCGAACGAGGAGTGGCTCCTCGTCGTGCGTGGACAGCCGACGTTGCGGACACCCGAAGGCGAGCACGACCTTCGGGAAGGCGACGTCGTCGCATTCCCGCGCGGCGACGAAGGCGCCCACCAGGTCTCGAACAAGACCGACGAGCCGATCCGCGTCCTCATGCTGTCCACGCTGATCGCGCCTGACCTCGTCCACTATCCCGACAGCGGCAAGTACGGAGCGCGAAGCGCAAAGGGCGACCGCGTGCTCCTCAGTCGCCCCGGCCCGCTCCTCGACTACTGGGACGGTGAGGACTAACCTTGCGCCAGACCGAAATCCGCTAACGCGGATTCCGGCCGACCGGTGTTGCGGTAGTCAAGTCGTCGGTTCAATGTTGTCTGGCCATGACCGTCGACATCGTGGGCAGGGAGGTCGAGCTCGCCTCCATAGACGCGTTCCTCGAACGTCCAGCGGAAGGCGCGGTCGCGCTCGTGCTGGAGGGCGAGGCGGGGATCGGGAAGTCGACCTTGTGGCTTGCGGGTGTCGAGGCAACCCGTGAACGAGGATTCCGTGTCCTCGTCTCGCGGCCGGCTGAAGCGGAACGAGGGCTGATCCACGCCGGCCTCGGCGACCTGTTCGAGAACGTGCTCGAGAGCGTGCTGCCGGCGTTGCCGGCGCCCAGGCGTCACGCGCTCGAGGTAGCACTCCTCGTCGAGGAAGATCCTGACGGCTTCGATCCGCGCGCGCTCGGTGTCGCGGTCCGGAGCGCGCTAGAGGTTCTCGCTGCCGAGGGGCCAGTTGTCCTCGCGATCGACGACGTCCAGTGGCTCGATCCGTCCTCGGCGAGCGCACTCGCTTTCGCGCTGCGACGGTTGGACGACCGGTCGATCCTCCTGCTGCTCGCCCGTCGCCTCGGCGAGCGCGCGGAGACGCCGGATCTCGAGCTGACGATACGTGACGGCCGAGTGGAGCGGCTGCATATCGACCCGCTCAGTCTCGGGGCCGTTCACCAGCTTCTCCAAGCACATCTCGCACTAACGCTCGCACGCCTGACCCTCCTACGTGTGCACGAGACGTCCGGTGGGAACCCCTTCTACGCACTCGAGCTTGCCCGGGCTCTGGGCGGCGCGGACGTCGACCCCACGCAGCCGCTCCGTGTTCCAGAGTCGCTTGACGGACTGGTGCGCGCACGCATCGACAAGCTGCCGCGGGCAACACGAGAGTCGCTGGTGCTGGCAGCGGCCGCGGGCCGTCCGTCCGCCGAGCTGTTCGCAAGCCTGAACGTCATCGAGCACCTCGATCGCGCCTTTGCCGCACGTGTGCTCGAGCGCAGGGACGAGACGATTCGCTTCACGCACCCCCTGCTCGCGTCGGCGGTCTACCACGGCGTGTCCGCGGACGAGCGACGGCGCGCACACGGACGCCTCGCCCTGGTCGTCGCGGATCCGCTCGACCGCGGCCGCCACCTCGCGCTTTCGACGCAGAGCCCGGACACCCAGATCGCCGGTGTTCTCGATGATGCCGCGGCCCTGGCGAGCACCCGCGGGGCACCAATTGCCGCCGCCGAGCTCGCGGAGCACGCCCTTCGGCTGACTCCGCCGGCCGCCCACAGCGACCGGCATCGTCGAGCGCTCACTGCGGCGCGTGTCCAGCGGAGCGCGGGCGAGTGGACACGCGCCCGAAGGATTCTCGCCGATCTCCTCGCGGAGAGACGAGCGGGTTCCTGGCGCGCCGAGGCTCTTGTCCTCCTCGCCGAGCTCGAGAGCGAACGTCGTTCCGTCCCACTGCTCGAGGAAGCGCTGAGCGAGGCGGCTTCCCGCCCAGCTCTTCAGTCCGCCATCCACTGTCGGCTCGCATGGGCGAGCTCCAAGCCAGGGTTCGACCATGCACGTAGAGCGCTCGAGCTCGCCGACGAGCTCGACGACGATCAGCTGCGAGGACAGGCCCGCGCGATGCAAGCGATCCTCAGTTGGTTCGCCGGCGAGGCGGAAGCACCGGAGGATCTTCCGGCGCGGGTCCGCGACTTCCCGAGCGCTGTCGGTGGCGAATTGCTGGTGCGGGAGGCGACTCTGGCCGTCGTGAACACCCTCGCGCCCGCTCCGAAGAGGGACGAGGCCCGCGCCTTGCTCGAGCGCGAGTACGAAGAGTGGCGCAAGCGGGACGAGCCGAGGAGCTCCCGCGCGCTCTGGGGTCTCGCCTGGGTCGAGTTCTGGGCCGGACGTTGGGCGCTAGGCGCCGAGTACGCGACGCGCGCCCGCGACATCTCCATCCAGTACGGGCTCGAGATGCCGCAGGATCATCTGCCGAGTGCGGTCATCGCCGTCCATCGAGGACAACTCGACCTGGCCCGGGAGCACTCGGAGCGAGGTCTCGGCCTCGGTGACGAGCAGTTCCGGGGACACCCCGTGCAGCTCATGGCTGTCCTCGGGCTCGTCGCCCGCTGGAGCGGAGATCCGTTCGCGGCCAAGAACTGGTTCGAGAAGGCCGACCGGCGGGCGTCGGAGCTCGAGTGGGGCGAGCCGAGTGTCCGCTGGTGGACGGCCGACTACGCCGAGATGCTCCTCGAGGACGGTCGGATCGACGACGCCGTTCGAATCGTCGATGTCTGGGAGGCGGATGCCGCGCGGGTGGGCCGCGCGTGGGTGTTGGCGCACGCGACCCGATGCCGTGGTCTCGTCGCCGCCGCAGAGGGGGACGTCGGCCGCGCCGGTTCCCTCCTCGAGCGGGCGGTTGAGCAGCACGAGGGGGTCGGGGACCCGTTCGGCACGGCGCGGGCGCTGCTCGGGCTCGGCATCGTCCGGAGGCGGGCGCGGAAGAAGCGGGACGCCCGCGAGCCGATTCAGGCTGCGCTCGACGGATTCGAAGAGCTCGAGGCAGCGACTTGGGTCGAGAAGGCTCGCGGCGAGCTTGGACGAATCGGCGGTCGCAGGCGCGAGGAGGGGCTGACGGCCGCCGAGGGCCGCGTCGCCGCCCTGGTCGCTGAGGGCCGCACGAACCGGGAGGTCGCCGCTGCGCTCTTCGTCACGGAGCGGACCGTCGCCAGTCACTTGTCTCACATCTACGCAAAGCTCGGCGTGCGGTCGCGAACGGAGCTCGCCCGCCGGCTGCGGTGAGCAGCTCGGGGTGAAAGATCAGCGGTTCTGACGTTTCGCATTCCGGGGACTCGGGCGTAGAGTCGGAATGCACGCCGGGCAGGCTGGTCCGAAAGGAGGAGAAATGAGATCGAGATTGGTCTTGGCTTCCTTCGTCGTCGTCGTGGGCATCGCCGTGTACGCCTCAACCGTCCTGGCGACGCCACCCTCTGGTGTGAAGCCGACGGAGTTCGGGATCGGGAAGTTCCGTTCGATCGATACGACCGGCAGGATCGGCGCGTGGAGGGCGACGATGAACATCAAGGGGGCCTCCGACCTCCATGTCCTTCAGAACAGGATCGCGCCGGGCGGGTCGTTCGGGTGGCACAGCCATCCCGGGCCGAGCTTCGTGATCGTCAAGTCAGGGACGGCGACGGTGTATCTGGGCGCCGATCCCAAATGCCGGCCTCATAGGTATCGGGCTGGATCGGGGTTCGTGGACAAGGGCCTCGCCGTCCACATCGTGCGAAACGAGGGAGTCAGGGATCTCGTGACGGTCGTCGTCTCGTTCGTTCCCGCGGGTGCGGAGAGGCGAATCGACGAAGCAGACTCCGGCGCCTGTCCTTTCTAGAAGCGCAGGCGGGGGGTGGGCCAGCGCTCACCCTCCGCCCAGCCGAGAGTCGGCGAGGGGACGCTACGCGCCCACCCGCAGCTACGCAACCTCGGAAATCCGCTTGTGTCCGCCCGTAGGCTGCGATAGCTGATAGCGGGCGCCACGATCAAAGTTCAGACGTTCTGACGTTTCCAAGGCGACCACCCTGACATAGCGTCGATGAGGTGCCGAGCTACCTCGTGGAGACCTTCATCCCGCGCGGAGCCGCAGGTGACCGCGACGCGCGGCAGCGGCGGGCTCGCTCGGCCGCAGAAGAGCTGACGCGTAAGGGAACGGGCGTCCGCTTCGACCGAACAATCCACGTTCTCGAGGACGAGATCTGCTTCTTCGTGTTCGACGCCCCGTCGAGCCAAGACGCTGCTCTGGCGGCGCAGCTCGCGGAGCTCCGGCCCCTCCGGGTCGTCGAGGCTGTCTCGTCCGGAAAGGGGTAAGCAAATGTCCGCTGTAGGAACCAAGTGGAAGCTCCCGTTCGGGCTGGCGGTGCTGGTGGTGGCGGCGGCGGTGGTGATTCCCACCGTGGCACTCGCCGGAGATGAGGGCGGCACGGAAGCTGCCGGACACGATATGGCCGCACACGAAGCGGGGCTACAACCCGAGCTCGCGCAGGTGCGACGGGCTACGGCCCGATTCCACGACCTCGATGTGGCGCTGGAAGCCGGCTACGAGCTCGGTTGGGTGAACGGCTCCGGGATCAGGATCATCACCGGCTGCGTCGCGCACCCCACAGCGGGGGCCATGGGATACCACTACTTCAACGAGGAGCTGATGGCTGACAACGGCGTCGACGCCCTCGAGCCCGAGGTCCTCGTCTACGAGTCGGGGCCGAACGGGAAACGCCAGCTCGTCGCTGTGGAATGGGTCGTCCGCGGCCCCAACTCCAATCCTCCGGGGGTGACCCCGCCGCCGATCCCGAGTGTGCTCGGAATGGAGATGCACATCCTGGTTCCACCTCCCGGGCCGGCCTTCTACCTCCTACATGCCTGGGTCTGGAAGCCCAACCCGGCAGGGATGTTCGCGGACTTCAATCCCGAGGTCACCTGTCCGTAGGTGGTGTTGCAGCACGGAGGCGGGCTCTCACCCGCCTCCGGCTGTAGGTCATCTCTACCGGAACGCGTTCTGCCCGGTCAGAGCTTCGCCGACGACGAGCGTGTGCACCTCGTGCGTGCCTTCGTAGGTCAGTACCGACTCGAGGTTGTTCATGTGCCGGATGACCGGGTACTCGAGCGTGACGCCGTTCGCGCCCAGGATCGTGCGCGCGCTTCGTGCGACCTCGATCGCTCCGCGGACGTTCCCCATCTTCCCGAGGCTCACCTGCTCGGGGCGTAGCGTTCCCGAGTCCTTCATCCGGCCGAGGTGGAGGGCGACGAGGGTGGCGCGGTTCAGCTCGAGCGCCATCTCCGCGAGCTTCTGCTGCGTGAGCTGGTAGCCGGCGATCGGCTTGCCGAAGACGATCCGCTCCTTCGAGTACTCGAGCGCGGACTCGAAACAGGCTCTTCCCGAGCCGACCGCGCCCCAGACGATCCCGAAACGCGCCTCGTTCAAACAGGAGAGCGGGCCGCGCAGCGTGGTGGCGTCGGGCAGCACGTTCTCGTCCGGCACGCGCACGTCCTGGAGCACGAGCTCCGAGGTCACGGACGCGCGCAGCGAGAGCTTCCTGTGGATCTCGGGCGCGGAAAACCCGGGCATGTCCTTCTCGACGATGAAGCCGCGGATCGCGTCGTCGTCCGTTCGCGCCCACACGATCGCGATGTCGGCGATAGAGCCGTTCGTGATCCACATCTTCGCGCCGTTCAGGATCCAGTCCGAGCCGTCGCGTCGCGCGTGCGTCCGCATCGAGCCCGGGTCGGAGCCCGCGTCCGACTCGGTAAGCCCGAAGCAGCCGATGACCTCGCCGCGGTGCATCGGCGGAAGCCAGCGCTCCTTCTGCTCCTCGGACCCGAAGCGCCAGATCGGGAACATCGCCAGCGAACCCTGTACCGAGACCGCGCTCCTGACACCGGCGTCCCCCGCCTCGAGCTCCATGCACGTCAACCCGTACGCGACCGAGCTCGCTCCGGGCAGGCCGTAGCCGTCGAGGTGCATGCCGTTGAGGCCGAGCTTCGCGAGTTCGGGAAAGAGCTCGCGTGGAAAGATCCCCTTCTCGAACCAGTCGCCCACATCGGGGAGGACGTGCTCGCGCACGAACTGCCTGACGGTGTCGCGGATCGCCTTCTCCTCGTCGTCGAGGAGGACGTCGATCGCGAGATAGTCGAGCGGATCGAGCGCGACGGGATCGGCGTCGGTTACGGCCACGCGCGGATTCTAGAGTGCGTTGCTACGGTCGCCGTTGTGAGCCGGGTTGATGTGGGCGCGTACCTCGACCGGCTGGGCCTCTCAGATCCGGGCCCACCCAGCGTCGAGTCGCTGCGCCGACTGCATATGGCCCACGTCGAGCTCGTTCCGTATGAGAACCTCGAGATCCAGCTTGGCCGGCGCACGACGATCGACCCCCTCGAGGCTTCCGAGCGGATCGTCCGGCGCCGGCGCGGCGGTTACTGCTACCACCTGAATGGCGCGTTCTCGGCGCTCCTCCTCGCGCTCGGCTACCGCGTAACGAGACATGTCGGAGGGGTGCAGCGCACGGATCGGGATAGCGCTGGCGCGAGCGGCGGCCACCTGGCGCTGACGGTGAGAGGGCTCCCGCACGAGACGTGCCCAAGAGGTGTGTGGTTGGCCGATGTTGGCCTCGGCTCGGCCCTGCACGAGCCGTTGCCGCTGCATGAAGGCGTCTACCGACAGGGACCGTTCGTGTACCGCTTGCGCTCCTCGGGCGCCGAGCCGGACGGCTGGCGCTTCGACCACGACCCCCGGGGGAGCTTTGCCGGAATGGACTTCCGCGCGCAACCCGCGGAGATCGTCGAGTTCGCGGCAATGCACGAGTACCTGTCGACTGCGCCGGAGTCAGGCTTCGTGAGGGTGGCGATCGCTCAACGCCGCGATTCCGCCGGCGTCGACGTCTTGCGTGGCCTCGTTCTCACCCGTCTCGGTCCAGATCCTGCCCGGGAGACGATGCTCCAGTCTCGGACAGAGTGGTATGCCGCACTCTCCGATGTGTTCGGACTGCCGCTCGAGGACGTGGGGGCGGCCGAGCGCGAGCAGCTGTGGAGGCGGGTCCTCGCCGCGCACAAGGAGTACGAGCAGACTGATCGGACTGACCTTGCCGATGACCTTGACCCCCGCCAGGGCAACGCCTATAGTCGTTGACTGACTAGTCAATCGACGATTACGGGAGCGGAGGTCATGGCAGCGACGGAGACCGGCATCGCCGGCGGCGTCTCGTTCGAGCTCACACGCGAGCAGCGCGAGCTCCGCGCGCTCGCGCGCGAGTTCGCCGACAAGGAGATCCGGCCGAGAGCGGCCGAGTACGACGAGCACTCGACCCACCCGGTGGACGTCATCTCGAAGGCGCACGAGCTCGGCCTGATGAACCTGCACGTTCCCGAGTCGCTCGGCGGCGTCGGACTCCCGTCCTTCGACGGCATGCTCGTGGGTGAGGAGCTGAACCGCGGGTGCTCCGGGATCGGCACCTCGATCGGCGCCAACGGCCTCGGCGCGGCGCCCGTCCTGATCGCCGGCACCGAGGAGCAGAAGGAGCAGTGGCTGCCGCCTTTGCTCGAGGAGCCGATCCTCTGCTCGTTCGGCTTGAGCGAGCCCGACGCGGGCTCCGACGTCGCGCGCATGAAGTCGACCGCCGTTCGGCAGGGCGACTCGTACGTCCTGAACGGCTCGAAGACGTTCATTACCAACGCGGGCTACGCGGCCTGGACGGTCGTCTTCGCGAAGACCGACCCGAGCAAGGGGCACCGCGGGATCTCGGCGTTCATCGTGCCGATGGACACCCCTGGCGTGCAGATCGAGAAGCACCTGGACAAGATGGGACAGCGCTCCACGGATACCTCGGCGTTCGGGCTCACCGACGTCGTCGTCCCGGCGGAGAACCGGTTGGGCGAGGAGGGCGAGGGATTCAAGATCGCGATGAAGACCCTCGACTTCACGCGGCCGGGGACCGCGGCCGGGGCCGTGGGGGTCGCGCAGGCGGCGTTCGAGCACGCGGTCGAGTACGCGAAGGAGCGTGTCACCTTCGACGTCCCCATCGCCATGCACCAGGGCGTCAACTTCATGATCGCGGACATGGCCACAGAGATCGAGGCCGCGAGGCTGCTCGTCTGGCAATCCGCGTGGTTTCTAGACCAGGGCAGGCGCGCGACCCTCCAGTCCTCGTTCGCGAAGCGCTTTGCCGCGGACACGGCGATGAAAGTGACGACCGATGCGGTACAGGTCTTCGGGGGCTACGGGTACATCAAGGAGTATCCGGTCGAGAAGCTGATGCGTGACGCGAAGCTCTTCCAGATCTACGAGGGAACGTCGCAAATCCAGCGGCTCGTGATCGCCAAGGAGATCTTCCTCCCAAGGGACGACTAGTCCGAAGGCTGGGAGGCGTCGCGGCCGCGAAGCGGACGCCTTCAGGGATCGCGCGACTGGAATCCGCGCGAGCGGATTTCCAGTCTTGCGCACACGTTGCTAGGTCGCCAGCTCGCGCTGGAACGGCGGCAGAAAGCCGGGCGAGAAGCGCACGTCGCCTAGCCATGCCGCCACGCGCGCAGCCTCGGCTTCCACCGCCCAGACCGCATCTCGGCCGACATCCTCGAGCAACCGGAAGACGATCTCGCCGTCGCGGCGCTGCGACCAGCCCCCGACCACGCGCCCGCCCCACCACACGGTCGGTCCGGCATTGCCGTTCGAGTCGAAGAGGAGCGATGCGTGCTCGCCGAGGTACCAGTCGCGCTCCTTCCAGCCCATCGTCGTCGGATCGAGCGTCGGCAGCAGCGCTGCTGACGGCCCCAGCGTCTTGGCGGGCTCGAGGTCGTCAGCAAGGACGAATCCGACTTCGCCGTCGAGATCCACGACTGCATGTGGCACGACCGCGAGCGCCGCGCGAGCCTCACGGGCTGTCCAGCCCGTCCACCAGCGGATGTCGGCCTCGGTCGCCGGCCCGAAGGCCGCGAGCCAACGTCCGAGGAGCTCCGCTTGCGCCTTTCCCTGCTCCATTGCGGGGATGGAGCCGTCCAGCCAACGCTCCATAGGGACCCAGCGGTACTGACCGCTCACCCAAGACCCGCGAGGACGACCCCGGACGATCCGGCCCTCCATCGCCAGTTGGGGTAGCACGCGCGATCCGACACTCTGCGTTGCCTCGAACTTCGTGCCCGAGGCCACGCGAAGCCGCTTGGCCAGAATTGGGATTTCGGCTACGAGGTCCTTCGTGAATGCCTCACCCCGTTCTTCGAGAGCCTTTCGCGCTGTCGACAGCGTGCGAGTGAGCCACGCCGCCGGCCGGGACGAGATGTCGCTGTCCAAGACCATCTTCTCGAGCCGACGCCGCTCGCGGACGGCGATCGTCCGCGTGCACGCGGCATAGACGACCGGGACGAGCTCGCGTGGCACGACGAAGAGCGTGCGGCGCATTCCAAGCATGCGGACGAGCGCCCGCTCCTCGTAGAGCTCGTGCTCGATGACTGCTGGCTGAACGTCGGCTCGCGCGTGGATCGAGAGAAAGACCGTGACGGGATCGGTGGAATGCAGGACCACGACGGAGCTCGCTGCCTCGAGCGCGCTGCCACCCCGGTTTGCGGGCGAGAGCCGGTGTCGATCGACGAGTCGCGCTCGTCGTTCTGCCACGTCGATCCGGTGCACCGCAAGGTTCTAGCAGCGTAGGATCGCGCGGTGGCGCTCGAGATCGATCTCAGCGGCCGCGTGGCCCTGGTCACGGGAGGCTCGCGCGGACTTGGTCGCGCCGACGCGTTGACGCTCGCTCGAGCAGGAGCGGACGTGGCGATCGCGGACATCCTGGTGGAATCGGAGGTCTCCGAGGAGACCGACCGCTGGGGCGCGCTGGCGACGGCGGCGCGGGCGCAGGGCATCGTCTACACCGAGTCGACCGCCGACGAGATCCGCGCGATGGGCCGACGCGCGCTGGCGCTCAAGTGCGATGTCACCGACCGCGAGCAGGTCGCCACTACGGTGGCGCGGACGGTCGAGGAGCTCGGCTCGGTCGACATCCTCGTGAACAACGCCGCCACGCTCGACCACGTTGGCCAGATCGGTGATCAGAGCCCCGAGCTCTGGGAGCGAGACCTGAGCGTGAACCTGAGCGGCTCGTTCAACTGCGCGCAGGCCGTGTGGCCGCACATGAAGGAGCGCGGCTGGGGCCGCATCATCAACATGGCCTCGGTTGCCGGCACGCTCGGCGGCTTCGGCCAGGCGAGCTATTCGACGACCAAGGCCGGCGCGTTGGGCCTCACACGCACACTGGCCATGGAGGGCGCTCGGCACGGAATCACGTGCAACGCGATCGTCCCCGGGGTGATCGGGACCGAGGCTTTCAACATGGCGAACGCCGCGATGAACGAGCGCATCGTCGCGCGCACGGCGTTGAAGCGACCCGGCGAGCCTCAGGACATCGCGAACGCCATAGCGTTTCTCTGCTCGGATCTGGCGTCCTACATCACCGGCGTGGGCCTGTACGTTTCCGGTGGAGTCGAGCTCTTCGTCTTTTAAGTGCTCCCCGCCGCAAATACGCCCATGCTTCGCGCGACTGCGAACACTTCGCATGCCGGCGTCCTCAGTCACCCCGATATGCCTGCATATCGGGGTTCCCTGCGTCCTGGGCCTGCTCGGTTCTCGCCGGCGAATCACGACCGTATTTACGGCGAGAAGCACTAAGCCATGGCCACCGCATCGCAAGATCCGCAGAGCGTTCTCGCCGCCATCGATGGCGGCGAGCGCTTCCTCCTGCAGCAGGTGTTCAAGCCGATCGGGAACGAGTATCGGATCAGCATTCCCTCGCCCGGCACGACGGAGGAGGGTGCGCCGCTGCTCTTCGTCAAGCAGAAGAAGCTGTCGATCAAGGAGGACATCCGCTTCCGGCTCGCCCCGGACGCCGAATCGCACGTCTTCATGATCAAATCGAAGACCGCTTTCGAGTTCCGTGGCCGCCACGAGGTGCTCGACGAGCACGGTCAGGTGATCGGGCTGCTCGAGAAGTCGTTCGGAAGGTCGCTCCTGCGCAGCCATTGGGTCGTACGCGATGCGTCCGGAACGGAGCTCTTCGAAGCGCACGAGGCCAGCTGGGTCATCGCTCTCGTCCGTCGAGCCGCGGGACTCATCTCGGACTGGCTGTCCGCGCTCACATGGCTGCCGTTCAACTTCGTGCTCGTCCGAGACGGTCAGCAGGTCGCCATCTACCGGCGCGTGCTCGGCAAGCTTCGCGATCGCTACGTGCTCGAGCTCGGGGCTGAATTCCAGGGTGACCGGCGGCTCGTATTGGCCTTCGCCGTTGCGCTCGACGCCCTCCAGGACAGGTGAACGACCGCTAAAATCCGGCGTCCCGGTGCGCGCCGATTCGCCTCTGATTGCCGCCCGCGCGCGTCGACGCGCGCGAAGCCGTTCGCTGGTCGTCGCGACCGCGTTCGTGGCCGTGGTTTTCGTCGTCGTGGGCATCCTGCTCGGGCTCGCCTTCGCAGGGTCGTCGCACGAGCTTGCCCCCGGCGCGCGAGTCGCAGGCGTCGACGTCGGCGGGCTCACGCAGCGCGAAGCCGTTGCGAAGCTCGACCGCCTCTATTCGAACGTCGCAGGCAAGCCGGTGACGTTCGTTGCCGGCGACGAGTCGTTCACCTTCGCCGCGAACCAGCTCGGCGTCCAACCGGACTGGGCCGGCGCCGTCTCTGCAGCTGGACAAGCGGGTGACGGGTTCGGTCCGATCCGAGGCTTCCGGCGGCTGCACACCAGGTTCTTCGGGGCGGAGGTGCTGCCGCGCCTGGCTGTGTCCAACGCGGCACTCGACTTCGCACTCGAGCGCATCGCCGGCTCGGTGAATCGGGCCCCGAGGAATGCAGCGCTGGCGCGGAGAGGTCTCGAGATCGAGTCCATTCCCGAGCAAGCCGGCCGCAGGCTCGCTCGGGAAGAGGCAGCGCACACGGTCGTGCGCGGGCTCGGCTCGCTCGAGCGCCTGCGTGCTCCGATCCCGCTGCCCGTCGTCACCGCCGCGCCTGCTGTCACCGCACGTGCGCTGGCCCCCACGGCCCGGCACGCCCGAATCGCTCTCTCCGGACCCGTCGTCCTCCGCATCGCCAAGCGCAGTTTCAAGGTTCCGCCTCGCCGAATCGCTGCACTCCTCTCGCTTCCTAGTGACGGCGCGTCCCGTCTCGCAATCGCCGGGCCGCGAGCAGACTCCTACTTCCGTTCGCTCGCCGAGCGCGTCGGCAATCCGCCGGTAGACGCCGGCTTTGCCGTTTCCGGCGAGAGCATTCAGATCGTCCCCTCGCGCAACGGAACGGAGCTCGACATTCCAAAAGCTGCGCGGGCGCTTCTCCGAGCGGCGACGTCCAGGACGAATCGGGTCGCGTCGCTGACGATCGTGCGAGCCGCCCCGGAGCGAACCACCGCCGAGGCGCTCGCCATGGGCATCGACCGGCGACTGTCGGCGTACAAGACGTACAACTCGGGCACGTCGGATCGCATCACGAACCTCCGTCTCGGGGTGTCGCTCCTCGACGGCACCCTCGTCGCCCCCGGCGGGACGTTCTCGCTGAACGGGACGCTCGGAGAACGCACCGAGGAACGAGGCTTCCGCTCGGCTCCGGTGATCATCGGGACGGAGTTCGAGGAGGAGGTGGGCGGTGGCACCTCGCAGGTGGCGACCACGGTTTTCAACGCTGCCTGGGAGGCGGGGCTGAGGATCACCGAGCGCAATCCGCACTCCCTGTACATCAGCCGCTACCAGCTGGGGCGCGACGCGACTGTGTATTGGCCCTCCCTCGATCTCAGGTTCGTCAACGACACGAAGAAGTGGGTTCTGGTGAAGGGTTTCGCGGAGTACGACGGGATCGTGGTCGCCATCTACGGAGGCGAGGATCGCCGCGTCGATAGCTCCGAGGGAACGATGGAGATCACCGGCCCCGTCGTCGTCGAGCGCGAGGAGGATCCCACCCTGGCGCGCGGCAAGACGGTCGTCGAGGAAGAGGGCACGCAGCCGAGTGCCACCTCGGTGACGCGCACGATCTACGACAGAGACGGGAACCTGTTGCGCACCGAGACGTGGAACACGTCCTACGAATCCTATGCGCGAATCGTCCGAGTCGGAACAAAGGCTCCGAAGACTTCCAAACCGCCGGCAAAGAATCCGAAGGTGCAGCCCGGAGACTCCGCGAAGGCTTCGCCTGACGCCGACGCGCGAATCACTCCTCCCGTGCCGTAGTCACAGCCTCTGCCAGCCAGCGGGGCACGCGCGTGGGCCGGTGCGTCTCGCGATCGACGGTTGCATGGAGCGAGTGTCCGTCCGCGACGAGCTCGTCGGCGCGGAGGACACGGTACTCGTAGCGGAAGCGGGCGCCGCGGACATCGACACACCGAGTCCAGACGGTGAGCCGCTCGTCGAAGTACGCCGCCAGGTGATAGCGAACGTGCACCTCGGTCGTCAGCGCCTCGAGCCCGCGGTCTCGGATCGACTGGTAACCGCCTGCGTAGCGTTCGAGGTACTCGACGCGCGCAACTTCGAACCAGACGAGGAACGACGCGTGGTGCGCGATCCCCTGCGCGTCGGTCTCGGCGAAGCGCACCTTGATCTCGGTCGAGAACGGGAAGCCTTCCACGCATCTAAGCCTAGGATCGGCGCGTGTCCGCCGCGGACCTAGCCGCTCTCATCGTCGAGCGTCAGCCGTGCGTGGTGCTGACCGGGGCGGGAATCTCCACCGAGAGCGGGATCCCGGACTTCCGCTCGCCGACGGGTATCTGGGCTGAGGTCGACCCATTCGAAGTAGCGTCGATCCGGGCCTTCCGGCGCGATCCAGGGCGCGTCTGGGACTTCTACCGCAGGCGCATCCATCTACTCCTCGAAGCGGAGCCGAACGCGGGTCACCTCGCACTGGCGGAGCTCGAGCAGCGTGGCTTCGTGAAGGCGATCGTCACCCAGAACATCGACACGCTGCACAGCCGGGCCGGGAGCCGAGACGTTGTCGAGGTGCACGGGTCGATCCGTTCGGCGGAATGCCCTGGCTGTCTGTGGATCGAAGAGACCGCGGCCGTCCTCGCGCAGCTCGTCAAGCGCACTGCTCCGCTCTGCATCCACTGCGGTGAGATCCTCAAGCCGGGCGTCACGCTCTTCGGCGAGTTGCTTCCGCACGGTGCGCTCGAGCGCGCGACCGAGCTCGCGCGTGAAGCCGCTCTCATGCTGGTCGTCGGCTCGACGCTCGAGGTGTGGCCGGTTGCGGGGCTTCCGCTCGAGGCGCGCTCGTTCGCCGTGATCAACCGTGGGCCGATCGCGCTCGACGAGAGAGCCGAGCTCGAGATCGACGGAGGGGCGGGGGATACCCTGGCCGCCGTCGTCGCTGCGCTTTGACCACAACCTCGCGAATGACGCGCTGGGCTGCTATGACTAACGGCATGGCGCGGACGAACGACCAGGAGAAGGATCTGATGAGCCGGCTTGCCGATGCGGGCGAAGAGGCCTTGCAGCGCCTCTCCGAGCTTCCGGGCGGCCAACGCGCGGCCAACGTGGTCAACGATCTTCGAGCACGGGTGGACGACCTCGGCAAGAAGGTACGGGGCATCGACGCCCTCGAAGCGCGCGTCGCGAGGCTCGAACGAGAGCTCGCCACACTCAAGAAGCCTCCGGCGCGTCGTTCCACACCACGGCGACCGTCCGCATAGGGCCGAGCTCGCTCTCTACGTCACGCTCGGCACGCGCACTCGCAACCCGCGCGGCACGATCTCGAACCGCGCCGGCGTCGTTCCGGGCTGCTCGCCGTCGAGCTCGATCGGAAGCGGCTCGTCCCCATCCACGGTTACGACGCGGCCGCGGAGGACTTCGAGTCGCGGATGCGGGAGGTGCTTGCCGCGATAGCTCTTCGGCAGCGTGAAGAGGAGGTCGCGCTTCGTGACATCCCCGATCACGAGAACGTCGAAGACTCCGTCGTCCGGCTCGGCCCCGGGCAGCATCATCATCCCGCCGCCGAGGTAGCGGCCGTTCGCGACCACGACGTCGATGATCTTCCCGCCTCGGATCTCGTCGTCGACCGACACACGCATCTCCCCCGTCTGCCAGCCCGCGAAGGCCGCAAGCGTCGCCCAGTAGTAGGAGATCTTGCCGCCGAGGGCCTTCGAGGTCTCGTTCGCGCGCTTTGCGATCGCGCCGCTGATCCCGGCGCTCCCGACGTTCGCGAAGTGCGCGCGAGCCTCCGTTCCCGCCCAGGTTCGGTACGCCACGAGCCCGAGATCGATCTCCCGCACGTCGCCGGTTAGCGCGACCTCGACCGCCGCGTCCAGAGTGCGTGGAATCCCGAGGCTGCGCGCGAAGTCCCAACCGGTCCCGCGGGGGATGACTGCGATCTCCACATCGTCCGTGCCGGCGATTCCGTTCACCGCCTCGTTGACCGAGCCGTCGCCGCCGACGACGACGAGCAGTCGTGCGCCGGTCCGGACTGCCTGCTCAGCGAGCCCGCCGAGCTCGCCGGGCTCTTTGGAGATGAGCGCGTCGCCCGTCAGCCCGAGCGCGGCTGCTCGGTGCGATATCTCCGGCCAGCGGCGGCCGGTCGAGCCCGCGGCAGACGCGGGATTGACGAGGAAGATCGTCCGGTCGCTAATGCTGATGCCGAGCGGTTGCGGTCTCGAGCGCGATCCGCGTCATCCGGTCGACCGCGGCGCGTAGCTCTTCGTCCGAGATGCGAACGAACTCGCCCTCGACATGGATGTCGCTCACGGTCAGCAGGCAGCCCGCAAGCACGCCGCGGAGAGCCGCCAGGGTGAAGAGCGCGGCGGACTCCATCTCGACCCCGAGGATCCCGCGTCTCGACCACCGCTCGTACTGGCCGGGGTCGGGGTTGTAGAATAGATCGCTGGAGACGATCGGTCCGACGCGCAGCGACTCCTTGCTGGTCTTCGCAACGTGGACGGCCTCGTGGATCAGCTCCCAGCTCGCCGTCGGACAGTGGGGCTCGCCGAGGACGAGGTGGGTCGCGGTCGAGTCTGCGGGCACGGCCGACAACGCCACGATCAGGTCTCCGAGCGCGTGCTCTGGTTGTAGCCCCCCGCAGGTTCCGACGCGGAGGAGTCGCGTGACGCCAAGCTGGATGAGCTCCTCGAACACGATCGTCGCCGACGGGCAGCCCATCCCGGTCCCTTGGACGGAGATTCGCTTTCCCTCCCAGAGGCCGGTGAATCCGAGCAACCCGCGCTCAGCGTTCACCTGGACGACGTCGGTCAGGAACGTCTCGGCGATGTACTTCGCGCGCAGAGGGTCGCCGGGAAGGAGGCAGGCTTCGGCGTAATCGCCGGGATCCGCGCGGAGGTGGATGGGCACGGCGGAAGCCTATAGCGGGAGCACGTGCCGCCCAGCGACCTAGAGTTTCATCGGGTGGCAGCGAAGATCATCGACCCGTCCCGTGACCAGATCCTCCGCTTCTGTGCGGTCGACCCGGTCGAGCGCGTCTTCCTCGAGGATGTGGCCAGGCGAGGACTAGGCCGCTTCGTCGGCCTTGCGGCGGACGGGGAGCTCCAGGCTCTTTGTCACGTGGGAGTGAACGCGGTGCCGTCGGGGGTTGGGTGCGGGGCGTTTGCTCGCGAGGTCGCGCGCGTGTCGCCGAGGATGTTGATCGGCGAAGCGCACGCCGTGTCGGAGCTCTGGGACGCGGTCCGCCCGCGTCTGGCCAGGCCGCGCGAAGACCGTCCCGGGCAACCCGTCTTCGTGATTCGGGGTGCTCCTTCCGAGGGCGGCACGGAGCTGCGCGCGGCCGAGACGGACGATCTCGAGCTCCTCGTCCCCGCCTGCGCCGCTGCCCACGAGCAGGAGATCGGCGTCGATCCGCTGCGGCGCGATCCCGAGGGATTCCGCTGGCGCACGCGCACCCAGATCGACGAAGGACGCTCCTGGCTCTGGGTCGAGGACGGGGTGATCCGCTTCAAGGCCGAGGCCTCTGCCTGGACGCCGTCAGCCCTACAGCTCCAGCAGGTGTGGGTCGACCCCGCGGCACGGCGACGGGGATACGGCGCCCGCGGATTGCGCGATCTCTGCCGATTGCTGCTCGAGCGCGTCCCGGCTGTCTGCCTCTTCGTCCGCGCCGAGAACCACCCGGCGATCCGCCTCTACGAGACGGTCGGGATGGAGCACGTCCTCGACTACCGCTCGGTTCTCCTCTAGCTGATGGAGACGATCTTCCTCGCTCGCCATGCGCTCGCCGTCTCGAACGCGTCGGGGGTGGCCTCGTACGCCGCGCCGGGCGAAGGTCTCACCGAGGAGGGTCGCTGGCAAGCGCGCAATCTCGGCGAGATCCTCGCTCGTGAAGAGATCGCGCTCGGGGTCGCGACGGAGCTTCGGCGCACGCAGGAGACGCTCGAGGTGGCTCTCGAGGGGAGAGACGTCCCGCGGATCGTCGTCTCCGAGTTGAACGAGATTCACTTCGGGAGCTTCGACGGCGGTCTTCTGTCCGCCTACCGCGAGTGGGCCGGCTCCGAGGCGGCGGGGCTGCCTGCACCAGGCGGCGGCGAGAGCCGCGCGCAGGCCGCTGCGCGCTACGCGGCCAGCCTGCGGCTTGTGCTCGCTCGAACCGAGACGAGCGCGCTGGTGATCGGGCACGCACTCGCCGTCCGCTACATCGTCGATGCCGCGGAAGGGCTGATTCCCGCGCCGCTGATGCTTGCTCCGGTCGGGCACGCGCTACCCCATCGGCTGGAAGCCCGCCAGCTCGAGGCGGCCGCCGACCTGCTGGAGTCCTGGAGCCTCGACCCCCGCTTTCGCGACTCTGGGTAGGCACGGCACAATTGGCGCATGTCAGGCGCGCTTCCGGCACGAGTAGAGGGCTTCATCCGCGCTCACGACCTGATCGCACCTGGAGGCGACGTCTGCTGTCTTGCCTCAGGGGGAGCTGACTCGACCTGTCTTTGGCATGTCCTCGGATCGCTCGGCTACCGCGTGTCGGCTGTCCATGTGAATCACGGCCTGCGCGGTGAGGAGTCAGAGCGAGATGCGCGCTTCTGCCGCGAGCTCATGGACGCCGAGGTGGTCGCCGGAGCAGAGGCAGGGCTTGCCCGGCCCTCGACCGAGACGGAACTCCGAGATCTCCGCTACTCGCTTACCGAAGGCCGGGGGCTGCGGGCGACCGGACACACAGCCTCGGACCAGGTGGAGACGGTGCTCTACCGGCTGGTTTCCTCCGGCAATACGAAGGGCATCAGGGCTGCGCGCGAGGACGGTGTCGTCCGTCCCCTGCTCGTGATCTGGCGAGAGGAAACCGAGGCCTACTGTCGCGAGCACGCCCTGCCCTTCTGCCAAGACTCGACCAATCCGGACACGAAACGTGGCCTCATCCGCGATGAGATCCTCCCGCTCCTGCGGCGCCTGCATCCCGGCGCCGACCAGAATCTGCTGGCGTTGTCCGAGGCGCGCCCGCGCCTCCCGAGAGCTCTCGAGCGCACGCTCGCGGAGCTGCTCTCCTCGACCGCGGGAACGAAGTCGGCTGACCTCGGCGCGGGTGTCCGGGCCGTGCGCGAATACGACGCCGTGCGTCTCGATGGTCGAGTTTGGTTCGGCCCCTGGCGCCTCGAGAGCGACGCGCCCGACCTCCTCGTGCGGACGCGTCGCCCCGGCGACCGGCTCGCGGGGCGACGGAAGAAGGTGCAGGATCTCTTCGTGGACGCGAAGGTGCCACGAGAAGAGCGCGACTCCTGGCCGCTTGTCGTCTTCGGAGACGAGGTCGTCGCGGTTCCGGGTATCGCGGAAGCACCTGGCTGGGAAGGAAGCGTGCGGGCGTGGAAAGATGCGAGCGATGACTCAGGCTGAGCTAGAGCAGGGCGTCGGAGAAGTCCTCATCGAGCAAGGCCCGCTCCAGCAGCGCGTCGTCGAGCTGGGCGCCGAGATCTCGGCGGACTATGAGGGGCGTGACCTCCTGCTCGTCGGCGTCCTGAAGGGCGCCGTCTTCTTCATGGCCGACCTCATGCGCGAGCTGACGGTTCCGTGCGAGATCGACTTCATGGCGATCTCGAGCTATGGCGCGGCGACCGACTCTTCGGGCGTTGTTCGGATCCTCAAGGATCTGGACATCAACGTCGCCGGCAGGGACGTGCTCGTCGTCGAGGACATCATCGACTCGGGCCTCACGCTCTCGTACCTGATGCGCAATCTGAGCGCCCGCAAGCCTGCGTCGCTCGAAGTCGTCACTCTTCTGACGAAGCCCGACCGCCGGGAGATCGACGTTCCGGTGCGCTACGTCGGGTTCGAGATCCCAAACCGGTTCGTGATCGGGTACGGCCTCGACTTCGCGGAGCGCTACCGCAACCTCCCGTACGTCGCGGTGCTGCATCCCGATCTCGTGCCGAACGCCACGTAACTCCTCAATCCACCCGTAACGGGTGTCCAGGTTCGGGGGCACGGGTGCCGAAGAATGAGGGTGCTACCCTCCGGAGGCTGACGTGAACCGGTTCTTCAGAAGCGCGCTCTTCCCGCTCCTCATCATCGCCGTGCTCATTTTCCTGGCGAGTCGCACACTCCTGCCCGGGAGCTCGGAGCAGCGCAAGATCACGTACTCGGAGGCGATGGCGGAGGTCCGAAACGGCGGCGTCGACGAGGTCGTGTTCGACCCGAGGCGGCAGTCGATCACCCTGACGCTGGTCGGGGAGGGCGGGAAGGTCAAGGTCAACTATCCGACTCCGCAGTCGGCGACCAACTTCCAGAACCTGCTCGAGCAGGAGAACATCAAGTTCGACTCCAAGGGCACGGGGTCCTCACCCTGGTGGTCGCTCGTCATCAGCGTCCTCCCGTTCGTGATCATCATCGCGTTCTGGATCTTCCTCATGAATCAGATGCAGGGCGGAGGATCGAAGGTGATGAGCTTCGGCAAGAGCCGTGCCAAGCGCATGTCCCCGGACTCGCCCAAGGTCACGTTCAAAGATGTCGCCGGAGCCGACGAGGCCGTCGAGGAGCTCCACGAGATCAAGGAGTTCCTCGAGAACCCGAAGAAGTTTCAAGCGCTCGGCGCGCGCATTCCGAAGGGCGTGCTTCTGTACGGACCTCCGGGTACCGGAAAGACGCTGCTGGCGCGGGCGGTCGCGGGCGAGGCGGGCGTTCCGTTCTTCTCGATCTCGGGCTCCGACTTCGTAGAGATGTTCGTCGGCGTCGGCGCCTCGCGCGTCCGCGACCTCTTCGAGCAGGCCAAGCAGGTGTCTCCCTGCATCATCTTCATGGACGAGATCGACGCGGTCGGCCGTCACCGCGGCGCCGGGATGGGCGGCGGTCACGACGAGCGCGAGCAGACGCTGAACCAGCTGCTCGTCGAGATGGACGGCTTCG
Source organism: Actinomycetota bacterium (assembly GCA_030857225.1). Classification (GTDB taxonomy): domain Bacteria; phylum Actinomycetota; class Thermoleophilia; order Gaiellales; family Gaiellaceae; genus GMQP-bins7. The sequence goes on from JALZOK010000006.1 coordinate 75,003, forward strand.
AGATGAAGGACAACATCATCTTGATCGCGGCGACAAACCGTCCCGACATCCTCGACCCGGCGCTTCTGCGCCCCGGACGTTTCGACCGCCAGATCGTCGTCGATCGCCCGGACCGGCTCGGCCGGCGCAAGATCCTCGAGGTTCACGCTCGCGGGAAGCCGATAGCGCACGAGATCGATCTCGACACACTCGCCGCGGGCACGCCCGGCTTCACGGGGGCAGACCTCTCCAACCTGATCAACGAGGCGGCGCTCTTGGCCGCCCGCCACGGCAAGAAGATGATCGGCCAGGACGAGCTCGAGGAAGGGATCATGCGCGTGATCGCCGGCCCCGAGAAGAAGGCCCGTCTGCTCTCCGAGAAAGAGCGGAAGATCACCGCCTACCACGAGATGGGGCATGCGCTCGTCGGCCACTACCTCGAGCACACGCACCCGGTGCACAAGATCACGATCGTGTCGCGAGGCCAGGCGCTCGGGCTCACGATCTCGCTTCCGACCGAGGATCGCTATCTGACGACGAGGTCGGCTCTCATGGACGAGCTCGCGATGACGCTTGGAGGCCGCGCCGCGGAGGAGCTCGTCTTCCACGAGGTGACGACGGGCGCCGCCAACGACCTCGAGCGGGTGACCGCGACCTCGAAACAGATGATCATGCGCTTCGGGATGAGCGAGAAGCTCGGCCCCCGCGTCCTCGGGCGAGCCCACGACCTCCCCTTCCTCGGCCGCGACATGGGCTCGGAGCCCGACTACTCCGAGGAGCTGGCGAAGGACATCGACGACGAGATCCGCCGCGTGATCGAGGAGGCGCACCAGTCGGCTCAGACGGTCCTGCGCGCGCACATGGACGAGCTGCACCGCTTTGCTGCGATCCTGATCGAGCGCGAGACGATCGACAAGGATCAGTACGAGCGCCTGCTCGCCGGCGAGTCGGAGGAGTCGGTCTTCCCCGAGGAAGTCTCGGAGGAGCCCGCGGTCGAGCCCGAGGCGGACAAGAAGCCGAAGCTCAAGCCGCAGCCGCGCCCGATCCCGGGCACGGCGATGCAACCGCCGCCTCCTGAGGGCGCGGCCGGCTAGCGATTTGTCCTCAGGCGGCTAGCGTCTCGACGTCATACCCCGCGATTCGCGGATCGCGGGTCACGATTGTCAATCCCTCGATCTGCGCCTGAGCGACGAGCACCCGGTCGAAGGGGTCCTTGTGCAAGAGCGGGAGCTCGCCGACGCGAAGCCCGTGCTCCACGGTCACCGGGAGCGGCGTGAATCGCTTGTCGCGAAGCTGCTGCATGAGATCGACCGGGGCTCGCAGCTTGCCGACCGAGATCTTGACACCGATCTCCCAGGCCGACGCTGCGCTTACTAGTACCGGGGTCTGCGCGTGTTCGATTGCCTTGCGCGTCTCTGCTCTGAGGAGTGACGGATTCTCGAGCGCCCAGAGGAGGGCATGGGTGTCGAGCAGGAGCCTCACTCGTCGTCGCCGTAGAACGCGGCGAGCAGATCAGGCGGAAGCTCGTCGAAATCGTCGGCGATCCAGACGCGACCTTCCCAGCCGCCGAGCGTCCGCGGCGCCAAGTCCTCCTCGTACCGTACGAGGCGTGCTACAGGGCGTCCCGCTTTGGCGATCACGATCTCCTCGCCCGCGGAGACGCGTTCGAGGAGTCGCGAGAGGTGAGTCTTCGCCTCGTGAATGTTCACCACTGACATGCCTTCATAAGACTAGACTAAGACTTAGTCATATTCCAGCGTAACACCCGCGGGGTATTCAGAGAAAGGACGACTACGCAGCGTGCGCCGAGCGCAGCGCTAGCGGCTACGGATGCCGAAGTCCGACGTGATCACGACGACGTCGTGACCGCCGAACTCGCCCGGCGCCTGATTCACTGCGAGGGCGACGATTCCGATGTCGCGCCAGCTCGGCTCGAGCAGGATCTTCTTGTGGGCCGGGGACTCCAGCCAGACGCGAAGCGCCTCGTCGGGGCTCATCGCGACGGGCCCGTAGAGGAGGTTCTCGCCGACACCCCAGCGCGAGAATCCCCGCTGGCCGTAGAAGCGTGCGATCCGATCGGAGAAGGACGAGCCGTCCGGAGAGTCGTGGGTGAAGGCTCCACGCTTGACCTGAAGGCGCGTGTGTGCGAGCGCGGCCAGACGGAGCGAGGGCGCGGGACGGACCGGCGCCAGGCCGTGCTGCGCGCGAATCGCGTTGATGCCTTCGACGAGATGGAGCGCGATCCCGGCATGGTTCTCCGAGCGCTCAGGCGTGGCGCCGGCGCCGGCGGCCGAGAACGCCGCGGCGACTAAGAGGAGGATGACGGCTCGACGCTTCACTGAGGCCTTAGATCGGTGCAGACGGCCCCCTAGACATCACCCCTATGAGGCATCACGCTCTCCGGGTCGGCTCCCTCGCCTGTCGCTGCGGGTCAGCCGATGGCCAAGAAGGACGACGAGCAACACCGCGCCTGCCGCCACGGCTCCCAGCAGGTCGAATGCGAGACCTCCCGCCCGTACCCCGTCGGTGAGAACCAGAAGCAGCGATCCGGTGAGCAGCGCCCCGAGCGCGAGCAACGCGACGAACGCTGCGCGACGGAGGTCCTCACCGGGGTCGGCCTTCACCGAGTCTCGCTCCTCGAGCGACCAGTATCCGAGCTCGGCGGTCACGAGGAGTCCCGCTGCGAAAAATGGCGAGCCCCCGTCGAGCGCCGGGTCGTCGATTGCGAGCTGCGCCCCGTACAGGCCGCCCAACAAGAGAAGTGACACGGGAAGCAGGGACGGCCAGCCGAGGACGAGCGCGCTCACGAGCGCGAGCAGGGCGACGGCCGCGACGCGGAACCCGACCTCGACGAGCGCGTCCTCGCTCGCGCGTGCAAGCGGCAGCGCGACCAGGGCGACCGCGCATGCGACGGCTCCGACTCCTGCGGCTACACGCGTGCGACTCTCGCGTAGCGTCTGTATGTCCTCACCTCCTCGAGAGCGGATTCGAGCGCGACATCGTCGCCCCAACGCGCGATGCCGATACCGAGGCGCTCGAGACGAGACCGAAGCATTTCGCGGTCGAGCAGCCACAGGCGATACGCGAGACGCTCGAGCGGGCTGCGGCCCGCCTCGACGAGCTCGACCGGGTCGATCTCCACGACAACCAGGTCGAAACCCCGTGCGCGCAGGTTCTGCAGCGTCGTCGCGAAGCGCGGGTCGACGAGAGGCGTCAGCGCGATGACGAGCGCCTTGGGCGGAAGGATGCGAGCCGGGATCAGATCGACGTCTCGCCAGACGTAGGTCGGTGCGACCCCGGTCTCGAGCAGCGTTTCAATGAGACGAAAGCGCTGAGACTGCCCCATCCCCGGCCGAAGCCAGCGCAGCACTCCTCCGAAGGAGACGAGGCCGACGCGGTCTCTCCGCTCGAGGTAGCGGGTCGCGATCATCGCGGATGCGCGCACGGCGTCATCGAGCGTGCTCCGATTCTCGTCGCGCAGGTCCGCGAAGCTGTCGACGAACAGCACGACGTCGGTGTTCCGCTCCGGGTGCCGCTCGTTGACGACGAGGCCGCTTCGGCGGGCGGACGCGCGCCAGTTGATGGAACGCAGACGGTCACCGGGAACGTAGTCGCGGATGTCCGCATATTCGATCCCGTCGCCCTTGACGCGCGCGACCGCGCTCCCGGTGAAGGCCTGGGTCTCGGCGGCGTCCAGAACTCGGGTGAGCGTTTCAGCGTGCGGATACGCCTTCAGCTGGTGCGCTCGCTGGAGCTGGTCTTCCCAGACGACGAGCCGGAACAGGTCTCGAGCGCGAGCCTCGATCGCCCCTACCTCGTAGACACCCCAGCGCGAGCAGGAAAGCTGCACCGGAACCGTGCGCTCTTCACCGGCACGCAGCCGCACGGCCACGGCGTCTTCCCCCGCGACCGAGACGTCTTTCGGCAGGTCGAGGAACAGCTCGAGCCTGTCGATCGAGCTCTCGGCTCGCACCACGATCTCCGCGTCGACCCCTGCCCCTTCGACGGTTCGCTCGCCCGCGACCGTGAACCGAACGTCGAGCCGAGGCTCACGCGCGACTTGCAAGCCGATCGCCAGCACGAGCGCAAAGGGCGCTGCGGCGACGGCAAGCTCGGGACGGCGGAGCGCGAGTGCCGCGACGAGCCCGACTGCTGCGAGTATCGCGTACCCCTCGAGACGAGGGCTGCCGCGGCGGGTCACCGAAGGTCTTCGGGCGGCGGCGTCGGCACGGTGGCGAGGACGTCTCGTACGACGTCCCCGGCCGAGATTCGCTGGACCCAGAGCTCCGGCCGCAGGACGAGCCGGTGTGCCAGCGCGGGAACCGCCACGAACTTGACATCGTCCGGCAGGACGAAGTCTCGTCCTGCGAGGGCCGCCTTGCTGCGCGCGAGCTTGAGCAGTGCGAGGCTCCCGCGCGGACTTGCGCCGACCGCCAGGCTCTCGGATTGTCGGGTGGCCGCGACGAGATCGACGCAGTAGCCGCGAACGCTCTCCGCGACGTACACCTGCTCGATCGCCTGCTGCATCTCGAGAAGCGTCTCGCGGTCGACGATCGAACGCAGCTCGAGCTCGTCGCTGCCCCGCTCGATGCGGCGGTCGAGCACGTCGAGCTCGTGGTCTCGAGCGGGGTATCCGAAGGCGGTTCTGAGCAGGAAGCGGTCGAGCTGCGCCTCCGGAAGCGGATAGGTCCCCTCGTACTCGATCGGGTTCTGGGTCGCGATCACGAGAAACGGGAGCTCGAGCCGATGCGTCTCGCCTTCGATCGTCACCTGGCGCTCCTGCATCGCCTCGAGCAGTGCGGCCTGCGTCTTCGGCGGCGCGCGGTTGATCTCGTCGGCGAGGAGAAGGTTGGTGAAGATCGGCCCAGGCCGGAACTCGAAGTCGACGTCGCGTTGGTTCCAGATCGACGAGCCCGTCACGTCGGAGGGCATGAGGTCGGGTGTGAACTGGATGCGGGTGAAGCGCATGCTCAACACCTGCGCGAACGAGCGCGCGGCCAGCGTCTTGGCGAGGCCCGGGTAGTCCTCGAGGAGCACGTGACCGTCCGCGAGAAAGCCGGCGAGCACGAGTCCGAGCGGGTCCCGCTTCCCCACGACGGCGCGCTCGACCTCGTCGAGGATCTCCGTGGAGAGCTCGTGGACGCGTGCGAGCTCCACGAGACGCTAAATCCGCTCCAGGGACGTGACCACGCGGCCTAGCGCCTCCGGCCCGATGCCGCGGGCAAGACGATCCTCGGGCGGGAGGCGATCACTGCGCACGAGCTGCCAGGCGTCCTCGCCGAGCACTTCGCGCGCCTTCTCGGTGTCACCATCGAGCGAGAGGCGGCGGCGCGCGGTCAGGAGCTCTCCGGCCAGCCTTCGTAGGCGCGGCCGCAGCTGGTGGTGGAGATCGAACGAGCCGGCGGAACCGAGTGCGACCTCCTGCTCGAGTCGCGCCAGCATCGCGGGCGCGCTCCGACGGGTGGTTGACCGCCCCTGCGCCGGCATCCGTAGAGGGGTCGCCCGCGGATACGCACGGCGCAAGATCGCGACCATGAAGGCGAGCGCCACGCACGCGACGACAAGTGTGTACACGCGGATCGCGAGCTCGCGCCGGCCCGGGAGGAATACCAGCACGGCGAAAAGTACGAGAGTGGGGACGACCAGGGTTCGCGTAGCTCGCCAGAGTTCGCCTCTCACGAGGTGGCCGCCCGCTCCGTGAGCTCCTGCATCCGTGCTTCCGCATGCCGGCGAGCCGCAGCGCGGAGCTCGTCGCGGATCTGCGCGAGCGCGGCGATCGCCTCCTCCTTCATGGTCTCGTCCACGGCATGGTGCGAGAACTTTGCCCGAGTGAACAGCTCCGTGAGTCGCCTCACGAGCCGGGTGTCCACCTCGAGCTCTCCGAGGATCCTGCTGACGTGCTCCTCGGCCGTTTCCTGCCGGAGCCGCGCGAGGCCGGAAGCGGCAAAGGTCCGCTCGAGGCGAGCGTAGGCCGCGATCACAGCGCGGCGAGAGTCGGGCTCCGCGCGGAGGTCGTCGAGCGACTCGTCGACTACATCCGCAATCTCTTCGGCCAGCCGGCTCTGACCGGGATCGAAGGCCCGCGCCCGCCGCTGTCGGGCGACGAAGTGTGCGCCGATCGCGGTCGCCAGGAGAGCGAAGACCACCAGAACCGGAATCCAGGCGACCTCCGGCTCGTAGCTCCCGCTCGGATCGGGCCGCTCGGGCCGCGGCTCGCCCACCTCGGGCTGCAACACGGCATCCTCCTCTTCGTTGGGGACGATGGCCAGGCGACGGGATCTGAAGTACCAAGCGAGTGCGAACGCGCCTCCGAGCACGATGAACGACACGAGCATTCCGCTTCGTCGGTACTTCCCCGACGCGATCTCCTCGGCGATCGCCTTTCGCTGCATCAGCCCGTAGACGAGGAGCGCCGCCGCGGGCACGAGCGCGAGTAGCGCGAACGTGAAAAAGGTATCGAGGACGATGTCGGACGGCCGTCGGGTCTCGTCCGAGCCGCGCTCGGTGGAGCCGGTCGCTGCAACCGCGACGAGGCCGACGAGCGCTAGTACGACGATCCCTGGGAGCAGGGCTCGCGCAGAGCTACCGCGCACGGAACTCGCGCTTTAGGGGCCTGTCCAGAAAGTGGTCACGCTGGATGGGACGCGACACGTGCCGCGAGGCAAGGACGCAGGGAGCGCCAATATGCAGGCATATTGGCGCGACTGAGGACGCCGCATCGCGGTGCGTGGT
>JALZOK010000114.1 GCA_030857225.1 Actinomycetota bacterium
GACCACGACAGTCGCCGTCACTCCGATGCCGCTCGCACCCCGACCAAGGAGGCCGCTATCGTCCTCACCGCCTGACCATCACACCGGGACCGCCGACGCGAAAATCCACGACGAGCGGGACATCCTCCCCGTCGCCCATCACGAGGGAACCGGTGAAAGACAGCATCGGGTCGAGCAGCCGCAGAACACCGAGAGCTGTGTCGTGGGTTCGAGCCCCATCGTCCGCTTCAGTAGAAAGCCCCGCAAATGACGGGGCGAGCACGTCGGGATCCTCACTCGCCCTCCGTCCCCGTGGCCCGTTCTTGGCCTAAACGGTTGCAGGTTCCTCCGAAACACTCCCAGCGGTCGCCCCCTGTCGGCCCGGCATCGGTACTCCACCGCCCGCAGTGGTCGCACCGAAGCTCTACACGCTCCTGGGAACCGCTCTCCTCGAAAACGCGGGGAGCGTCACCGGGAGCTTGCAGCACCAGCGACCCATCCTCGAGGAGGCGGACGAGTTGGTACACGACGGCCGGATCAGTCGTGAGCCGCGCGAGCGCCACCCTTACTCCTTTCCCCAAAGGCGTCGAGCCGAAGCCTCGCAGCGTCGGCGCTCGACTCCAACAGGTGGGCGTACACGCGCTCGAGCATGGTCACGCTCGTCCCGCCGAAACGGGCCACGTCACTCGGCGGGATGCCGGCGGCGAGCGCCCACGAGATCCCCGAATGTCGGAGCGTGTACGGCGTCACCGCCTCGGCGAGTCCGGGGCCTCTCTAGCCCACTCGAACTCCCTGCGTCGGAAGTTGCGAAGTTCGTAGGGCGCTCCTGACGGGCCGGGGAACAGGAGCCGCGTGTCGAGCGCGGCGGAAGTTCCGCGAGCGCCACGCGCGCCCTCAGCGGCAGCGGAACGGTTCTCAGAGAGCGCCTCGTCTTGCCACTCGCCTTCGTGCCGCCCTCCCCGTCGAGCGTGCGCCGAACGTGGAGAACATCACCGTCGACATCACCGCGCTCGAGCGCCATGAACTCGGACGGGCGAAGGAAGCACCAGGCCCCGACGATGATCGCCGTGCCGTAGGGGGAGCCGAGCTCGGTCGCCAGCTTGTCCACGTCAGCGGGTTCGAGCGCGATCCGCTCGACGACGGAGGGAGCCGGGTTCTTTCCCGTGGCCTTCGCCGGGTTCCTCGCGAAGTACCCCCATGCGACCGCCGCGTCGAGCACCTGGCGCAGCGCCCGCACGACCGCGTATCGGAACCTCGGCGGGAGCGTTGCCTCCCACGCGGCGATCTCCCCCGCTCGCAGGTTCGAGAGCTCAACGTCCCCGAAATCGTCGAGCGGGCGAACCAGGCGCCACTTGAGCGTTTGCACCGTGACAGCGGCTCGGTCGGCCTCGTAACGCGCGAGGTAGCGGTCCGAGAACTCGCGGAAAGTGAGCGGTTCGTTGACGAGCCCGCCGCGCATCCTCGGTAGCTCGACGTCTCGGAACCAGGCTCGCGCCTTCGACGGCGACGAGAAGCCCGCGTGACGGCGGCGGGCTCCTCTCTCGTCGTACCATCGAAGGCCGTATCCGCGCGAGGTCCTGTAGACCGAGCCGACTTGGTCAGCGGGCATATTGAGAGACTCCCTTCGCACCAAGCCCCCAGGCACGCGCGGTGATAGACACGCGGCCCAGGGGCAGCGCAACCGTAACGCAGTCAGAGAATGCCGCTATCACTCGGCATCAACGATCATAGACCTAGGACTGACAGATACAAGAGGCCGTTCGGGACGCGTCCCCTCGAGCCAGGCCTCGATCTCGCTCTCGCGGAAGCGCAACACGTTGCTAGCGAGCCTGAAGCCGGGAAGTTCCCCGCTCCGGTAACGACGGAGGACGCTCTCGGTGCTCATGCTCAAGAACTCGGCAACCTCGCGTGGTGAGCAGCCGATCGATCACGTCGGGCCCGACCCGTCGCACAGCCATCCGCGAGTTGAAGCCGGGGATTGGGGCGGGCGTCTGATGGGTAGCTCCTTCAGCGTGGCAGTCCCCGACGACCAGTTCGAGACGATGAAGGCTCGCGCACGCCGGTACCGAGCGCGAATCGGTGACGTCGGCGGGATCTCCGTTCCGATCATCGAGCAGAACGTGCGCGAGCGAATCCGCGGGCGACCGCAAAACGTGCAGCGGCTTCCCCCCGCACAGGGAGAACTTGCTGACGAGATCGTCGCACTTCTCAACAACTCCGAGCTTTCGGCGCATCAGGCGGCGTTGCTCAAACGCACGTACTTTGGTGACTAAGGAAGCGATCGGTCACCACCGACCTGCGATAGTCCTCCTTGTGAACGGGATGAGAACCTTCAGAGTGGCGTTCGTCTCGAAGGACTCGACTCACGCAGTCGATCCGTTCTACAAGTACGTCGGCGAGAAGCTTCCCGCGGAGGGCGAGATCATCAGTGTTGTGCGCTTCCTCCGCGGCCGAGCAACCCGCGCTCGGGTGACTCTCGTCGAACCACATTGCGAACCGCAGATCGCCGCCACGCAGATCGAATAGCCCGGTCGGAGACTCGCTCCGATGATGCTCGCGAGGGCTCCGGTCAGCCCTGACCTCGTTCGCGAGATCGCCTGAGCGCCAACGGCGAAGAACCGTCTCCGGCGAGAGGCCCAGGAACGCGGCGACCTCGCGCGTCGTGAGAAGGCGGTCGGTCACGTAGCCCCGCCTGCGTGATGCTCGCCGGAATCCCCGTCGCCCCTGACCTCGTTCGCGAGCTGGCCGACCTCGTTGACGAGCCGACCGCGACCCTGTTCGAGCGGGCGCTGGGAACGGAGGTGAAGATCCTGGCGCTGACGATCGAAGACCGGGAGCGCATCCTCCGAGCGCTCGACGATCCGCCCGTCGGCCTCGCCGAGCTCCGCGGCGTGCTCCTGCGCGAGCACACATGGCGGGTGCGCGAGGGCTCGTCTAGCCGGCGATGGGCCGGCTTGTTCGCTAGGGACAAGCGGCATAGACTCGCGACGCGCCAACTCTCGATTGGAGGAATGAGATGCATGCAGTAGTCGTAAGAGCCTCCATTGGCGACGCGGAGATTGCTGATACGGGATTGCGCGAGAAGGTAGTGCCCGCAGTTTCGAGCGCTCCCGGCTTCGTCTCTGGCTACTGGACTCGATCTGACGACGGAAGTAACTGGCTGTCGATGCTCGTGTTCGAGTCTGAGGACGCTGCTCGGGCGGTTGCCGAACGGTTCCGCGGGAGCACGATAATCCCTGAAACGGTCACGGTTGCTCGCGTTGAGGTTCGTGAGGTAGTCGCGAACCCTTAGAACGCACGTCGCGAGCACGCGTGGCGCGTGCGCGAGGGCCTCGTTTAGCCGATCGCTCACGCCGCGTGCTCCTCGAGCCATGCGTTGAGCTCGGCGAAGGATCTGAACCCAGTCGCCGGAGCCGGGAGATTGCCTCTCCGCGACTCCCCGGTAGGGGTCCGCAGGTTGGTCGCAGTTTTTCCCGCTTGCGATGCGGGTTTGCGGGGGCACCAAATCGGCGGTTGCCTCCCTCTTGAGCACTCGGGCGGGATAGCACCTCTCGACGTTGAGCCGCCAGGCGACCGCGGAGAGGATCATCCCCCTGGCGAGCAACGCTTGCGCGTAGGCGATCGTCTCCTCGCGCGTCCGCCTCCAGTGGAGCTGTGTCTTGAGCTCTCCCCGACGAGCTGTCCCAGGAGAACCGAACTGGAGCTCGTCGAGCGCTTCGCGCTGGGCATCCGTCATGCGTCGGACGATGCGGCGGGGGATTCTCTGTGCCTTCACGTCGCCCGCTCCTCGCGTTCCCGCTTCCGTCGCGCTCGCACGCGTGCGTCGTGTCGCCGGCGGGCTGCACGCCACCTTTCCGGGTGGAGTCGACGGTAACGAGCGTCCTTACAACGCCGCGAGCAGACGAGCCGGTCCTTGCGGCCGTAGAACTCCACGCCGCACTCGGTGCAGACGAGCCTCGTCGGAGGGATGCGCGGACTCATCGTTCTAATCCGTCCGGAAGAGGCTCGCTGGGTGGGCGCTTGGCGCCGGCCGGCGTCATAGCCCCCCGTTGGGTAGTTTTTTTCGCCAAAAATTGACGCGACACGAGCCTCGCCGCTCTCTCGTGAAGAAGCCTTCGAACTGGTGCGCTCGCGAAAGGTCGCGCTTAGAGGCGCTCATCAGGCTCGGGGCTCCTAGGGGCAATGAGTACGCGAAGGCTGTCCAGGCGAAGGTCGTAATTCCAGGGACAAGACCGCTTACCGTATGCGTCGGTTCAAACTACGAGTCCCGTGTAGAGGGCTTTCGCTTCCGCCCGCAGGGCTGCCTCGCTATTTTCGGCGACGCCGCATTCGGCACCGGGAACATGTGGCCTACGTGGTGTGATGACTGCCACACGAAGAACGGCAGGCGCAACCCGCGCCGTGATCAGGCACGGGCGCTGAAACGCCAAGTGAAAGCTTGGCGCCGTTCACGACAGAACCTCTAGAGATTCAGCTCAAGGGCTTGCGTAGACGGACGCAAAGCGACGATTACGTCGCTCGAACGACCGCTGCATAGCCTCAAGCTCGGCATCCCTTCGCCAGTAGTTGGGGTTCTTGGTTTTCACCCAGCCACGGCGGCAGAGAAAAGGACGCGGGTCATTCGGGTTTGCTCGTGTCCTCCCGAGGCGACTCCGTTTGTGGCTCTTCGGCTGCACGCTCGGCCGCATAGCGTTCTTCGTACTCATGATCCCGCTCTGTCTTCCCGCGCTTCCGCTCAGCAACGCGTTCTGCGTCCTGACGTCCCCGTTCGGCTTGTTTGCGCTCACGCTCACGCTCACGCTCGTACTCGCGGTAGCTGTCATCGCCTGTTGACCGCCAGTTCTTGCGAACGAAGTCGCCGACTTTCCTCAGTTTGTCCAACACACCCACCGCCGCTCCTCAGTGGGACGCCGGATAAGAATTCGCGAGGGAAGACGTGTCGTCCGCCTCAGGGCTGCGAAGCGAGCCACCGCAAGTTCGTTCCTACCTCCACCGGCCGCAGCCCCAGAGCGGCCCAGACGGAGTCCGGCAGCAGTAGAGACGCGTCGACGTGGGCGGCCGCGCTTGCGCCCGCGATCGTGTCGTCTTGCTGGCTTTTGAAAGATCATCGGCGGGCGAGCCGCCGACCGCTCTCCGTATCGGGCGGGGTGTAGTTGAGCTCGTAGTGGTGATAGAGGTTGGACTCATCCGCCTGCGAGAGTTCATCGCCCTCGGTCTCGATGTTGGGGGCGTCCTTGACCTGCTCCTTGGAGACCGGGACCTGCAGGCTGTTGGGGCCGATGGTGATCCCGGCCAGCGGTACGAACGTCAAGTGGCGACCGATGAAGCCCTCCTTGACGGTGCCGAACGCAGGCTCGTCCGTCTCGACGTCGACGTAGACGTCTTCGAGCTTGCCTATGTTTTCGCCGTCGCGGTCGACCAGTTGCTTGCCGTGCCACTCAGCGATGTTCCGATGCGTGACCATCTCTGCCTCGACCTCCTTCGTTAGGGAAACTTATACCCAGTGATCCCGCCTGGAAACCGGGTATGGCGCGTCCACGGAATGTCGATACCGAGATCCACGGAATGTCGATACCGAGACTTCAAGCCGCGGGGCGTGATCACTTCGGCACCTTGACCAGAAAGCTGCTCCTGTCAACTCTCCCGGCGCGAGCGATCGGTTCCAGGCTCGTCAGCCCGTCGAACCCTGCACGGAGGGCGCGATGGCCGAGGTGCGAGAAGGCGCTGCGCTGGCTAGAGCGCTATTTCTTCGAGGCACCTAGTGTCCTGAGTCGGAGATGCGTGCGCAATATGCTGCGAGGTTGTCGAGGATCTCGTCGGCGGTCTTGTGCCAGACGAAGGGTCGTGGCTCGTCGTTCCAGTTAGTGATCCAGGTACGAATCGAG
>JALZOK010000115.1 GCA_030857225.1 Actinomycetota bacterium
TCCGAGCTTTGCGACGCGCACAGCGATCTGCGCGCGTGTCAGGTAGACGGCGCCGACTTTGCCGTGCTCGGATGCGTTGTTCGTCAGCATCTACGAGGCGAGGCGCAACCGATAGCGCTGCGCAAGCCGCTCGATGTCGCGTCGATAGAAGAGCTTGACCCGGACTTCCGGGTAGAGCCGCCGAAGCTCACGGAGCTTCCGGTTCTTGCGAGTGACGAGCGATTGCTTCATCACCGTCACTTCGATGAAGAGGTCTTGCTCAGGAAGGTAGAAATCAGGCGTAAACGCGCTGATCACGCGACCTTCCTCGTCACGGTCGAGGACGAAAGAGTGCGGCTCGTACTCCCACCGGATGCCGTAATAGTCGAGAATCTTGGCGCACTCAAGCTCGCTTCGATTCACGAAGCGGGGAGGCTTGGAGCCGCAATATGCCTGGAAAACCGGGTTTTCAACCCGCACCTTGGCCACGGTACCAACTGCCTCGGACGCCGCTCGCGGCGGCGAAGTCCGCCTCGGAACGATGGACGATGTCGGGCGACCGTTCCGAGGCAAGCTCTTACACTGTGGCCATGTCGGGCTCTGCTGGCGTCTTTCGCATCGCACAGATCTCCGACCTCCACTGTGGCGGCCCGTACTTCGAGGTCAGCCTGCTCGAGCGCGCGATTGGCGAGATCAACGAGCTCAAACCCGACGTCGTCGTGTGCTCGGGAGACCTCACCACCTTCGGATTCCGGCACGAGTACCTGACTGCCCGCGAGTACATGGATCGTCTCGACTGCGAGTCGATCGTCGTCGTGCCCGGGAACCACGACTCCCGCAACGTGGGCTATGTCCACTTCGAGGAGATGTTCGGCGAGCGGAACTCGGTGTTGCGGAAGGATGGTGTGGCTATCGTCGCCGTCGACTCGAGCGAACCCGACCTCGACCACGGGCAGATCGGGAGGGGCCGCTATCTGTGGATCGAGGAGCAGTTCTCGCAGGAGGCGTCCGATCTCAAGATCTTCGTCCTCCATCACCACTTGCTGCCTGTGCCCGGCACCGGGAGGGAACGGAACGTGGTGTATGACGCGGGCGATGCGATCGAGTGCCTGCAGCGGTCGGGAGTGCGCCTCGTCCTGTCCGGGCACAAGCACGTGCCGTACGTCTGGCGGCTCGAAGATCTCTTCGTCGTGAACGCCGGAACGGTCTCGTCGCTTCGGCTGCGCGGGAACACGAGGCCGTGTTACAACGTCATCGATGTCGCCGACCGCAAGGTCGACATCTGGCGGAGACACCCCTTCCACGGCGAGGTAAAGCTCGTCTCGTTCTCGCTCGACACCCTCGAATACGCGAAGTTCACAGGCGCGATCGAGGACGAGATCACCGCCAAGACGTGAGGGCCATCGCCCTCGTCGACGGGGAGCACTACCCGCCCGTCGTCCGCGACGCCCTCGCCGAGCTTCCCTACGAGTTCGTGGCTGCGGTTCTCGTCGGAGGAACGGAGAAGCTGCGCGGCGACGTCAGCTATGGCATCCCTCTCGCCGAGGACGTCGAGTCCGCCCTCACGCGCTTCCAGCCCGAGATCGTGGTCGATCTCTCCGACGAGCCGGTCCTCGGGCCGGTCGAGCGCTTCGCTCTCGCGAGCCGGGTCCTCGCCCGAGGCGTCCCCGTCGTCGGCGCGGACTTTCGGTTCGATCCGCCGGTCTTTGCGCCTTTCGAGCTTCCCTCGATCGCAGTCGTCGGCACGGGTAAGCGCGTGGGGAAGACCGCGGTCACCGGGCATGTGGCAAGGCGGCTCGCGACAGAGCGCCGCGTGGTGGTCGTTGCCATGGGGAGAGGCGGCCCGCCCGAGCCCGAGACGATCACCGTGCCGCCGACGATCAATGCGCTTCTCGAGCTGGCGCGCGCAGGGCGTCACGCGGCGTCCGACCATCTCGAGACGGCTGCGCTCGCCGGCGTCGAGACAGTGGGCTGCAGACGCTGTGGAGGCGGCCTCGCGGGTGCTGTCTTCATTTCGAACGTCCTCGAGGGCGCACGCATGGCAGCTGCGCTCGATCCTGACCTAGTCATCTTCGACGGCAGTGGCGCGGCGCTGCCTCCGATCGCCACCGACCGGACGATCGCGGTCGTCGGCGGGCATCAGAACCCGGCCGTTGCCGCCGGCTACCTGAACGCCTATCGGCTTCTACTCGCCGACCTCGTCGTCGTGACCATGGCCGAGAACGGCTCGGAGTGGGAGCGAACGTACGACGCGGTGCGCACAGTTGTCCCGGCCGAGATCGACATCGTGCCAACGGTGCTTCGGCCACGGCCGCTGACGAGCGTGCGCGGACGAAAGGTGGCGTACTTTTGCACCGCCCTACCAGCGGCGCATGGACTGCTGGCGGCGCATCTCGAGACGGAGCACGGCGCCGAAGTCATGCACGTCTCCGGCAACCTGGCGGATCGTGCAGCGCTTGAGAGGGAGCTCGAGGAGATCGCTGCAGATGTGCTCTTGGTCGAGCTGAAGGCTGCCGCAGTCGACGTCGTGGCCGAATTCGGTTCCGCACACGGCGTTGAAGTGGTGCTCGCGGCCAACGACGTCGAACCCGTCCCGGGGCATCCGGACCTTGACGAGATAGTGCTGGAAATGTCACGAATACGACTATGAGCGAACGCCGTCACGTCACGCCGCTGCCCCTTGGGGGCGAAGTTCCGTTTTCGAAGGGGCTGATGGCCCGAGCGCTGGTGGTCACCGGGCTCGACCCGGAGCGCGCCTATCTCATCGCGCATCGCGCGGATCGCGACCTCACCGAGCGCGGGGTCTCGACCCTCGACCTCGACCGGCTCGGTGAGCTCGCCGCCGATCTCATCGGTCTCGACCATGCGGCGACCACAGTCGGCCGTCTGAAACGGTTGAGCGCGCTCCAGCAGCTCGAACAGCCGCTGCTCCTGCTCGTCGGGGGTGCGACCGGCACGGGGAAATCTACGATCGCCACCGAGGCTGCGCACAGGCTCGGCATCACGCGTGTCACGTCGACGGACTTCATCCGGCAGACGATGCGGGCGTTCTTCTCTGAGGAGTTCATGCCGTCGGTTCACTTCTCGAGCTTCGAAGCGCGCCTCGCGCTGACCCGCGCGGAGGAGGAGGAGTCAGGCGATGCTGCGATCCTCGGTTTCCTCGATCAGACCAGGAATGTCGTCGTCGGCGTGCAAGCCGCACTCGAGCGCGCTGCTACAGAGCACTGGTCGCTCGTCCTCGAGGGGGTCCATCTCGTCCCGGGAATGATCGCGACCACGTTTCCGGGAGCATTCGTCGTCCAGTGCGTGGTCGCGATCGAGGACGAGAATCTGCATCGCAGTCACTTCTGGGTGCGCGATTACGCGACCGAGGGCTTACGTCCACTCGAGAAGTACCTGGACGCGCTGCCCCAGATCAGACAGATACAGGACTATCTCGTGGAGAGAGCGCGGCGCTACGACGTCCCGGTCATCGTCAACGACTCTCTCGACAAGGCCATCGGGGACGTCATGGATCTCGTGCTGCGTCGCGCGGACCAGCTCGTCGGTATGACGCAACGGGATGCCGACGAAGGAGAGGCACGCCTGGCCCAGACGGCCCCGGGCTGAGACAGTTGGTCGAGATTTCGCGGCGGACCCGATGACGGCCACACGACGCCTGATGCCACTCGCCTCGTTGCCCAGGCTCACCAGCCTGCACGACGAGCCAGTGTGCGTCGCCTAGCTTGGTTCTGGCCGCCTTCTCCTCGCGCGTCAGTTCCCGGTCGAGCATCTAGACTGACGGCAGTGGTTACACGGGAAGACGTTGTCGAGGCACTGCATCAGGTCGAGGATCCCGAGCTCGGCATGGACATCGTCGAGCTCGGCTTGATGTACGACGTCGAGGTCGACGCCGGAAAAGTCAAAGTGCTGTACAGCCTCACCTCGATGGGGTGCCCTGCCGGAGCCATGATTGCGGATGGCATTCTCGACGCCGCCCGGTCCGTGGCCGGCGTAGAAGAAGCCGCGGTGGAGCTCACGTTCGACCCTCCATGGACGCCCGACCGCATGTCAGATGATGCGAAGTTCATCTTGGGGTTCGGTTAGTCGTATTCGATGGCGAACTCATCGCCTGGCAGGGAGCGCGCCTTACCTCCCGCTCGGCCTCGACGCGCCAGTAGTTTGGATCCTCCCCGTACTATCCACGCACCTCGTTCGACTCGCTCCGGATCGAACGGTGCTTGGAGGCGGGGACATCACCGTCTAGGGTGAGCGAGGATCCAGCGCCTCGCTAATAGCGGCCCCGACGCCGACCTTCTCTATGACCCAGTAGCGCTCCTCGCGTTGAACCACGCGCTCGATTCGAGGATCCACGTGCTCGCCATTCGCAGCGACGAGAAAGTGTGTGGGCTTGGCGCGAATCGCCTCGTACTCCTCGATCGAGAGGAGCACCGGTTCGGGACAGTTCTTGTTAGCGCACTCGCATGCCCACTCGGCCAGGGGCGAACCTACCCATTTGTGGTGAGCCTCTATCCGCTCGTTGTACTCCCGGAGGAAGATCTCGTTTTTCGCGGCGCGAATCACATCAATTGTCCTGTCCGTGCCGCGGTGACCTCCGCCTTCCTCGGGCTCCGCCGGCACTTGCGACGGCGTGTGGACAGGGTGCGTTCCGGCCGTCGCGTCGTCGTCGGTCCATTGGTCGTCGTCTCGCGTCTCGTCACCGTGTGTGGACGACACGTCTCTCTCCCTTCCGTTCATCACCGAAACACGCTACACCCGGCGCAGCGAAAGCCCAAACGACGACTTCACTGACTAGGCCGCGCCTGAGCGGGGTACTGCTCGCCTGTGACGTTTCTGGAACCTGGTCGCAAGCGGCGGAAACGGCCGATGGCCTTCTGGCTCTGGACGCTTGCTCGTGTGCTCGCCACTCTTGCTTCTCGCCTTCGTGCTTTGCTAGGAGTGGCTGCGGACTCGCGCGCATAGGGTCAGGCAGCTGCAAACGGCCACTCAGGTCGCGGCTTTTGGCCCTTGCCTGGCTTCTTCTGCAATCTCGTGCTTCAGCCGAGCGCGAAATTCCTCGGGAGTTTTGTCCCAATTGACGAGTCGTTGCTTCTCTTCACTGCTCAATCGGTCTGGACCGTTTGCTCGCCTCCAGCGCTCGAGGAGCCTGCGGAAATAGAAATCCGAGCCGATCCGGGCCACGCCCATATCACTCTGACAGATTTGAGGTGGTACCCCAATAAATCCCCTTGTGTGCTCGATCGGCCCGAGCACACAAGGGGAGGGTCAACTGCCGGCTTCCTTGTGACGGGCTGACCGCCAGGTGCCTCCCCCTGCGCACCGGTTACTTCGGTTTGGGTACCTCGCGGGAAGCTGCACGAAACCTCATGCTCATCTGGCGGGCGATCGGAGACTCCGTCGGGCTGGGGAGAGCCTGGATGCCTTGAAGCGGTCGCCGAAGTCCCTGTGCAAAAAAGGAAGAGCGGCCCAGCACTGGGCCGCTCTTCCTTGCGTTTTCTAGGGTGGGTTAGCCACCCGCGGGGCCGCCGCCGCCCTGACCGCCGTGGCCTGCGCCACTACCGGGGCCGCCGCCTTCGCTACCGCCCTGGCCGCCGCCCTGGCCGCCGCCCTGGCCGCCGCCCTGTGTGGCGTCGTCTGTTCCGGTTGTCTCTGACATCCCTCCTCCTTTCGTCACTCGCTTCTGCGCAAAAAAAAGAGACCAGCTTCCGCGACGAGATATTGCCCCGACTACTAGTGTCTTGAGTCGTTAGTCCGGAGGATATTGATTGATGGCCGCGAATCCTGTCGTCACGAGCGACGATAGGAGGCGATCATGGCGGCGCAGCGAGGACGACCGACGGCGCAGGTGGTGCTGAGC
>JALZOK010000063.1:0-4208 GCA_030857225.1 Actinomycetota bacterium
CTCCCACAACCCATCCGGCACATCCCACGGCCTCGTAGCCATCGGCATCTCCTTCAGGTTGAAGACAGATACCGACGGCGTTCACCACGAAGGGCCATCACCCTTCATTTTGATTCGAGTTCTTAGAGACCCGCATGGCTAGGAGCATTTGGCTTAGCTAAGCGGGTCAGGTGTGTCGGGAATGCCGAGAATGCGCGTGCCGTGCATACGCCGGTGCATACATCGAAAATCGCCTACCGGGGCAACGGGTGAAGTCAGCGACACCGCTCGAAGTGCTCGAGCGTGTCCATCCGCTCCAACTTGTCGACCGTCGACAGTGATGTCGGTGTTTGTGAGCTAGGGCGTGCCGGGTACGTCTAGACGATGGGATCGGCCTTTGAGCGCGCTGTGCTGCCCTCGCGAGCTGATCGCACCTCATTCTGGCTCGACACCACTCACGGTCCCGATCTGCCCTCGGTCACCGGTACCGAGGAGGTCGACGTTGCCGTGGTGGGCGGGGGAATCGTCGGACTCACGACAGCTCTACTGCTCGCTGAGGCCGGGCGTAGCACGCTGGTCGTCGAAGGTGCGCGGCTCGCCTCCGGGGTTTCAGGTTTCACGACCGCGAAAGTGACAGCGAGCCATGGCCTCGCCTACTCTCGCCTCGAGAGCGATCACGACGAAGATGTAGCTCGCCGCTATGCAGAGGCTCAGCTCGCGGGACTCGCCCTCGTCGGCGCTCTGGTTACGAGGTACGGCATCGTGTGCGACCTCGAGGCCGTCCCGAACTACGTTCTGGCGCAGACTCAGGATGAGCTTGAGTCCATCGAGAAAGAGGCAGCGGCGGCACGGCGAGCGGGTCTTGAAGCACGCGTCGTGTCCGATTCAGATGAGCCGTTCCCTTCGGTCGGTGGGATGGAGCTCACGGATCAGCGCCAGTTCCACCCCCGTCGCTACCTGTTGGGGCTGGCGGATGCGTTCACCGAAGCCGGCGGCAAGATCGTCGAGCGCTCGGGTGTGCTCGAGGTGAAGGGCGACGGGCCCTACGTCGTGCGCACGGAAAACGGGGAAGTACGCGCAGCAACAGTCGTCGTCGCAACCAACTACCCGATTATCGAGCCGGGGTTCTTTGCCACTCGCATCCATCCATGGCGCGCCTACGTGGTCGCGGCAAAGCTGTCTGGCAGCTGGACGCCGTCCGGCATGTTCATCAACGCGGGAAGCCCGACTCGTTCGGTTCGCACCGCGCCGCTTGACGATGGCGGCCGGCTCGTCATCGTCAGTGGCGAGGGCCACCGCGTGGGCCAGGAAGCGAATACGGAGGAGCGTTACGCAATGCTCGAGCGCTTCATGCGAGAGCATCTGGACGTGGGAGAGACCCTCTACCGATGGTCGACCCAGGACGCATACAGCATCGACGGCCTTCCCTTCATCGGACGGATCGCCGACGATCAGGACCTCTTCGTCGCGACGGGCTTCGCGGCCTGGGGGATGACGAACGGCAGCGCGGCCGCACTCGCGATCGCCGGTGAGATAAAGGGATCGGCGCCGCCGTGGGCGAAGGTGTTCGCGTTGGATCGACGGACGATGCGCGCTTCTGCGACGGACTTCGTGCGAGAGAACGTCAACATCGCCGTGCAAGAGGTCGGCGGGGTACTTCGCGGGAGCAGCGGCTCACCGGCTGATCTCGGCACCGGAGAAGCTGCAGTGGTCGACGTCGACGGCAGTGACGTTGCCGCCTACCGGGACCTCGATGGGACACTCCATGCGGTATCGGCCATCTGCACGCATATGGGCTGCAAGGTCTCGTGGAATCCCGCTGAGGCAAGCTGGGACTGCCCCTGCCACGGGTCACGCTTCGCGCCCGACGGAGCCGTCCTTCACGGCCCTGCCCTCCGTGCGCTCGAACGCATCTCATCCAAGGAGCAGCAGTAGTTGGAGTGGGCGGCACTTATTGCGTGGGTGGCGACTGCGCTTGGCGGCGCCGGCTTGTTCCTTCAATGGCTGCGTCATGCGGGTCTTTCTCAGCGCGAGGGGATACGTGCGCCGAGGCTCTTCATGCATGCCGGCCTCGCAGTTCTCGGCCTGGCACTCTGGGTTGGGTTTCTTCTTTCTGACGAGGGCACGTTGGCATGGGCTGCCGTCGCCTTGCTGGTCGCAGTCGCCCTGATAGGTATGACGATGTTCGCGATCTGGCTTCGCGGTCACAATCGGCGCGAGCACACCCTCGTGCCCGCGGAAACGAGTTTTCCGCTGCCCGTCGTCGTTCTTCACGGAGTGCTCGGGCTTGCCACGCTTACGCTCACCATCCTTGCCGCAAGCGGAGTCGGCACCTGAGAGCTAGACCGTGTCCGACCCGCGGGGCGTGAGACCATCGCGCCTCACCGGGGCTTTCGCTCGAATCGCGCCATGTCAGAGCGCGCGCAGTTCACCGCCTCCGAACCGAACGCCACGGTGCTGCGCGTGGCCATCACGACGCTGAGAATCGAGATTGTCGCCCGGAGAAACACCTGGACGAACTGCACCTGGACGGCCAAGGTGAGGTTCTCGACTCCGGCCAGAGGCAGCGCCGATGT
Organism: Actinomycetota bacterium; assembly: GCA_030857225.1. Lineage (GTDB taxonomy): Bacteria > Actinomycetota > Thermoleophilia > Gaiellales > Gaiellaceae > GMQP-bins7. The sequence continues at coordinate 2,556 of JALZOK010000063.1, forward strand.
TCCGGCCACGGCGAGGGTGCCCAGAGTGAGGAGCCAGTCGCGCGCGTCGAACCAGACTGCGGCGACAAACGTTCCGGCGAGCAGCAGGCACGACGTCGCTATCGACACGAAGAGATAGATGTTCGTGCCCTCGAAGAACCGGTGCTCGTTCCATTGCGCCCACAGGTCGGAGAGACCGAAGTCCTCACGCAAGCCGCGCTCGATGAACGGAAATAGACCCCACAGGTCGGAGTGCGGGACAGGGGAGTACCCGTCGACGATGATCCGACCCCCGAGCGCGACGCCGAGCGCGAGCACCAGTGTGTAGAGCAGCGCAAGGGCAACGCGCGGCGTCAGCTTCGTGCTCGCAGTCCTCATCCCATTGCTCGCCTCCAAGTCAAATATCCATCCCAGAAGTCGGGTCGTCCACAAGACAATGCGCAAGCGACTCGCGCCGGTGGTGGAGAGAGGCCTGCGGCGCATAACCCGACCCGCGTGGCTAGGCGGATTTGGCTTAGGTACGCGAGTCAGGCGGGCTAGCGATGAAGTCCGTATTACGCCGACGCGTGCGTACGCTGGTGGAGGGCTTCTTGTGCGAGTCCTTCCTTGGAACCCGATATCGGAAACCTGGATGCCTGGAGGTCGTTGGTGTTTCGTCCGGACGCAGCGGCACGCGAGGCGCTTCCTCGGATCGAGGGATCTAGCCCAAGAAGGGCTTGCCGAAACCCTTGGGATCCAACAGATGGGGGATCCAAATGACCAAGAACAAGATCGCACTGGCGGGGATCTGCGCTGTCTTGGCGCTCCCGGCCGTCGGAGTCGCGGGTAACGCGGGCGACGGCAGCGACTACGGCACCCAGCCGGGATTCGCTAAGGCGAACGCCAACACACCGTGCGCAGGACATGGGGCGTTCGGCGCTTTTGGCAAGGACTACAACTTCGCCGGCGGCGCGGATGGTCAGCAGACCGGGTTCAACAACTCCGGCCTGTGCGGCAACCCGCAGGGCAGCGCGGCTGATCCGACGAGCCCGTAGGGGTATTCGAATCGCACGAGAGCCTCGGCAACCGCGAGGCTCTCGTGCCGGTCTTAGCGGCCGGACTCCTAGAGCTGCTCGGAGTCGACCGCGACCTCGAACATCTCGACCGAAGACCGAGTGCCTGTACCGCCAGGCGGAGACATGTTGTTCATGTACTCGTCGACCTTGCGCAGGTCATCCTCGGTTTCGCAGAACGTGACGGCCGCTCCTCGACTGTTCTCCCGGTCTACTAGCATCAATGCACGCTTGTAGGGCGGCCTGTTTGCATCCTCCCCCTGTCCGGCCATTCGCCCTCTGATTTCCTCTATTCGCTCGTCCCAATTGTCTTCCGTGCCTTCGAACCTTGCGATACGAACGTACATCGTGTTCCTCCTCGGGTCGACGAGTCGAGTCTATGCCCTCGGCGTATCGAGCTGCCCAGCCAGGGCTCTCCGATAGGCGTGCCAGATGACCAGAAAGCGCCCCTTTTCGGAAGCTTCCGACCGTTCACGAGACTGCCGCCCAGTCTCGCAACAGCGAGGAGACGGTCCGGCGCAAGACCGTGAAAGGAAGATCCCTGCCGTCAGCTCGGCGGTAACGCGACAGGAAGCAAACGGCGCACGGCAGGTGCCGTGCGCAATTTGCATCAGTGAGTGGG
>JALZOK010000063.1:4218-18834 GCA_030857225.1 Actinomycetota bacterium
GGTCTTCGACTACGAGATACTGAGCGGCACCGCCCGAATTTGACCTCGAATCTCGCCGGCGGGGTTGCGAGCCGTGTGGATGTTCACGTAGGCACGCCCGGCCTCCAGAGCAGCCAGGAGAGAGGACTGCACCGTCGCAGCCTTGCGGACTCCGCTCCTGCACGGCCCGCAGAGCGGAAGCGCGACGGGGCCGGACCTGCCGGTTGCGCCGGTGTGGATGTGCGCTGCCGTGGCGCGCCCCGTCAACTTGCTGAAAGTGAGACGCCAAGAGATCGAGCCGGTCGTGCCGGTCTTCGTGATCGTCGCGGTGAATGTCCCACGGGCCCGGTTCGCGTTACCTTTCGGCTTTGGGACTTCCTGGCGCGCGTTGAGCGCTGTAGTCACGTTGGCCCTGACGCCGAGTTGTCCTCGGATCTCACCCGGTGCGTTTGTTGCCGTATGGACGTTGACGTAGGCACCCGCTGTCTGCAGGGCCTCAGCACTGTGGCACTGACATTGGCAGTACCGCTCGCGGGGCTCTGGCACGGGCCGCAAAGTGGCACGGCGACCGGTCCTGCCGTGCCGCGTGGAGCGATGTGAGTGTGCGCGGCGCCAGCTGCGCCGGTCAGGGCGCTGAACGTCAGCTCCCAGGCAACCGTTGCGCCTGTCGCAGAAGCATTGACGGTTGCGGTGAACGTCCCCCGGGCGGCCGCGACGTCGCCGTTCGGCGCGGGCACCTCCTGCGAGGCGTTCAAGTCGTTGCGAGGTTGATGGTGGTCGCCTGGCCCGCGCCGTTCGCGGCGCCGGCGACGGCGAGAACCAGACCGAGTGCGACAACAGCCGCACTCGAAACAGGTGACTTCATAAAAGCCCCTCCTTAGAGTCGTTCGAACGGTCTACTAACGAGGGTTGTACGCAAATGGCGGGTCGACGGATTTCGTAGCCGACCGCGCTACCAGCGCGAGACCATGCTCACTCTTCGAGGTAGTCGTCCCGGAGCGTCTCCTCGGCGAGGTCCGCCCAGCGATCCAGATACCGCAACACTCGCTTGCTCAGCTTGCGCTCGAGCCGGACGCTTTCGACCCACGCGATCGATTCACCGTCGCTCAGCCGCATGTTGAGGAATCCCGCGACGGCTTGCGCATCTGCATCGTCGGTGAACGCCCACGCCGTCTGGTCGCGCGGAGCGATTCGAGGATCGAGAACAACCACGCTGACGCTGGCCATACCTAAGACACTAGGCCCTCGTCCCCCAGATGGGTATCCCTCATGCGAGGGTCGCGAGCTTGCCGCGGCTACTTCGCGCGAACGACGAGCACGATCGTGGCCACCGACTTCGCGCCTAGCGAGTCGACGACCTCGACCCGGATCTTCCACGTACCCGCCTTCGTGGGCGTGCCGACGAAGACTCCGGCGAGGCGGTCGAAGAAGATTCCGCGTGGAAGCGGGCCACGCTTCACCTTAGTCGTCGTCGGGCGGACGCCGCCGAGCGTCGCGACCTTCCGACTGAGGAAGAACCCTACCTTTCCGGGCTTCATAATCGTTCGCGCGATCCTCAGGCGCTCGGCGACGATGATCCTCGCGGGATAGGTCGCACGGCGGCTTTCCGCGTCGGTGACCGACACAGTGAATCGATACGACCCGGCCAGCTCCGGCCTCCCGTTGATACTGCCGTCCGCGTCGAGTTCGAGGCCTGGCGGCAGATCGCCGTCGACCGACCAGGTATAGGCGCCGAAGCCGCCCGTCGCGAACAGCCCACCGTCGAAGGTGATCCCGACCTCTGTTCGAGCGACGCGTGTCTCGAGCGCGCCGGCGCTCGCGAGCACCAGCCGCTCCCGAACCTCGAGCGTGAGCGCCTTCGTGTCGCTCCGACCGTCGGCGATCCTCGCCTGAACGGTGAACGAGTACGAGCCGCGGCCAGTCGGGCTACCGGAGATCACTCCGTCGCTAGTCCCGAGCGTGAGACCGGCCGGCAACGTTCCCGCGACGATCGACCAGCTCTTCGCGTCCGGGAGGTTGGCGGTCATCGCCGCCATGTACGGGGTTCCTACCGTCCCGGGTGAAACGGACTCGGGGCCGATGATCAGCCTCGGCAGAGACGGCGCGACCGGCGCGACGGGCGCGCCCTGGTTGATGGTGATGACGAACCGCTCTTGGGTGGTATCCGCGGTCCCGTTGCAGACGCCCACGATGTCGGGCAGCCGCATCTCCACCCAGAACCCGAACGTCCCTGCCTGCGTTGGTGTGCCGGAGAGCGTGCCGTCCTGTGCGAGCGTAAGGCCCGTCGGCGGCGCGTCGTTGATGATGTGCCACGTATCGTCGCCGGGCCGGCAGGGTGGCTCCTCGACTGCACGGAACTTGATCGAGTACGGCACTCCGGTAGTCCCGGTCGGACAGACCAGGTTTCCCGCGTCGTCCGGACAGGGTTCCCAGTCGCGGATGCCTCCGGCACTTGCACCAGGGACGACCACGATCGAAACCCCGATAGCAAGGACGAGCACGAAAAGGAGGCGCCGGAGGCTCACGCGGCTAGGCACGGTAGCAAACGTGTCTGACGACGTCAGGGGCTTGTTAGGACACTGTCAAGAGGACGAGCTCGGCCACGCAGACGGACTTTTCGACATGTTCGCACTCGACCGACGCCTCGATCGTCGCGCGCTCCCCGGACGAGACATCCTCGACCGAGAGCACCCGGAACCGTCCTCGCACGCGTCCGCTCGAAGGCACCGCGGCCGGGAAGCGCACGCGGTTGACGCCGTAGTTCACGACCATGCCACCCGAGCGCGGAAGCACCTCGTACAGCATCGGCACGCAGAGCGAGAGAGTGAGAAAGCCGTGGGCGATGGTCGTCCCGAACGGACCCTGAGCTGCTCGGTCGGCATCGACGTGGATCCATTGCGAGTCCTCGGTCGCCTCCGCGAAGCGCTCGATCCGCTCTTGCGAGACCTCCAGCCAGCTCGACGGCCCGAGCTCGACGCCGACGATGTCCCCGAGCGCGCTCACCGTGCCGATGCCAACGACTTGCCTGCGCGACGAATGCGCCCGAGTGACTCCTCCCTTCCGAGGAGCTCGATGCTCTCGTACAGACCGGGTGAGACTCGAGAGCCCGTCACCGCCGCGCGAATGGGAAGGTAAACAGTCCGTGGCTTCTCGCCCAGCTCGTCGCAGAGGTGCTTCAACGACGTCTCGATCGCCTCGACTGACCAAGGCTCCGTTCGGCTGATCGCTTCCGCGGCCGCGGTGAGGATGCGCGCGTCGAGAAGGCTCGGGTCGGGCTCGACGTCGTGGAAGAGGAACCCCGCGAAGTCCGCGAACTCGCCAAGGCGGCCGATCTTCTCCTGCACGAGCGGCGCTGATGCGCGAATGCGCTCCTCGGGCCACTCGCTGCCCTGCTCGGCGAGGTACACGACGAGCCTGTCCGCATACGCGTCAGGCGGCAGCTCGCGGAGGTAGACGCCGTTCATCCAGTCGAGCTTCGCGTAGTCGAACGTCGCCGGATTCGAGCCCACGGGCTCGAGCGAGAAGCGCTCGACGAGCTCGTCTCTGCTCATGATCGTGGTCTCGCCGTCCGGCGCCCAGCCGAGAAGCGCGAGGAAGTTCATGAGCGCCTCGGGGAGATAGCCCGCTGAGCGGAACTCGTCTACCGAGATCGCGCCATGGCGCTTCGAGAGCTTGCGTCCGTCCTCTCCGAACACGCTCGGGACGTGCGCGTACACGGGAGGCTCGGCGCCGAGCGCACGCAGCACATGGAGCTGCTTCGGGGTGTTCGAGACGTGGTCGTCACCGCGGATGACGTGCGTGATCTCGTCCAGCCAATCATCGAGCGGCGAGGCGAAGTTGTAGGTCGGGCGGCCGTCCGAGCGAACGAGGACGAGATCCTCGAGCTGCTCGTTCGGGAACTCGATGCGGCCCTTGATCGCGTCGTCCCAGCCCGTCGAGCCGTCGTCGGGCATGCGGATGCGGATCGCGCCTTCGTCCTCGTAGGCGCTTCCCTCGGCCACGAGCCTCCGCGCCTCCTTCTGCGCGCGCTCGAGGCGATCGAGCTGGAATGTCGTCTCGGCGTCCCAGTCGATGCCGAGCCAGCGGAGCGAGCGCTCGATTTGCGCCACCGACTCGGCGACCTCGCGGCTCGTGTCCGTGTTCTCGATCCGAAGCAGGCACTCTCCCCCGCGTCCGCGCGCGTAGAGCCAGTTGAAGAGGAACGTGCGTACTCCTCCGATATGGAGAAAGCCGGTGGGAGACGGCGCCATGCGAACGCGGACAGGCACGCGCGTAGCGTATCGGCGTGCTTTTCGGCGCTCATGTGTCAGCAGCAGGCGGGATCTCGAACGCAATCGACCGAATCGAGGCGATCGGCGGCAATGCCGTGCAGGTCTTCACGCAGAGCCCGCGCATGTGGAAGCCGACCGCGCACTCGGAAGAGCAGCTCGAACGCTTTCGGGTGCGGCGGCGTGAAGCGCGGGTGCGGCACGTCTCGTGTCACGCGCTCTACCTCGTGAACCTCGCGAGCCGGGACAAGGAGATCCGCTCGAAGTCATTCGAGGCGCTGCAGGCGACGATGGAGACGGCACGGGAGATCGTCGCCGACGCGGTCGTCTTCCACGTCGGCTCGCATCTCGGGTACGGCTTCGACGAGGCGGTGAAGATCGTGACGCCGGCACTCCGCGAGCTCCTCGAGCTGACGACGGACAAGCTCTGGCTCTGCGTCGAGAACGCCGCCGGCGCGGGTGGCACGATCGGCCGCTCGGTCGATGAGCTCGCGGTTCTCTGTGACGCGCTCGGCGCCCACCCACGGCTCGGCGTCTGCCTCGACTCCTGCCACTGGTGGGCTTCCGGCGTCGACGTCACCGATGCGCAGGCGCTCGACCAGGCGCTGGAGGAGCTGGACACAGGTCTCGGACTCGAGCGCCTTCGCGTCCTCCATGTGAACGACTCGAAGACACCGCTCGGGTCGAACCGCGATCGCCACGACGTCGTAGCCCAAGGGCTCCTCGGGAACGGGCTCGCGACATTCCTCGGCCACCCAGCGTTTTACGAGCTTCCCGCAGTGATCGAGACGTGGCCCGAGGACGGCCTCAGCTCCGCGGACATGGATCTCCTCCGCAAGCTGCACCGCCGCGGACGACGGAGAAAGCGCCCTAGCTGATGCCGCTGATACGGGCGAAGATGCGGAAGCTCGCGCGTTCGCGCGGCAGCTCGTGGAACTCGGGGTTCCGGCAGCCGAGATCGTCCTCGCGGCCGCTGTAGGTGGAGATCACTTCGGTCTCGCACATGGGGAGCGGCGCGCGACGCGCGCGCACCGCGCCGAAGCCGCCCTGCTCGCTCTCCGCAGCCTCGAGGAGCGAGAGATCGATCTCCACGTCGAAGACCTTCTGCAGGCACCCCATGTACGTCCGGCCCCACGCTTCGTACGCGTAGACGAACGGACACGCCATGCGCAGGCAGGCGCCGGGGTAGACGACCTTCTCGCAGTGGACGTCGCAGTGGCGGCATTCGACCTCGTCCTGGGCCCGGAGAGGAAGTCCGACCTCCGCTGCAGTCTCACTCATGCGCGGATTGTGTGCCTCTGGTGCCCTCGGCCGCAAGACTTGACAAACGGCGAGTTTTCAGGCAAGCGCGAGTAGCGCTTGTCCGCGCAGCGGACCAGTGGAGGGGGTCTGGGGGAACCGGGAGGTTTCCCCAGCAGGTGCAACCGGTGTCCGCGTAGCGGACCAGGGGAGGGGGTCCGGGGGAACCGGGAGGTCCGGCGGCAGCCGCCGCGACCTCGTCTAGGGTTCTGCGTCCGTGGTCCGCCGCATTCTCTTCGCAACTCTTGCCGTCGCACCAATCGCGATCGGGATCCACTACCTCCTAGATCTTCCGCCGACGTGGGATTTCGTCCTCTCGGCGCTCGCGCTCATTCCGCTCGCCTGGCTCATCGGCGAGGCGACCGAGCACGCGGCCGTGCACACGGGACCTGGAGTCGGGGGCTTCTTGAACGCCACGTTCGGTAACGCGCCCGAGCTGATCATCGCGCTGATCGCGGTCAACCAAGGCCTGACGGAAGTCGTGCGCGGTTCGCTGACGGGGAGCGTCGTCTCCAATCTCCTGCTGGTGCTGGGGGCGTCGCTGATCGCGGGTGGACGCGGCCAGCTCGACCGCTTCTCGAGCTTTCTCGCGTTCGGGCTCCTCGGCTTCGCGACCCTCGTGTTCCTGATTCCTGCGATCCCGAGCTGGGAAGGGAACCCCGATCGCGACTCGCTCGCCGCGCTGTCCGTGCCCGTCTCGATCGTGCTCCTGATCGTCTATGTCAGCGTCACGTGGTACTCGCTGCGGCGCCACCGCATCCGCCACATCGCCAGCGACGAGGAGATCGGCGCCTGGTCGCTCAGAGGAGCGCTCGTCGCGCTCGCACTGGCGACCATTACGACCGCGGTCGTCGCCGAGATCCTCGTCGGCTCGCTCGAGGTCTTCTCCGAGAAGGCGGGGCTCACTGAGTTCTTCGTGGCTGCGGTCATTGTGGCGATCGTCGGAAACGCGGCCGAGCACGGCGGGGCGGTCGTCGTCGCGTTCCGCGGGAAAATCGCTCTCGCCGGCGAGATCGCCCTCTCGTCCGCGGCGCAGGTTGCCGTCTTTCTGATCCCTGCGGTCGCGCTCATCTCGTGGCTTATCGAGCCGCTCGCTCTCAGTTTCCGCCCCGTCGAGGTCGCGGCTCTCGGCGGCTCCGTCGCGTTCACGATCCTCGTCCTCTTCACCGGGCATTCGAGCCGCCTGCGTGGGGTGTTGCTGATCGTCGCCTATGCGATCGCGGTTCTGGCCTTTCTACTCGCGGGCGATCGCTGAAGTCCGTGCGGGTTGTAAGGAAGCCCTGAAGCACCGTTTCGGAAGCGCCGCGGGCCGGGTATTCGTGCACGAATGAGATCCCTCGCCGTCGTCATCGTCTCTGCCTGCGCACTCGGCCTCTGGTCGGGCCAGGCGCAGGGCGCGCCAGGCGTACAGTTCGGGATCCAAGACGACGCGTGGCTCGAGTTCGGACCGGGAAAGCTCTCCGACCGCGTCGCGAAGCTCGATCGACTCGGCATCGACGTGGTGCGGGTCACGCTCAACTGGCACCGCGTCGAACCGAGTGAGGGCGGTTACAGCTGGGCGCGGGCCGACCGACTGTTGAATGCGCTTCGCGCGCGTGGGCTCGAGCCCGTCGTCACTCTCTGGGGAACCCCCGGCTGGGCGAACGGTGGCGCCTCGCCCAACGTCGCGCCGCTTCGAGGAGAGGACTTCCAGCGTTTCGCCGAGGCCGCGGCCGAGCGCTACCCGTTCGTCTCGAAATGGATCATGTGGAACGAGCCCAACAAGCCGATTTGGCTCAAGCCGGCCTCGGCGAAGACGTACGTGTCGCAGATCCTCAACCCCGGCTACCGTGGCATCAAGGCGGTCAACCGGCGGGCACGCGTAGCCGGCGGAGTCACCGGCCCGCGCGCCGGCAAGGGCGGGGTCTCACCGGTCGATTTCATCCGCGCGATGGACGGCGCTGGCGCGCGACTCGACGTCTACGCTCACCACCCGTACCCGGTCTTTCCCGGAGACACGCCGTTCACAGGCGGATGCGTCTGCGAGACGCTGACGATGGCCTCCCTAGATCGGCTGCTGCTCTTCGTCGGGCGGGCCTTTCCCAGCGCGAGGATCTGGCTGACGGAGTACGCCTACCAGACGAATCCGCCGGATGCGTTCGGCGTATCCCCGAGCGACCAGGCGCGCTTTATCGGCGAGGCCGCGCGCCGCGTGTATCTCGCTCCGAAGGTCGACATGCTGATCCACTACCTCTACCGGGACGAGCCGGAGATCAGCCGCTTCCAGAGCGGGCTGGAGACGGTTCGGGGCCTGGCAAAGCCGGCGCTCGCCGCGACGATGCTCCCGCTCGCGCAGGTGGCGAGACGCGGGACGAAAACGAGCGTGTGGGGTCAGGTACGCCCGGGCGACGGTCCGCAGCGGTATGTGTTGCAGCACTTTCGTGGTGGGCGGTGGGTGGCGGTCGGCGGGAGCGCCCTGACAGATCGCCGTGGGTACCTCCGACGGACTGTCAGCGCTCCGAAGGGCTCGAAGCTGCGGCTGTGGTCCCCGGTGTTGCGGCTGGCGAGCCCGGTTCTCGTCGTCCGCTAGCCCGCCACGACTCGTGCATCGACCCCTAGGGCTTGCGGGATCAACCCGGCGGCGCGCTCGATGTCCTCGTCGGTGATCTCGAGATGGGTGACGGCGCGGACAACTGTGGGATGAATCGTCGCCGAGAGGCCCACTCCCGCATCGCGGAGAGAGGTAAGCGCGGCCGCGCGATCGAGTCCTAAAGGCACCAGGTCTACCTGGACGAAGTTGGTCTCGACTCGATCGAGGTCGATTGCCATACCTGCTTCGACTAGCGCCTCCGCGAGACGGCGTGCGCGCGCGTGGTCCTCGGCGAGCCGGTCGACATGGTGATCGAGCGCGTAGACGCCCGCAGCCGCGACGATCCCCGCCTGGCGCATCGCGCCGCCGAAGAGGTGCTTCTCGCGCCACGCTCGCTCGATCAGGTCTCCTGACCCCGCGAGCACGGCTCCGAGCGGGCAGCCGAGTCCCTTGGAGAGGCACAGCGTGACGGTGTCGAAGCGACCTGCGATCGTCGCAGGCGCGACGCCGAGCGCGATCGAGGCGTTGAGAAGCCGGGCGCCGTCGAGGTGCACCGCCAGCCCGAGCTCGCGCGCGGTCGCGACGACGTCCTCCAGCTCGGCGAGCGGCCACACCCTCCCGCCCGCGTTGTTGTGCGTGTTCTCGAGCGAGAGGACAGCCGCCTGTTGGTCGGCGATCTTCGTGCTCGGCGCCGCGGCCTCGAGGATCTGCTCACGGGTGATGCGCCCGTCGACGCCGCGCAGACCGAGGGTCATCAGCCCCGCATGGGCAGCGGCTCCTCCGTACTCGTAGACCACGACATGCGACGTCTCCTCGGCCAGCAGCACATCTCCGGGGCGGCTGTGCAGCTTGAGAGCGATCTGGTTCGCCATCGTCGCCGTCGGTACGAAGACCGCAGCCTCGTGACCGAGCAGCTCCGCGACCCGCCGCTGGAGATCGCTTACGGTCGGGTCCTCCCGCTTCTGCTCGTCACCGACAGCGGCATCCGCGATAGCGCGGCGCATTCCGGATGTGGGCTGCGTAACGGTGTCGGACCGAAGATCGATCATTTCGAGCCGAGACGCTACCGTCCGGGCATGGACCTCGCGCTCCTCGACCGCACCCTCTCCGAGCGCGGCGAGCCCGGCTACCGGGCGCGGCAGGTCTGGGAGTGGACGGCGCGCGGCTCGGCCTCCTACGAGGAGATGACGACGCTGGCGAAGCCCTTGCGCCTGGCATTGGCCGAGGGCGTGCCGTTCTCGACTCTCGAGGTCGTCACCGAGCGCGAGTCGCGCGACGGCACGTTCAAGGTGCTCTTCCGCACGCACGACGGGCACGCCGTGGAAGCGGTGCTGATGCGCTACCGCGACGGTCGCCGCTCGCTCTGCCTTTCGTCGCAATCCGGCTGTCCGTTGACCTGCACGTTCTGCGCCACAGGCGCGATGCGCTTCGGGCGCAACCTGAACGCTTCCGAGATCCTCGACCAGGCGCTGCACTTCCGGCGCATCGCGCCCGTCAACCACGCCGTGTACATGGGCATGGGCGAGCCGTTCGTGAACTACGAGGCCGTGCTCGACTCCGCGCACCGGCTTCCGGATCTCGGGATCACGCACCGGCGGACGACGATCTCCACGGTCGGCTGGATGCCGGGCCTAAGCCGGTTCGTCGACGAGGTCGAGGAGCCGATCCGGCTTGCGCTCTCGATCCACGCGGCCGATCCCGCATTGCGGTCGGAGCTCATGCCGGTGAACGACCGCTATCCACTGTACGAGGTGCTCGCAGAGTGCCGCCGCTACTTCGAGCTCAGGCGAAGGAAGGTATTCGTCGAGTACGTCATGCTCGCCGGCGTCAACGACTCACCAGCCGCGGCACGTGCACTCGCGGCCCTGCTGGATCCGAGGACGTTCAAGGTCAATCTCATGCCGTACAACCCGACCGGGACCTTCGAAGGATCGTCGCGCCAGACGATCGAGGCTTTCAAGCGTGAGCTCGATCGCGCCCGCATCCCTGCGACCGTGCGGCTCACCCGCGGGCGCGACATCGAGGCTGCGTGCGGACAGCTGGCTTCGGTGCGCTAGATGAGGCGGCACGGGAGTCGGGCGAGGGAAACCGCTCCGAGCTCCGAGAACGACAACCTCGACTACGAGGTCAGGCTGAAGCCTGACCCCTGACGCGGTTCGTGGAGCTAAATACCGACCGTTGGACGTCCGGGGTCAGGCTTCAGCCTGCCCTCTGTCTTCGGGAATGGTCGGTGCAGCGGTGGCCTCCACGTGGACTCGCGCGCCGAAGTCGTAGCGCACGATCGGTTGCTTCGCCGCCCGTACCTCGTCGAGCCGCCTGACCGGTCTCGACCGCGGCGCATCTTTCAGCAGCTCGGGAGATTTCGCGGCCTCCTCGGAGATCGCGTGCATCGCGTCGACGAAGTCGTCCAGGCGCTCCTTCGGCTCGGTCTCGGTGGGCTCGATCATCAGCGCCTCGGGGACGACGAGCGGGAAGTAGATCGTGGGCGGATGGATCCCGTAGTCCATCAGCCGCTTCGCCACGTCGAGCGCGGTGATTCCGTGCTCCCGTTTCAGCGCACGCGCCGACAGCACGAACTCGTGCATGCACAGACGGTCGTATGGCAGGTCGTAGGCGTCCCTCAGCTGTGCAAGCAGGTAGTTCGCGTTGAGCACGGCGACCTCCGACATCTCCTTGAGCGCAGGCCCGTACGCACGCATGAAAGCGTACGAGCGGACGAAGACCCCGAACGGCCCCGCGAACCCTCGAACGCGGCCAATCGACTTCGGATGGTCGGAGTCGAGCCGATACACATCACCCTCCTGAACCACCCGCGGAACCGGGAGGAACGGCTCGAGCCGCTCCCGCACCGCGACCGGCCCGCCGCCCGGCCCGCCTCCACCATGGGGCTGCGAGAAGGTCTTGTGCAGGTTGTAGTGGACGATGTCGAAGCCCATGTCGCCCGGGCGCGAGATCCCGACGACGGCATTCAGGTTCGCGCCGTCGTAGTAGAGGAGCGCACCGGCGTCGTGGAAGATCCCCGCGACCTCCTCGATCCCCTCGTCGAAGAGACCGAGCGTCGAGGGGTTCGTGAGCATAAGCCCGGCCGTGCGCTCGTTCACCTTCCCGCGCAGATCGTCGAGATCGAGGTTGCCGCGCGCATCGGTCTCGACCTTTTCGAGCTTGTAGCCGGCCATGGTCACGCTCGCGGGGTTCGTCCCGTGCGCCGTGTCGGCGGTGATGATCGTGTCGCGCTCTTCCCCGTGGTCGGCGAAGTACGCGCGCATGAGCATGAGCCCGGTCAGCTCGCCCTGTGAGCCGGCCGCCGGCTGCAGCGTGACCGCCGGCAGCCCGGCGATCTCGGCGAGCATCTCCTGTAGCCGCCACATCAGCTCGAGCGCGCCCTGGGCACCTTCGTCCTCCTGGTGGGGATGGAGGTCGCGAAACCCAGGGAGCCCCGCGAGCCGCTCGTGCACCCGGGGGTTGTGCTTCATGGTGCAGGAGCCGAGCGGGTAGAAGCCCGTGTCGACACCGAAGGTGCGGTCGGCCAGCTTCGTGAAGTGGCGGACGAGCTCGGGCTCGGAGAGCTCGGGCAGGCGCGGCGATGTGGCGCGTCGCAGCGAGCTCGGCAGCTCGGGAACGGGGAGACCAGGACGCGGCGGGCGTCCGGCGCGGCGTCCGGCACGGGATCGCTCGAAGATGAGCGGGGTCGTGTCCGGCTGCGCGCTTGTCTGCTCAGTCACTGGCACACCTCCTCGAGCACCGCGGTCAGCCGGTCGATGTCCTCGACGCTTCGCTTCTCTGTGACCGCGACCAGCAGGACGTCGTCCATGCCCTCGTAATCTCGGCCGAGCGCGTAGCCCGGGTGCACACCGCGCTCGCGCGCTCGCTTGATCACCTCACGCGCGGGGATGGGAGTTCGGAACGCGACCTCCTTGAACGTGGGCGCATCGAACACCGGTTCCAGCGGGATCCGTTCGCGTGCGTACTGCGCGAGCGCGAGGCACGTCTCCCCCACCTCGCGCAGCCCCTGCGGCCCGAGCCAGGACAGGGTCGCGAGTCCGGCGAACGCGAGCAGCGTCTGGTTCGTCGTGATGTTCGACGTCGCTTTCTCGCGGCGGATGTGCTGCTCGCGGGTTTGGAGCGTGAGGACGAACGCCCGCTTTCCGTCCATGTCGACCGTCTCGCCGACGATGCGACCGGGCATCCGCCTGATGAAGTCCCTGCGCGCGGCGAGAAATCCATAGTGCGGGCCGCCGTAGGACGGCCAGTTTCCGGCGCTCTGACCCTCGCCGATCGCCATGGCGCACCCGTAGGTGCCAGGCGCCTCGAGCACTCCGAGCGACATCGGGTCGACATGCGCGATCGCAAGCGCGCCCGCCTCGGTCGCGGCCTCCGCGAGATCCGGTGCGGGCTCGAGGCAGCCCAGGAAGTTCGGTTGCTGGAAGAGAACTGCCGCCGCGTCTTCTGCCGCCGCCGCCAGCTGCTCCGGGTCGGTCGTCCCGCCCGTGTGCGGCACCTCGACGACCTCGAGCCCGAACCCGGGCGCATACGTCTTTACGACCTGGCGTACCTGCGGGTTGAGCGTCTCCGCGAGAACGATCTTCTTGCGATCGGGAACCGCGTGCTTGGCGATGAAGCATGCGTCCGCGGCGACGGTCATGCCGTCGTAGCCCGACGCGTTCGACACGTCCATTCCGGTCAGCTCGCAGATGACGGTCTGGTACTCGAAGATCGCCTGCAGCACGCCCTGGCTCATCTCCGGCTGGTACGGCGTGTACGCGGTCAGGAACTCCCCGCGGGAGAGGACGACGTCGACGACCGAAGGGACGTAGTGGTCATAGATTCCCGCGCCCAGGAACGAGAGCTCGGCGCCGGTATGGACGTTCCGCGCGGCGAGCTCCTCGATGTGGCGAACGAGCTCCGCCTCGCAAAGCGCGGGGGGAACGTCGAGCTCGCGGTCGAGGCGCACCCCCACGGGCACCTGCTCGAAGAGCTCGTCGACGGAGGAGACGCCGATCGCCGCGAGCATCTCCTCGCGGTCGGCATCGGTGAGGCTCAGGTACCCGCTGCTCACTGTTCAGCGACGTGAGCCCGGTACGCCTCGGCATCCATGAGCGAGTCGGCCTCCGACGCGTCCGACACGCGAATCCGGATCAGCCAGCCCTCGCCGTACGGATCCTCGTTGACGATCTCGGGCTCGTCGACGGCCTTCTGGTTGATTTCGAGCACCTCGCCGGAGAGCGGCGAGACGACGTCCGAAACGGCCTTCACGGACTCCACTTCGCCGCACGGCCGATCCTTCGTCACCGTCGAGCCCACCTCCGGCGCCTCGTAGTGCACCAGCTCGCCAAGCGCATCCTGCGCGAACCAGGTGATTCCCAGCGTGGCCTCGTCGCCGTCGACGCGGGCCCAGTCGTGCTCGGGGTGGTATCTGAGGTCGTCGGGGTAGCTCTCTGCTGCTGGCACTCTCACTCTCCCCTTCGGTAGATCGGTTTGGAGACGACGCGAGCGCGGCGCGACTTGCCGCGAACGTTGATCTCGAGCTCGGTGTCGGGCGTGGCGCTGGCGGTCGGCAGGTATCCCATTCCGATACCTCGGTCGAGCGTCGGAGAGTGCGTCCCGGAGGTCACCTCGCCGCCGCCCTCGATCCGCATCCCTTGGCGAGGGATCCCCTTCGCCTCCATCACGAACGGGACGAGCTTGCGCTCCGGCCCTTCCGTCTTTATCCGACGCAGCGTCTCGACCCCCGCGAACTCGGTCTCGAGCGCGCAAGCCCAGCCGAGTCCCGCGGAGATCGCATCGGTGTCGGGGGTGATGTCATTCCCGTGCAGTGGGTAGCAGACCTCGAGACGAAGCGTGTCGCGGGCGCCGAGGCCGCAGGGTGTCGCGCCGCGGGCGAGAACGGCGTCCCAGAGGGCCTCGGTGTCCTCGTCAGCGGAGCACAGCTCAACTCCCAACTCGCCCGTGTAACCGGTGCGCGAGATCATGACCTCGATTCCGTCGAGCTCTCCCAGCTCGTGCGTGAAGGCGGGTCGGTCGGGCAGCCCGAGGCGCTCGATCGAGCGGCGACCCTGAACCGCGACCAGGCCGTACTCGTCGGAGGTGTCTCGCACCTCGGTACCGCGCGCCTCGCGCTCCTTGAGCCACTCGTAGACGGCGTGGCGGTTGGACGCGTTGACGACGAGGAGGTACTGCCCGTGCTTGAGGCGGTAGACGATCAGGTCGTCGATGATCCCGCCCTGCTCGTTCGTCAGCAGGGTGTATTGCGCCTCCCCGTCGTTGATCTTGTCGAGGTCGTTCGAAAGCATCTCCTGGAGAAAGGCGTGCGCCGCAGGGCCGTCGACGTGCAGTTCGCCCATGTGCGAGACGTCGAACGCCCCGCAGTCGGTGCGCACCGCCCGGTGCTCTTCGATAACGCCCGCGTACTGCACGGGCATCTCATAGCCCGCGAAGGGCACCATCCGCGCGCCGAGCGAGACGTGGCGCGCGTAGAGAGGCGTGCGCTCGAGCGACGTGGCC
>JALZOK010000064.1 GCA_030857225.1 Actinomycetota bacterium
CTTCCCCGAGCGCGTCGTGAACGTGCATCCGGCGCCGCTTCCAGACTTTCCCGGTGCCCATCCGCTCGAGGACGTGCTCACAGCAGGTGTCTCGGAGACAGCCGCGACCGTGCACTACGTGGACGCCGGGATCGACACCGGCCCGGTGATAGCAAGCGAGCCCGTGCCCGTTCTGGCCGGCGACACCGTCGAGAGTCTGCGCGAACGCATCCACGCCGTCGAGCATCGCCTTCTCCCGGAAGTCGTAAGGCAGCTGTGCGCGCGCTGATCTCCGTCTACGACAAGAACGGCCTCGTGCCGTTCGCGCGCGGCCTGGCCGACCTCGGGTTCGAGCTGGTGGCGAGTGGAGGCACGGCGACGACGCTTCGAGATGCCGGTCTCGGCGTCATCCGCGTCGAGGAGCTCACGGGCTTTCCGGAGATGCTCGGCGGCCGCGTGAAGACGTTGCATCCCCGCGTCCATGCGGGAATCCTCGCCCGGCGCGGCCACGGGGACGATCTCGCGGAGCTCGCCGAGCAGGGGATCGAGCCCTTCGAGCTCGTCTGCGTCAATCTCTACCCGTTCGAGCTCGTCGCCGATCGCATCGGGATGGCCGACGACGACGTGGTCGAGATGATCGATGTGGGTGGGCCGTCGATGCTGCGAGCCGCCGCGAAGAACTTCGCCTCGGTCACACCCGTCTGCAGGCTGAGCGACTACGGAGACGTGCTCGCGGAGCTGCGCGAGCGCAAGGGCAGAACTTCGCTCGAGACGCGCAGGCGGCTCGCGGGCGTCGCCTTTGCGGCGACCGCGGCGTACGAGGCCGCGATCGCTCGCTGGTTCCAGCCTGATGACGAGCTTCCCGAGACATTCGTTCCCGTGTTCGACAAGGTCGCCGAGCTGGCGTACGGCGAAAACCCGCACCAGCAAGCGGGGTACTACGCCGAGCGCGGCCCGCGCAGACATCTTCTCTCTCGAGTCCAGCAGCTCGCCGGGCGTCCGCTCTCCTTCAACAACCTGAACGACCTCTCCGCGGCGCGCCTGCTCGCACGCGAGCTCGAGGAGCCCGTCTGCGTGATCGTGAAGCATGCGAACCCGTGCGGAGTCGGAGTCGCCGAGACGATCGAGGCTGCCTACGGTAAGGCGCTCGCCGCCGATCCGGTTTCGGCCTACGGCGGTGTCGTCGTGTTCAACCGCGCGGTGACGGCTTCGCTCGGAGAGGCGCTCAGCGGGCAGTTCGTCGAGGTGCTCTTCGCGCCCGGATACGACGAGCAGGCGATGGAGGCGCTCGCGGGAAAGGCGTCCGTGCGGATCCTCAACGACACCGAGCGCCGTACGCCGGGTGGGACGGAACGGGACTACAAACGCGTGCTAGGAGGGCTGCTCGTGCAGGAGCGCGACTGGCACCCTGTCGATCAGGCGCGCATGGAGGTCGTGTGCGCCCGGGTCTCGGAGGACCAGTGGCGCGACCTACTCTTCGCCTGGACGGTCGTGAAGCACGTCAGCTCGAATGCGATCGTCCTAGGGCTGCAGGGGCAGACGGTAGGAATCGGGGCCGGTCAGATGAGCCGTGTCGACGCCGTCCGCATCGCAGTCGACAAAGCACGCGAGCTCGGGCACGAGCTCGACGGCGCCGTCCTTGCCTCGGACGCGTTCTTCCCGTTCCCGGACGGGCCGCAGATCGCCGTCGAGGCCGGGATCGCGGCGATCATCCAGCCGGGCGGGTCGAAGCGGGACGCCGAGGTCATCGAGGCGGTCTCAGAAGCGGGAGCCGCGATGGTGTTCACGCACCGGCGGCATTTCCGGCATTAGCCCAACGATAATGGCTCCGTGGAAGCTGTCGACCTCGACGTGCGGAGGCACGTGTACTTCTCGATCGTCGCCAACGGGCGTCCGCCGACCGTCGCCGAGACCGCCGCCGCTTTCGAGCTCGACATGCTCGTGATGGAGGAGAGCTACCGGCGCCTGCACGACGCCCATGCACTGGTCCTCCACCCCGGTTCGGTCGAGGTCTGGATGGCGAACCCGTTCTGTTTCACGCCGACCCCTCATCGGGTGAGGGCGGGTGGACGGCAGTGGACCGGTACGTGCGCCTGGGATGCCCTCGGTATTCCCGCGGCGCTCCATACGGATGGCGAGGTCGACTCCGAATGCGCGTGTTGCGGCGAGCCGGTCCGGCTAGGGGTGGAGAACAGCGAGCTCGTCGAGGGCGCCGACCTGCTCGTGCACATCCTCGTGCCCGCCCGTCGCTGGTGGGATGACATTGGTTTCACCTGAAGCACGATGGTCTTCCTCCGGTCGGAGGAGCACCTCGCCCGCTGGCTCGCGACGAACCGGTTCGAAGCGGGTGCGACGTTGACCGCGACCAAGATGAGCGAGCTCTCACGGCTGTGGTGGGGGTCGCGGCTCGATGCAGGCTGGCGTTCGCGCGCACCGCAGGAGTCACAGGCGATCCTCGACAGCCTCGGTTTGAGCGGCGAGTTCTGGCAGCTGTAGGAGGAGGCTTGCCTCGCCCGCGAAGTACGCTTTCCGCCCGATGACCCGTCGTGAGTATCCGAACGTCCTCGAGCTCGTCGGTCAGACCCCGATCGTTCGACTCGACCGCCTGGGGCGTGACGTCCCCGGTGAGCTCCTCGCCAAGCTCGAGTTCCTGAACCCCGGAGGGTCCGTGAAGGATCGCATCGGGATGGCGATGATCGAAGCGGCGGAGCATGACGGGCGTCTGCGGCCCGGAGGGACGATCGTCGAGCCCACATCGGGCAACACCGGCGTCGGCCTTGCCATCGCCGCGGCGCTTCGCGGCTACCGCTGCATCTTCGTCATGCCCGACAAGATGAGCCAGGAGAAGATCTCGATGCTGCGCGCATACGGGGCCGAGGTCGTGATCACCCCCACCGCGGTCGAGCCGGACTCGCCGGAGAGCTACTACTCGGTCTCGGACCGGCTCGCGGAGGAGATCCCCGGCGGTTTCAAGCCCGACCAGTACTCGAACCCGTCCAATCCCGAGGCGCACTACGAGACGACCGGCCCGGAGATCTGGGAGCAAACCGACGAGGGGCAGATCGACGCGATCGCGATCTCGGTCGGAACGGGCGGCACGATCACCGGGGTCGGGCGCTATTTCAAGGAGCGTCGCCCGGAGGTGCTCATCGTCGGAGTGGATCCCGAGGGCTCCGTGTTCACGGCGGACGAGCAGCATCCGCAGGGGCCGTACCTCGTCGAGGGCATCGGGAAGGAGCGCTGGCCGGCCACCCTCGACCCAGCTGTCGTGGATGAGTGGGTGCGTGTCTCCGACCGCGACTCGTTCGTCACAGCCCGGCGGCTCGCGCGTGAGGAGGGACTGCTGGTCGGAGGATCCACCGGCTCGACGGCCTGGGCCGGGTTGCAGGTGGCGAAGAAGCTCGGTCGGGAAGCGCGCGTGTTGATGCTCTTTCCGGACAGCGGCCGTTCATACCTGTCCAAGTTCTTCGACGACAACTGGATGATTCAGTACGGGCTCTTGGAGCGAACGACCCCGCTGCCGTCCGTCGAAGAGGTCCTCCGCTTCAGGCGGGTCGGCCGCGAGGTTCCGGAGTTCGTGACCATTGGCTCCCACGAGAAGGTCGGCGCCGCCATCGAGGCGATGCGCCGCTACGGCATCTCTCAGCTACCGGTCGTCCGCGAGGAGCCGGTCGACTCGCTCGCCGACGTCGTCGGTTCGCTCCAGGAGCGCGAGCTCCTCGAGCGGGTCTTCAGGAACGCCGACGCGCTAAACGAGGACGTCGCCGTGGCCATGCAGCCGCCGTTGCCCGCAGTGGATGCCGACTCCTCGGTCGACCAGGTGTACGAGGGGCTCTCTGGCGTGAGCGGAGCAGTCGTGGTGGTAAGCGGGGGGCGGCCGTCCGGGATCCTCACGCGGTCCGACCTGCTGGAGTTTCTCTCGGCGCGCCGGTCGCGGGTCGAGTTTCCCTAGGAAGCTCGGCGCGGATCGCCAGGTACACGGCTCCCAGCACGACGAGCGCGCCGGCCAGCGCCCACGCGCTTGGCCGCTCGTCGAGGAAGAGCATCCCGAGTGCGATCGCGACGAGCGGGTTCACGTACTGGTGGGTGACGACGAGCGAGATGGGCGCGACTTTCAGCAGCCATGCGTACGCGGTGAAGCCGACCAGCGAGCCGAAGATCACGAGGTAGATCCAGGCGAGGACGGAGTCGCGGGCGAACGCGGCTCCGTCGAGCTGGCTGCCCTCGCCGAGCGCGAGCGCACCCAACGTGAGGAAAAGGCCGCCGGCGAGCATCTGGTACACCGCGGTGACGAAGGGATCTCGCGGAAGCTCGAGACGCTGGGAGACGAACGACCCGATCGACCAGCTCATCGATGCCACGAGCATGACCGCCAGGCCGAGCGCGGTCGAGCCCGTGCCGAGGTCGGGCGCCACGACGAGGCCGAGCCCGACGAGTCCCGTGAGCGCGCTCAGCTGAGTGGCGCGGGCTGGATTCTCTCGCCCGATCGTCCGCATGACGATGATCTGGAGCGGCACGGTCCCGACGATGATCGCGGCGACGCTCGAGTCGATTCGCGTCTCCGCCACATGGACGAGACCGACGCCAAGCGTGAGGAGAAGGCCGCCGACGATCGCGGCGCCGCCGAGCTCTCGGCGGCTGATGCGGAGGCTCGTACCGCGCAGCGCGAGAACGACGGCCAGGAGCCCTCCTGCGACGAGAAAGCGGCTCCCGCCGGCGAGAAGCGGCGGCAGCGTCTCCACGGCGATCTTGATCCCGAAGTACGTCGAGCCCCAGAGGACATAGACGACGAGGAGCGCACCCCAGATGTGCCTGACGGGCGCGGTCATCTGCAGGAGAACGTGCGGAAGGTCACCTCTGTGAGAACGAGGTGCGGCGAAGCACTACTCCGACTTGGCGATTCCAACGGCTGCTCGTGTCGAGCGGCGGCGCTAATCCCACGCTCCATGCGCGCGCTCGGGCAGAGTTGCGGCGTGATCTTGAGGGAGCCCGCTTTGCAGCTCGACCCCCGCGTGCGGCGGCTGTGGGCGCTCGAATGGGGCCTGGTCGCAGTGGGGGCCGCGGTTTTGACAGCGGGCATCGCCGTTCCGATGGCGTTGGCGGAGAACCGACTCGCTGCGCTGGTCGTCGCTCTGGTCGGCGGCGGCGTGACCCTCCTCCTCGTCGGGCTTGCGGTGCTGCAGCCGAGGCTTCTCTACCGGCGCTTCGGCTACGAGATCACCGACCTCGGGCTCTACGTCGCCCGCGGCTCGTTCTGGCGCCGCTGGCAGGTCGTCCCTCACGCACGCATCCAGACGGTCGACACGAAGCGCGGTCCGCTGGAGCGGGCGCTCGGGCTCGTCTCGGTCGCCGTCACGACGGCCTCGGCCAAGGGCGGGACGGACATCCCGGGTCTCGACCCGCTTGTGGCCGACGCGTTAGTACAGGAGTTGGCGCACCGGGCAGGGATCAACGAGGGAACGTGAGCGAGCGCTCTTCCGAGCCGTCCGGTCGACTTCATCCGTTGGCAGTCCTCGTCTTCGCTCGGAAGCGGCTCGGGGCGAGCATCCTCCCCATCCTCGTCATCGCGTTCACCTGGCGCGGCGGCTTCGCGTTGCCCGTGCTCGGTGCGATCGTCGCTGTGGGTCTGGCTGTCCTCGTCCTCGAGTGGCGCCGCTTCACGTACCGGATCGAAGCCGGCCGCTTGGTGATCGAGCGCGGCGTTCTTCGGCACACGACGCGAGTCGTCCCGCTCGATCGCATCCGTGGGGTGGATCTGCAGGCGACGTGGCTCCATCGCGTGCTCGGCCTCGTCCAGGTGGAGGTCGAGGCTGCGGCCGGCGGGAGCTCCGCGGCGGAGCTGACACTGGCCGCGGTTTCCGCGCAGGAGGGCGAGCGTCTGCGCGCAGCCTTGCTCTCGGCGGGAGCGAAGGAGATCGCGACGGACGATCTGCGTACTGCTCTCGTCCTCTACCGGGCGACGCCCCGCCTGCTCGTCGCGGGAGGTCTCACCAGCGGCCGCTACATCCTCGCTCCTCTGGCGGTGATCGGCGTGATCGCAAACTTCGCCGACGACTTGCCGAGTGCGCTCGGAGACCGACTGCTGAGCGAAGCCGCGGATCGGGTGCCCACCGAAGTGCTCGGCCTGAGTCTGCTCGTCGTCGGTGGAGTCTTCCTCGCACTCGCCCTCGCCGCGGCAGGGTCGCTCCTCACCGACTGGAGCTTCGAGCTCACGGATGACGGCGATCGCCTCGTCGCCCAGCGAGGTCTGTTGACACGGCGCACCGTCGCGATCGACCGCTCACGCGTCCGCGGGTTCGATCTGCTCGACTCACCCCTTCGCCGTGCGTTCGGCCTCGTAGGGATGCGGGTCGTCGCCGCCGGCGTCGCCGGCGGGCGGCCGGGCCGGACGGCATTGGCTCCCGTGATCGCAAGCGAAAACGCGCGCGTGCTGGCGCGCGCGCTCGATCCCCTGGCCATGCCTGACGCACCACTCGATCGCCATCCGAAAGCGGCTCTGCCGAGACGGCTGACGCGAGCCGTTGTCTTGCCGGCCATGCTCTGCGTGGTGGCCATCGGTCTCCAGTTGTGGTTGCCCGCGGCGATTCTGTTCACTCTCGGACTCGTTGGTGTATTCGTCGGGCTCGACCGCTACCGGCAACTTGGGCACCATTTCGATGGACGGAGGCTCGCTGTGCGCGAAGGCTCTCTCTCGCGCCGCTGGACCTCGCTCGATCCCCGGGCGATCGTGTCCTACGCTATCCAGCGCTCGCCCTTTCAGGCCCGATCAGGGCTTTGCACCATCGTGCTCCATCTCGGGCAAGGCGCGGGTTCACGTCGCGTGCTCGACTGCTCCGAGGAGCAGGCGGCAGTGTTGCTGGCGGAGCTCGACGTGCCGCTGTTCGAGCCGTTCATCCCGCGCTCGCCGAGGCTGGCTGCCGCTGCCTCGTAGGGAGCTCAGTCCCAGCGGCGCGACAGCCGGAACGCGGCGTTGATCAACCCGACGTGGCTGTACGTCTGCGGGAAGTTGCCGCTCTGCTCGAGCGTGTCCGGAAGGACGTCCTCGGAGTAGAGCCCGAGGCCGTTGTGGAGAGAGAGGAGGTAGTCGAAGAGCTCTCGCGCCTCGTCCGTCCGGCCCAGGATCGCGAGCGCCTCGACGAGCCAGAACGTGCACACCGTGAACGCCGCGGCCGGCATGCCGAAGTCGTCGGGAGAGGAGTAACGGCGGAGCAGGCCGCCGTCCACCGAGAGCGCGGCTCGAATCGCGTCCACGTGTGACGTCGCGCGCGGGTCGTCGGGCGGCAGGTAACCGAGATGAACGGCCAGCAGGAGCGCGGCGTCGAGCTGCGACTCGCCCGCCACCTGGGTCAGCGCTCCGACCTCGTCGTTCCAGCAGCGACTCGCGAGCAGCTCCGCAGCCGCGCTCTCCACCGATCGCGCTCGCTCGGCGAGCTCGGTTGCGCCGAGCGCCTCGGCGACCTCGACCGCGCGGCGCGAGCCCGCCCAGTGCATCAACACCGAGAAGCTGTGCAAGCGGCTCCGCTCGCGAAACTCCCACAGGCCCGCGTCCGGCTCCTCCAGCCTAGACTCGATCTGGTCGAGAAGCGAGCCCACAATCTCCACCCCCGTCAGTTGGGGGATCTCGCCGACGAAACGGGTGTCGAGGAAGAGGCGGCTGACCGCGAGCACCATCTCGCCGTAGACATCGTTCTGCACGTGCTCGAAGGCCTGGTTGCCGATTCGCACGGGCCCGTCTCCGTTGTAGCCGGACAGGTGCTCGAGGATCCGCTCCTCCGCGTCCGCCGCTCCGTTGATCCGATACGCGGGCTGGAGGACTCCTTCGCGCTCCTCGGCGATGTTGCGCAGGTACTCGAGGAAGCGCTCCATCTCTTCCGAGTGGCCGAGCCGCTCGAAGGCGTTCAGCGTGAAGTACGCGTCGCGGAGCCAGCAGAAGCGGTAGTCCCACGTGCGTCCCGATCCCGGGTGCTCGGGGATGCTCGTCGTCGTCGCGGCGAGCAGCGCGCCCGTGTCCTCGTACTGGTGCAGCTTGAGCGCCAGCGCGGAGCGGATAACCTCACGCTGGTAGTCGCGGGGGACACGGGTGCCCTTGACCCAGCGGCGCCAGTAGTCGAGCGTGCGTTCGAGGAACCGCTCGGCGGTCTCCTCGAGGCCCGCCTCGAGCGGCTCGCCCCAGGTGAGAACGAGATGCCGGTCCTCCTCGAGCAAGAACGGGCGCTCGTCCTCGACGTACGTGAGCGGCACGTTGGTGGTGAGCCGCACGGGCGTCGGAAAGCCCGTGTACTCGATGTGGTTCGACGCCCGCCACGAGGCCGTCTCCGAGAGCCCGTAGTCGTACGTCGGCCGGCAGCGCACGCGGGCGCGCGGCTCCCCCGAGAGGGGGCGCAGGATCCGGATGAGCATGGAGGGCTTGAAGAAACGCTGGTAGAGCTGGAAGCGGGGCGCGAAGTCGTAGAGCGCGAACTCGCCGCCCGGCCCGCGAAACACGGTGCGAAGGACGTTCGTGTTCTCGACGTACTCCTGCCTGACGTCGGTCGCGTCGACGCCTTCCACGACGAAGGCGCCGCCGCGCTCGCGGTCGAGGAGAGGGCCGAAGACGAAGCTCGAGTCAGGGCGCGGCCAGCACAGCCACTCCACGGATCCGTCGCGGAGCAGCGCGTTGTACGAGCAGTTTCCGATGATGCCGAGGCCTTGTGCCATGTCAGAAGCTCTCAAGCTATTCGTCGACACGTAGGTTGTACCTCTCGACCCCTTTTCGAACACCGAGGGAGACGCTCTGGCCAAGCACACCGGACACCACGCGCTCGTCATTGCGAGCAACCGACTGCCCGTCCGCTTCACGGTTGCCCGTGACGGCTTCGAAGTGCAGCCGTCCGCGGGCGGCTTGGCCGCGGCGCTCCGGGCGGTGCGCGGCGACGCTGTATGGATCGGCTGGCCGGGAACCGTCGTGCCCGAATCTCTGCAGCCCAAGGCCCGAAAGCAGCTCGCGAAGGAGAATCTCGTCCCGATCTTCCTCTCCGCGGACGAGGAGGAGGACTTCTACGGCCGTGTCTGCAACGACACCCTCTGGCCCCTGTTCCACTACTTCAGCGACCGGCTCCGCATCACGCCCGAGGCGTGGCAGCACTACGTGCGCGTAAACGAGCGCTTCGCCGACGCGATTCTCGAGCATTCCGGGCCCGACTCGAGGGTCTGGGTGCACGACTTCCACCTGATGCTCGTGCCCGCGATGCTGCGGCGCCGCGCGCCGGGTCTCTCGGTCGGCTTCTTCCTGCACACGCCGTTTCCGTCCTCGGAGATCTATCGCCTCCTCCCCGCGCGGGAGGACGTGCTGCGCGGCCTCTTGGGCGCCGACTATGTGAGCTTCCAGGTGGGCGACTACGCGCGCCATTTCCGCTCCTCGTGCCTGCGCATCATCGGGATCGACTCGAGCCCGGACTCGATCGAGGTTGACGGGCGACCGGTGGGGATCGGCGTCGACCCGATCGGGATCGACGTCGCGGGGTTCCGTGAGATCCTCGCGGATCCCGAGACCGCGCAGCTCTTCGCGCAGCTCGAGGAGCAGTACGCGGGACGGAAGCTCGTGCTCGGGGTCGAGCGGCTCGACTACTCGAAGGGGATCCCGCGCAAGCTCCTCGCCTTCGAACGGCTGCTCGAGCAGGATCCTTCGGTCGCCCAGACGACGACGATGCTGCAGGTGCTCGTGCCCTCTCGCCTGGAGAGCTCGGAGTTTCGCCAGCAGCGGGACGAGATCGAGCTCCTGATCGCGCGGATCAACGGCCGCTACGGGCAGCCGGGAGTCACCCCGGTCGAGTACCTGCACCGCGACATCTCGAAGCCCGGGCTCGTCGCGCTCTACCGGCGCGCCGACGTGATGATGGTGACGCCGCTGCGAGACGGGATGAACCTCGTCGCGCACGAGTTCGTGCTCTGCCAGTCGGAGCCGGGACTTCCGGGCCGCTGGCGCGGATCGCTACTCCTCTCCGAGCTCGCCGGTGCCGCCCAAGTGCTGCCGGGAGCGATGCTAGTCAACCCGTGGAACGTGAACGGCGTCGTCGAGGCGCTGGCGACCGCGCTCGACCTCGATCTCCCCGAGCGTCGCCGCCGGCTCGAGACCATGGCCAAGCGCGTCGAGGCGCTCGACTGCCGCAAGTGGGCGGACGGCTTTCTGACCCGGCTTGGCCGACACTCCAAACGCGACCGTCGGCGGAAGGCGCCTGCGGTCGAGGGCGAGGTTCACGAGCGGATCCTGCGACGGTTCGCGAAGGCGCGGACACGAACCGTGATGCTCGACTACGACGGAACCCTACGCGAGCTCGAGCCGCACCCCGATCTCGCGGTCCCGACCCGGGAGATTCGCTCCTTGCTGCGCGCCCTCGCAGCACTCCCGGAGACCGACGTCCACATCGTCAGCGGGCGCCGGCGCTCGAGCCTCGAGAGGTGGTTCGGCCAGCTCCCGATCCATCTCTCGGCCGAGCACGGGTACCTCGCGCGCGCGCCCGGCGGTGAGTGGCGCACGCTAGTGGAGCTCGATCTGAGTTGGATGCGGCCGATCGAGCGTCTTCTCCGGCGGGTCGCGGCCGACGTTCCCGGCGCTCACGTCGAGCGGAAGGCGGTCAGCGTCGCCTGGCACTATCGGGAGGCGGAGCCCGAGTACGGGTCGTGGCGAGCGCACGAGCTCCTGAACGACCTCGGACAGCATCTCGGCGGCGCCCAGGCCGAGATCCTGCAAGGTCACCGCGTGATCGAGGTGCGCGCGCGGGGCGTCGACAAGGGCGTGTACGTGCGGGACGTGTTCCCGGACGGAAAGGAGGCCTCGCACTTCGTCATCGGCATCGGCGACGACAAGACGGATCACGATCTCCTGGACGCGCTGCCCTCAGGCTCGGTCGCCGGCCACGTGGGCGGCCTCCTACCGAGCGCGCGTGTCAATCACGGACCGCGCGAGCACATCCACATCGTGGGCCCGGGTGAGGTGCGGGAGCTTCTGCGCGAGATGGTGGCGGCGGTGTCTTTGAACCCACTGACGTAGGGCGAGCGAGGCATGCCTCGCCCCTACGCGGGAACAGCAGCCTTGCGCCTGAACGCCGCCGCGTGGCCGCGCGCGTTCGCCTCGCGGAGCTCGTCCTCATCGAGCGCGCCGATGCGGCGCAGGAGCTCGAGCTCGTCACGCAGGTGTGTCCGCATCATCTCCGGGCCGTCGGTGGCGATCGTGAAGGCGACGCCGTGCTCGACGAAGCGCCGGATCGTCTCTCGCACCGCATCCTCGTCCGGCAAAGCCTTCGTCAACAGGTTCGAGGTGGGGCAGATCTCGAGGACGGTGCCGAGATCGCGGAGCGCGCGCATGAGCTCGGGATCGCCTGCGGCGAGGATCCCGTGCCCAATGCGTTCCGGCCGCAGGTGCTCGACCACCTCCGCGGTCTCCTCGAGGCCAAAGTCGCCGCCCTCCTCGCCCACGTGGATCGTCACCCCGAGGCCGGCCTCGCGCGCGGCCTCGACCATGGGGCTGATCTGCTTGTAGTCGTAGCGGCCGCCGCCCGGGCGTGGGCCGGCGATGTCCACCCCGACCACGCCGCGCTCGGCCCAGCGGATTGCCTTCTCCACGATGATCTCGTTCAGGCGCGGCTCGAAGGTGCGATCCATCATCAGGATCAGTCCCGCGCGCACCTGCGGGTACTCGAGGCTTGCGAGGTCGAGGCCGCGAATTGCCGCGAGGATGATGTGGTCGAGGTCCCGCTCGCCGCCCCGGTTTCGCTTCATCGGATTGAAGCGGAGCTCGAGCGTCGTGATTCGCTGCGAGCGGTACGCGCCCCCGATCGCCCCGTGCACGGAGCGCTCGACGGCGAGCGGCGAGGACTGGATCAGCTCCGTCCAGTGGTAGATCTTGTCGAGCTCGTCGAGGTCCTTGACGCCGCGGGTGTCGGAGACGGTGACGAGCGCGTCGAACTCCCAGAAGTCCTTGACCGGGAGCGCGATGCCCTGCTCGTGCGCGAGGCTCCAGAGGATGTCGGAGGCGACCGAGCCTCCGAGGTGGGTGTGAAGCTCCGCGAGTCCTTCGCCGTCCATCGTGGGGGCGCAGTCTGAACTCAGCTCGCGGTAGCGTCAACTCGCTCCTAGCCGACTGGTCGCCGAAACGCGATCTGTTCTCAGTAGTTGCGGTCCGACGCGTCGAAAGCGACCGTCCGTCAGTACCACATTGCGACGGTCTGCCCGTCGACAATTCCGGTGAGTCGGGAAGTGTTCGAGCCGTCCTCGTAAGGATCCGATGGGCGCTCCACGCCGCCGCAGCTGCATCGAGGACATCGTCGAGCGGCACTGACGCGGCGGCGCCAAGGTTCCCAAGTCGATGCCATGCCTGCGCAGAGCCTCGATGCGTTCGAGCGCTCCGCCGGACGACTTCTTCCGGTAGCGGAGCGGCGTCCCACGGTTCATCGCGCGGAACGTTCGTAGAAACGGGAATCGCGGCTTGCCAACGCGGTGAGGTGGACGATTCGAGGTCCTAGGGCATGTGATTGGGCAGACACCCCCAGGCCGGGTACGAAGGGCGTTTCCAAAACTTCTCGGCTCGGTGTTGTGAACACGGTGCTTGCCGCTCCCACCAAGAACGAGCGTGCGGTGGCGTCTGCTTTCCGGGGCCCATACCCGATAGGAACATCAACCGCGATGACGCGAGCGTCCGCGAGCTCCCGGAAATCTGTTTCGATGGGACGGAGCACGAAATCTGACGCGAAGCGTCCCTCGTCGAGCGTGATCGCGACCCAGCCTCCCTTCGTTCCGTCTACGCCGACGACCTGCATGGTCCAAGCCTATTCTTACAACGCTTAGCGGATCTTTGCCGATCACGATAAGAGGCTTGCTTATCGGCCTTAGCTCGTCTTATCAACTGTTGATAAGATGGGCTGGTGGATCCTAGAAGGAACCCCTACACGCCGAACGCCGGCGCCCGGCCGCCGGCGCTCGTAGGTCGCGATGCAGAGCTCGAGGCGTTCGAGGTGCTGCTTGCTCGACTTGCGAACGGCTACACGGAGCAGTCGATGCTGATCACCGGGCTGCGCGGCGTCGGCAAGACGGTGCTGCTCGGTGCGTTCGAGGAGCGTGCGCGCGACCAGGGCTGGGTCACTGTCGAGGCGGAGATCACGAAGAACGAAGCGTTTGGGCCGCGAATGGCGCAGCTCGCACGACGAGCGCTCTTTCGTGTCGCGCCACGTGCGCAGTGGAGCGACCGAATCCGCCGTGCTGCCGGCGTGCTGAAGTCGTTCTCCCTCACGATCGCACCTGACGGCGCGCTCACAGCGGGTCTCGATGTTGACGCGGAGGAGGGGACGGCCGACACCGGCAACCTCGCTGAAGACATGACAGATCTCTTCGTCGCGATCGGCGATGCAGCGCAGGATCGGCGGACGGGGGTGGCTTTCCTGATCGACGAGGTCCAGTTTCTGTCCACGCTCGAGCTCGAGGCGTTGATCGCGGCACTTCACAGGGTCGTCCAGCGTCAACTACCCCTGACGCTTGTTGGCGCCGGCCTTCCCCAGCTCCCCCGGCTGGCTGGAGAGGCCAAGTCGTACGCAGAGCGCCTGTTCAAGTTCCCACAGATCGGCCGGCTGTCCGAACCCGAAGCGGAGCTCGCGCTCGTTCAGCCGGCACAAGACCTCGGTGTCGAGTACGAGCCCGATGCGGTCGACGTAATCGTTGCCTACACCGAGGGCTACCCGTACTTTCTCCAGGAGTACGGCAAGATCGTCTGGGATCTCGCACCTGAAGGCGAGCGGATCGCCGCAGCGGTTGTCGAGGCGGCCATGCGCGCCGTCGAGGACAAACTCGACGAGAGCTTCTTTCGCGTGCGTGCGGAACGCACGACCGACCTCGAGCTCCAGTACATGCGCGCGATGGCGGAGCTCGGATCTGGCCCTCAGCGTGCCGGGGACGTCGCCGCCATCTTCAGACGCACTTCGGAACAGCTCGGGCCAACTCGCGCACGGCTGATCGAAAAGGGACTCATCTATACGACTGGGCATGGGCAAGGCGAATTTACGGTGCCTCAGTTCGACCGTTACATGCGTCGCAGCTACGAACTGGTCATCCCAGAGCCGCGACGCGGGAGGCGCTAGGAGGCGCGCGTCACCGCTCTCGGATCCGGGAGCGGCGTCAGGACTGGCTCGATCTGGTCGCGCATGTGCTCGAACGCGGGTGGGAGGACGAGGCTCTCGCCGAGATGCTCGGGATCCTCGTCGACGGCGAAGCCGGGGCCGAGCGTGGCGATCTCGAAGAGGACACCGCTCGGCTCGCGGAAGTAGATCGAGCGGAACCAGAAGCGGTCGATCACCGGCGAGGGGCTGGCGCCGGCGGAGAAGGCGCGCTCGCGCCAGGTTTCGTGATCCTCCATCGTCGAGGCCCAGGCGACGTGATGCACGGTTCCCGCGCCGCCGATGCCTGGCTCGGCAGGTGGGGCGTCGTACCAGTAGAGCCCGCCACGACTTGCGCCGCGAGCCTCCCAGACGCCCTCGCCCCGCGACTTGAAGCTCAGCGCGTCCTCGAGCAGGGGCCGGCTCGCCTCCGGGTCTGCGGCGAAGGCGCGAACGCCGTCGAAGCCCTGCAGCGCCAGCCCTGCGGGAACTTCCGGATGCTCGGCGACGAGCGGAGCGTCGGATGTGTCGACCACCGCTAGCTCGTGCTGCAAGCCCTCCGGGTCCTCGAATGAGACCGCGTCGCTTTCGCGTGAAACACCGTCGGCCTCGCCCGCCAGCCGCTGTTCCCAGAAGTCCAGCGCGTCGCTGGAGGCCACCCGCCAGCGGACGGAGTGCACCATCCCCGCGCCTGCGCGCCCGCGACGCGCGCCGGGGTACTCGAAGAACGTGATGTCGCTCCCCGGCCTTCCCTCTTCATCGGCATAGAAGAGGTGGTAGACGGTGGGATCGTCCTGGTTCACGGTCTTCTTGACCATCCGGAGGCCGAGAACGCGCGTGTAGAAGTCGACGTTGCGGGGCGCGTCGGCGGTGATGCAGGTGACGTGGTGGACGCCGTCCAAGCGCATGACGCAAAGCTAGCTGGCTGTAGTCTGCTGCTCGTGAAGATCGGGATCGTCGTCCCGTTCTCGTGGTCGTTCTGGGGGGCGGTTGTCGAGCATGCGGAGCTCCAGGCCGCCGCGCTCGAGGAGCTGGGCCACGAGGTCCGGCTGATCATGGGCAACGACCCACCCGGTCAGTTCACGCGCGTGCTCCACCCGCGAGTAGGGCGGCACGGAGACCCTCCGGCGAACGTGATTCCCGTCGGTCGCTCGGTGATCGTGCCGGCGAACGGCTCTCTTCCCAACATCGTGCTCTCGCCCCGCACCTACCGCCGCCTCCATCGCACCCTCACGGAGGAGCGGTTCGACGTCCTCCACCTGCACGAGCCGATGACGCCGGCGATCTGCACGGCTGTTCTCGTCATGGCCAGAACCCCGCTGGTCGCTACCTTCCATGCCTCGGGGGAGCTCGGTTGGTTGCGGTTCGGCGCGCCGGTGTGGGGATTCCTGATGGATCGGATCGACTACCGGATCGCCGTCTCCGAGCGAGCGCGCGTATCGCAGAATCGCTGGCTTCCGGGCGAGTACGACGTGCTTCCGAACGGTGTTCTCGTTCCCGAGTCCGCGCCCGCGGGAGAGCGCGAGCATCGCGTCGTGTTCGCCGGACGCCAGGAGCCACGCAAGGGGCTGCAGGTGCTGCTTCGGGCGTGGCCCGAGATCCATCGCCGGAGTGGCCTTCGCCTGACGATCGCCGGGGCCGACCCGCTGGCGGTCAGGCTTCTCCTCACGCGACTTGGCGTATCCGACGAGGGGCTCGACGTTGTCGGCTTCCTGAGCCAGGACGAGCTCACCAAGACGCTCCTCGGAGCGAAGGCGCTCGTGGCGCCGTCCCTCGGCCAGGAGAGCTTCGGAATGGTTCTCACCCGCGCGTTCGCATGCTCGCTTCCGTGCGTCGCCTCGGACATCCCCGGGTATCGAGAGGTTCTCGACCCTACGACTTCGTTGGCGATCCAGCCAGGCGATCCCGGCGCGCTCGCCGACGCGGTCTGCGACCTCGTAGCGGACGAGCCTCGTCGCCGGGCGATGGGGGAAGCAGCGCGCGAGCTTGCCGTGGCCAACTACTCGTGGCCGGTGCTCGCCCGCCGGCTCGAGGAGATCTACAGTCGGGTTACGGGAATCGGCCGCGATGAAGCACGGGCCGCATGACGCCGACGCTGCGAGCCTGGCGGAACGTTTGGGTTCAGGCAGCCGTCCTCCTCCTGGCCGTCGTCCTCGCCTTCTCACTGCTCTGGTGGCGCGGCCCCGACTGGGATGACGTCGGTAACGCGTTTCGCTTCGTCATCTGGAGCTGGATCGTGCTCGCGTTTCTGCTCAATGTCGTCTCGACGTTGTTCAGGGCGCTCTCGTGGTCGCTGACCATCTCGCAGGCTCTCCCGCCGCAGCACCATCCGCGACTGATCCAGGTCTTCTCGTCTTTCGGTGTCGGCCTTCTCGCCAACGCGATCGTCCCGGGGAGACTCGGTGAGCTGGCACGCGTCGCCACCCTGCGTCGCCACCTCCCGAATGCCCCGCCCGGAACGACGGCGACCCTCGTAGGGACGGTGTTTGCGCACCGGCTCTTCGATCTCGTTCCGGCGACGCTGCTCGTGGTCTGGGTGCTCCTGACAGCCGAGGTGCCGCACTGGGCGGTCACCGCGCTACTGATCGTCGTCGCCGTGGGCTTCACGCTCTTTACGGTCGCCTGGATGAGCGCAAGGCAGCACCAGCGCTCGGTGGCGCACGATCTCCAGGCCGTCGGGACGGTTCGTCACCTCGTGGGGATGGCGCGTCGGGGGCTCTCCGTCTTGAAAGCTCCCGTGCCCCTCGCCGGGGCGATTCTCCTCCAATGCCTCGGCTGGCTGCTCCAGCTGATGGCGGTGTGGGTGACCATGCAGGCCTTCGGCATCGACGCCCCGTTGCCGGCCGCAGGCCTTGTCCTCGTGCTGATGAACGTCGCGACGATCATCCCGCTCTGGCCGGGCAACTTCGGGCTTGTCCAGGCGGCCGTGGCCTTGCCGCTCCGTAACTACGGCGTCGCCTACGCGACGGGGTTCGCGTTCGGTCTCGCGCTCCAGGCGATCGAGATCGCCTGCGGCGTGGCGCTCGGACTCCTGGCTCTCGCTCGGGAAGGCATCTCGGTCGCGGTGTTTCGGCGGATGCAGGACGAAGAGGGAGAGTCGTCGGAGAACGTGGTGGAGGAAGTCGAGGAGCTTGCGGACGATCTCGAGCATGAGGCGACCCGTGAAAGTGCTTCTGTGTCCCGCTAGCCTCAAAGGAGTTCTCTCGGCGCGGGTCGCGGCTTTCGCGCTCGCGCGCGGGATCGAGGAGACGGGCGCCGAAGCGGTCATGCTCCCTGTGGCAGATGGAGGCGAAGGAACCGCCGAGGTGCTCGAGACTGCGCTCGGAGGCGACTGGCAGCAAGCGCGCGTCTCCGATCCTCTGGGCAGGCCGGTCGAGGCGACTTGGCTACTTCTGGAAGATGGACGCGCGGTCGTCGAGGCGGCAGCCGCGATTGGGCTGCCGCAACTTGCACCCGACGAGCGGGATCCACTTCGCGCGTCGAGCCGCGGCTTCGGCGAGCTCGTGCTCGCCGCGCTCGAGCGTTTACCCGCTGCGCTCGTGCTCGCGCTCGGAGGCGTCGCGACCGTTGACGGTGGCGCGGGGCTCCGCGAGGTCGTCACGGCGCTGCCCGTCCCGACGATCGTACTCTGCGACGTGCGGACGAGGCTCGGCAGCGCGGCGCGGCTCTTCGGGCCGCAGAAGGGCGCCTCGACCGACGACGTCGTTGCTCTAACACGCCGGCTGGAAGCCATGGATGAGCTCCGTCCCTATGCAGAGCTGCCCGGCGCGGGGGCGGCCGGCGGCCTTGGTGCCGCGCTCGCGGCTCTCGGCGCCGAGCTCGCTCCGGGAGCGGCGACCGTGCTCGACCTCCTCGGGTTCGACGAGCTGCGAGCTGAATGTGACCTCGTCGTCACCGGAGAAGGGCAGGTCGATCTGACGACCGCCGAGGGTAAGGCCCCGGGGGAGATCGCCTCGCGCTGTGCGGCCGCGGCAGTCCGGTGTGTCGTGTTCGGGGGTCGCGTGCTGACTGGGGTCGCGGGTGCCGAGACGGTCGCCCTGTCCGGCGATCCGGACCGCGCGGAACAGGATCTCGTCGAGCTCGGTCGCTCGCTGGTTGCCGGCCGCTAGCGGCTTTCGGCCCGCGCGAGCCGGTCCGCCATCGCTTCGAGCAGCTTCCACGCGACCTGCGGCCGCGCTTCCACGAAGGGGCGGAATACGAACACGGGCAGACCGTACGCCCGTAGCTCGGACTGCGCAGTGACGGTGGCTGTGCGTGGCCGGCGGTCGATCAGAGCGATCTCGCCGAACGCGGAGCCGGGGCCGAGCTTGCCGACCTCCTTCCCGTGGACCTCGACGGTCGCCTCGCCGCTGTCGACGACGAAGAACATGAGGCCGCCCTCTCCCTCTAGAGCGACACGGTCTCCGGCCGAGAACCTGCGTTCGTTGAACTCGTCGGCCAGGCTCGTGAGCTCCTTGTCGTCGAGCCCGGCGAAGAGCGGAACCTTGCGGAGCAGATCAGGTGTGGGCTTCGCCATGGGGCGATTCATACACGAAGCAG
>JALZOK010000065.1 GCA_030857225.1 Actinomycetota bacterium
ACGGCTACGCGAGCGCGACGATGCCCCTCGAGCTCGCGGGCTCGGTCGTCTCCGGCATCCGCGTGGAGTTCAAGGGCGGACGGGCTGTCGGGATCGACGCTGACCAAGGCGCCGAAGCCCTGCGAACTGCGGCCGCCTCCGACGACGGCGCGTCCCGACTCGGAGAGATCGCTCTCGTCGACGGACATGGCCGCATCGGATCGCTCGAGACGACTTTCTTCGACACGCTGATCGACGAGAACGCGGCCTCGCATATCGCCCTCGGAAACGGCTACGACCACCCCGTCGAGGATTCCGAGGAAAAGAAGCGGGTCAACACGAGCCGCGTCCACATCGACTTCATGATCGGAAGCCCCGAGCTTGCGGTCGACGGCATCACGGCGGACGGAAACGTCTTCCCGGTGCTCCGCGAAGGCGCCTGGCAGATCTGAGCAGCTACGACGCGCGCGCTGACGCGACTTCGAGCAACCGGTCGCGGATCTGCGCGCTCGAGGCGCCGAGATCGTCGAGCCGGGGGAGCGCGGCGAGGCTCTCGAGCCCGAAGACCCGCTCGAACAACGGAGTCGTGCGGTACCGGACGGCGCCGCCGGGTCCGTTCTCGCGGCCGGCCTCCGAGATCAACCCGCGCTCGACGAGGCTCGCCACCGCGGAATCCGCCGCCACACCGCGAATGCGCGCCACCTCCGGCCGAGAGCACGGCCCCAGATACGCGACGACGGCGAGGGTCTCGAGCGCGGCCTGCGAGAGACCTCGTTCGATCGGACGTTCGAACAGGCGAGCGCAGGCTGCGGAAGCTTCCCGGCTCGCGCGAAACGCGTACCCACCGGCGACCTGCTCGATGACGATTCCGCTCCTCCGCTCGCTGAAGCGCTCTCGGAGGAGCCCGAGCGCGGTTTCCACACGCTCGGGATCATTCTCGGCAGCCTCCGCCAGCTCGGCGACCGAAAGCGGGGAATTTGCGACAACGAGCAGAGCTTCGATGGTGCGAGCAAGCTGGTCGAGGGGGTTGGTCGCGATCAGGCGGAGCGTGCTGTCCACGTGGTGATCCTTTCGCTGTCGGATGGCTCGAAACCTTCCTCGCGTTCACTGGCTGCCGAGCGGGAGATCCTTATCGGGCCGAACGGAGCGGCTTGACTGAGATCGACCTCGCCGGCCTTTCGCAGCTCGAGCAGCGCGAGGAACGCGACCGCCTGCTCGATCCTGGAGAGGCCGAGCACTTCGCTCTCGAAGTCGAACCGGCGGCGGCGTGAGAGCAACGCCCGGAAGCGCTCGAGGAATTGCGACACCGGCGGGAAGCGCAAGGCCAAGTGGGTCAGCGAGACGGCAGGCGGGGGAACCGCGAGCGCTCGGAGCGCCGTGGCCAACGCGTTTCGTTCCTGCGGAGCGAGCCGGCGCTCCGGCTGGGGTGCCAGTGGGGCCGGCCCGAGCCGGAACCAACGGTCGCGCTCGCCAGCAAGCCGCTCGGCGAGCCACACTGCCGCCTCCTTCATCAGCCGGTACTCGGCGAGGCGGCGCGCGAGCTCCTCGGCGGCCTCCTCCGGCTCCAGCGCATCGAGCTCCGCCGCCTCCTCCGGAAAAAGGAGACGGGCTTTCAGCTCGAGCAGCGCGGATACGAGGACGAGGAACTCGCCGCAGGCTTCGAGATCGATCTCGTCCCGTTCGGCCAGGTGCTCGACGAACGCGAGAACGATCGTCGCGATGTCGATCTCGCTCGGCTCGAGCTCTTCCCTGAGCAAGAGCGTGAGGAGCAGGTCGAACGGGCCCTCGAACGCGTCGAGGTCTAGGTCGAGCTCGCGCACCGGAGCCGGAGACACGGCGATGAGGCTAGCCACGCGGCCGGATGTGTCACCGAAGCGACGCGGCGAGGCGAAGCGCTTCGGCGAGTCCGAGCTCTCCTTCGAGTCGGTAGCCCACGCCTCCGTCCTCCCAGATCAGGACGTCCCGAGCGAGGCGGGCGCTGTCCTCCACGATCTCGCCGTTTCGGTCGAGCACGAGCACGAAGTGCGTCTCCCCGCTCAAGAAAATGCCCGGCGAGCCGTGCACGTCGACGCGCTCGACGCGCGTCTTCGGGGTTACGAGCTTCTTCAGGAGAATCTCCTGAAACGGCGGAGCAAGGGACGACTGCGCAACCAGTAGCCGCGCCGCTTCGGGTGTTCCGTAGAGGAACCATACCGTCCCTTGCCCACCGACGTACACGCGATCCGGAGGCTCCTCGAGCTCGCGAAGCGTGAACGTGCTTCTCCGCCTCGCCTCGTCGAGCGTGACCCGTTCTCCGAGTGCGAGCTCGAGGTCGGCCCGAAGCTGCAACTCGGGAAGCTCGTCGACCAGCTCGATGCGCTCCCCGCCGATCGAGATCAGACGGAAGAGTGCCGCCCGCGCGTCAGGGATCGCGAGCGTCGCCGCCAACGCGGCGAGGACGACGACCGCGAGGGCGACGATCCAGCGGCCACGTGCGCTGCCGCGCGGCGTTCGCGGCTCGAGCAGGGCGAGCACGCGCGGCGCCAGATCCGGCGTCTCCGGAACATCGAGCTCCCACGCGAGAACGCCGAGTGCCCGCTCGAGCTCGCTCATAGCTCCACCTCCATCCGGAGCCGCGCGAGTGCCCGGGCGGTGCGGGACTTGACCGTTCCTCGACGGACGGCGAGGACGGTCGCGGTCTCCTCTTCGGAGAGCTCGAGCAGGTACCGGCAGGTCAGAACGTCACGATCGCGCTCGTCCAGCCGCTGAACCGCTGCGATCAGGAGCTCTCGCTGCTCGCGCCCCAGCGCGGCTCCCTCGGGAGACGGGGCCGCGTCCCCCGAGGGCTCTGTCGTGCCCGCGCGGAGCTGCAAGGCATACGCCCTCCCGGCCGACCGCCGCCGGTTGTGCGCCTCATTTGCCACGATGCGCAGGAGCCAGGGCCGAAACGGCGAGCCGGCGCGAAAACGGGGCAGCGCGCGCCACGCCTTGACGAACCCCGTCTGGGCGGCATCCTCTGCGTCCGAGGCGGACCCGGTCAGCAGGTACGCGGTGCGGAAGGCGATGCCCTGGTGCATGCGCACGAGCTCCTCGAAGGCGCGCTCGTCCCCGCGCCTTGCGCGCTCTGCGAGTCGAGCGTCGTCGGGTGGCCGGCCCTCCACCGCCCTCTTCTACACCGAACAGGCGGTGGAGGTTCCCGGAGCACTCGAAGACGACGCCTAGCTCGCCGGCGTCAGCCTCCGCTGACGGATCACGCCAAACATCCCGGCCGCGAGCAGCGCGGCACCAGCGATGATCCCGACTCCCACGGGAAGCGCCGGAAACGAGCTCGGCTCCCCTGCTGGTATCGATCCGATGGTCACCGGGCCATAGGTCACCCGGCTCTCACCGAACCCGCTGTCGATCACGACTCGCCAATCACCTTCTGCCGGAAAGACGACGCTCGCCTCGTACACACCGACCTCGGAGGTCTCGGTCGCGGTGAACGTCTCCACACCCCCGTCTCCGGTGATCGTCACGACGGGACTGAGTCCGCCGAGCGGCGTCCGGCCATGCTGGAGCACGGTGATCGTCGGCTTCCAGGTAGTTCCCGCCGCGGCCCCGTCCGGGAGCGGCGCAAACCCGACGGTAGCCCAGCCGCCCGCGCTCGCAGTCGCCGTTGCGGCGAGCGCCACGACGAGAACCGAGAGAACGATGAGATAACGCATGACTCCTCCTTTTGATCGCCTACGGGAGATACACCGCAGGCGGCAGGAAGGGTCCCGCGGAGAGACCGCTAGCGTTCGCGCGGAACGGCCATCGTCTCGACCTTGCGAGGTGGCGGCCCCGTCCCTCGTTTCCACGTCCGCTGCCAGTAAACGAAGAAGGCGGCGGACAGGATGATCGCGAGCACGGCGACGTAGACGTTCAAGCGCACGCCTCCGAGCTCATGAGACGGGTCGACCCTGAGCGTCTCGATCCACGCCCGCCCGATGCTGTAGAGAAGGACGTAGAGCGCGAAGAGGCCGCCGGGACGGATGCGGAACCGGCGCTCGATCAGGAGGAGCACGCCCGCCGCGGTGAAGCTCCACAGGGCCTCATACAGAAACGTCGGGTGAAAGGTCTCCTGCTCCACGTGCTCGATCGGCCGGTTGGCGGGCGAGATCTCGAGCCCCCAGGGGAGATCCGTCGGGCTGCCGAAGAGCTCCTGATTCCACCAGTTCCCGAAACGCCCGATGCCCTGGGCGACAAGCAGCCCCGGAGCGACGCAATCCATGAGCTTCGGCACGTCGACTCCCGACCGCTTGGCGACGATCGCGCCCACGATCACCCCGAGGCCGATCCCGCCCCAGACCCCGAGCCCGCCCTTCCAGATCGCAAATGGCCCCCACCACTCGTCCGGAAGCTCGTCCCAGCTCGTGACCACATGGTAGAGCCGCGCTCCGACGATCCCGGCCGCGACGCCCCACACGGCGAGACGGAAGATGAGATCCCAATCCCCACCGCGGCGTGTCCAGCGGATCCCTGTGATCACGACGGCCGCCGCAATCGCGACGAGGAGCGTCAGCCCGTAGAAGTGGATCGAGAGCGGCCCGAGCTCGACCGTGCTCGACTCGGGCGAAGGGATCGACATCAGCGGAAGCATCGCGCCGCATTCTGCCCACCTTGGCGACGTCGAAGCGAAGGAACCATTACACGCATCGAAAAAGAACGTGCTCATTGCGAGCGTCGATCGGGCCGGAGGCCGGCTTTGCCGGCCGGGAGGCCTAGCGCCGCAAACTCGATGCGTTGTTCAAAAAGGAGGGGCTCGCGGGGGAACCATGCGGTTCCCCCCGCGCTACCCCGCGCTACTACAAGAGAATCTGGAGAGCGAGTTCCACCGAGCATCCCCGCTCGAGCAGGCCGACGGCCTTGTGCAGGTCGACGTCATGACTGGCCGCCAGGACGAGCGCGCTCTCGGGGTCGTACCCCGCACGCTCGAGCTCCGCGTGGCGCCATTGCTCGATTCGGTCGATCTCGGAGACGTACATGACGAGTTCAGCCGCTGACATTTCGTCGCCCTTCCCTTCCGCAGTGGGGGATTGGTGTCCCTCGCGTATTCGTCCAGTGAGACGTACTGGACGTCCCCTTTCTGGGGGGATTTGCAAAGCCCTTACACCCAGGCCATCTCCGCTCAACAGTGCGGTTGTCCTGTCCGGAGAAAAACGCTGAATCGCGTGCAGATGTGGTCCCCCTGTGGTCTCGCCGTCGGCCCGTGACTGGATGGAGCCGGATCCGAGTCGCGCGTCATTACCGCTGGCGGTAATCGCCAGCCGCGCACGCCATCGTTGAACTTCCGAAGCCAAAAGGCTCTTTCCGCGTCGTCGGGCGAGCGCTAGGCCCGGGGGTTGCGGCAGGACCTGCACCGGCCGTCGGTCGCGCCTTTCCCGATGCGGCTCGCCTGCCTTCGCGAGACGCTGCGCGGAAGGCGGCAAACCGGGCACGTCACATCCGCGAACTTCCCTTTGATCTCGACGACGACGGCCACTGCGCGGCTACCCGCTCGCCGTCTAACGCTCTAGCAGCTTCCTCGCCCGCCCACCGAGACGCAGCTCAACGCGGCCCCCCGGGACCTCCCGGATATCGACCCATCGGCGGCAGACAACCGTGCGAGGCTCACGGGAAGGTCGATCCACCCGGATGACGCGACCGCATAGGCGAGAACAGAAGGCGCTGAGGAGGCTGTGGCGGGGCACCTCACACTCAACTAGCCGCCCCCGGGGTCAACGGTGGGCAGTTCGTCTGAGAAGGATCGGGTTGTGAAGGGCGAGTCTTAGATGTGCTTGAAGAGGAACGTAACCGTGCCGCTCGGTAGTAGCCCAGACATTCCCCCGTCCCTTCCGCCTCTCGCGGATCGTAGGCGGGTTCCGACCCTTCTACATGGTTGCAACCCATCGTGAGCCTCCGCCACGAGGACGCGGGGGCGGGAATGTCAGCTGCCGCAGAAGCCGGAGACGGTGATGCCGGAGACGTTCGTCCCGATGACGCGGATGAGCTTTCCCGTCGAGCAGTCGAGGTTATTCCCGAATCCGAAGATGTTGCTCATCCGATGAGCGGGGTCGTTACTCCCGGCGACGATGAGAACGTTTGCATAGTGAGTGTCGGATCGATCCGGGAGTCGCAGGAGGTTTCCGGCGATCTCGACGTCCTGAGCGCCATATGTGTTCCAATACCCTCCCGACTCCATCAGAATCGCTGCTCTATACGTCTCGCGAATGTCGTTTCGCAGCACCTTGAGGCGGTAGCCCGAGAGGTAGATCCCACGGCCCCACGGCTGTCCGATCCCGACATTGTCGTGGATCGTGATGTCGTGCGAGGGGGAGGGATCGGAGCCGTAGGAGACGACGGCAAAGAAGTCGTCGCCCGAGTTGGCGACCGTGTTCCCGCCGACGTCGACGTTGAAAGCGCCGTTCGTGAGATGGATCCCGTCGGCGAGCGTGTCGCGGATCCGATTGCCGGTAATCCGTCCGTCGTGCCCGCCCCAGTTGAGGATCCCGGCGGAGCCTGCCCGCTCGATCGAGACGTTCTCGACGACGAAGCCCGACGTCCCCGGCTGTATGAAGACCGCGGCCGACGCGCCGGTTCCAAGACGAGCGGCGGTCGGCGGGCCAGAGGGAAGCTCGCAGGAGGGGCAGTGGATCTTGATCCCGCGCAACTCCGGACTGGCTCCGGAGAGGACGAACGCCATCCGCGGCTTGTTCGTCGCGACGAGGAGGGCGGAGTCTCCCGCGCCCCAGACCTTCAGTCCCGCGATCGGGAGGGTCGCGGAGTACGAGTACGTCCCCGCCTGGAACCAGACCCGGCAGCCGTCACGCTTCGCGAGGTCGAGAGCGGCGCGGATCGCGGAGTCCGTGTACCCGAACTGAGACCCGACGTTGACCTCGAGGATGCCATCCCACGCGACGTAGCAGCGAACGGACTGCGGGGATGATTGAGCCACTCCCGGGCTCGGAAGCGCAAGGACGGCCAGTGCGGCGACGAAAGCGACAGAGACACGGCGTGCAAGCATCCGCATGCCAAAAGTCCTACCCGTTTCACTGCACGGCAAACTCGAGGGGTCGTAGTAATCACGAGCAGGATGATCGAGCCGACGATGGCCGTCAGCCAGCTCGAGATGTCGAAGAACTCGTCCATCGGATCGGCATTGGAGGGGGAGGACGCCGGACAGGGCGACAGCTTCGCCTACGGGCGGTTGGCCGTCGCCCCTTTTCGGCTTGACCGAATCCAGGAATGGCGGGAGGTACGAGCTGACTCAGGCTTGGCCACGAACCACGGAAGGAGTAGCTTGGTGGCGTGCGGCCGGATGCGACTGTCCTCCCCCGATGCGGTGACCCCCGAGGGGGGTGCCACCTGCAGTTCCCCGGCGTGTCCGGCCGCACAGCTCTGGGTTCGGACGCGTTACGGTTGCGGTCTGCGGCTACCAGCTCCAATGCTCGGTCATTCTGTCTAGCTCTTACGCCGCGACCTTGAGCATTGAGGGTGCGCCGAGACGGGAAGTTGGCCAGAGCACCGTCGAGTACGGGTTGATCATTGGTGCGGTTGCCGTCGTGCTGATCGTCGGGATGCTCTTTCTCGCCGGAAAGGTCGAAGATCTCTTCACTGGAGGTAGCGACTCGCCGATCTTTCGACCGCCGGTAGCCGCATGCGACGCAAACTACTCCGGCGCTTGCATTCCGCCTCCCCCGCCCGGCCTTGACTGTGACGATCTTCAGCGCATGGGAATCGGGGGCGAGGTGAGAGTGGTCGGCGAGGATCCACACGACCTTGACGGAGACGGAGACGGAATCGCCTGCAACTAAGACGAGCTACTGTTTTGCTCGCTGCGGCTTCCCGAACCGATGTTGTCTCGCCCTGGGCCTCTGCCCTCCGGCTTGGGGTGGTCCTTCGAGCTCAAGTGGGACGGTTTCCGCGCGATCGTCTCCACCGAGGACGGCTTCACCGTACGCAGCCGGCGCGGCTGGAACATGACTTCCGTGCTGCCCGAGCTTCGAGCGCTTCCAGCCGGGCTGGTGCGGACGACCGACCCTCGCCCTCGAAGTAGAGGTGGAGACCGCCGGGCTTCCCGGTCTCGACCGTCAGGGTTCGATCGTGACCACCATGCCGAGCGCGGAGATCAGCCCAAGAGTGCCGACCGTCTGAGCCGTCGAGATCGACGACGAGGAGCCGGCTGGCACCGCAGGCGATCGCGATGCCAGTCGCTCGCGGATCTGCGAACAGCCGCTCGAGGACATCGGGATCGGTGCTCGCGTCGACGAAGCCGCGAGGCGTGCGAGGGACCTTCCCGGCAACCGGGAATGTCGCCCAACCTCGATCCACGTAGATGAGAGCCGCCCGAAGTAGGCTCATGCCCGCCCCCCGGACCGCGCCGACGAGCCAGATCGACCCTCGCCAGCGATCGGGCGCATCCGGCAGCGAGCGAGTCGATCGTCAACTCGCTGAAAGACCAGTTGCAGCTCGAGCGCCACCTCGCCAGAACTCCAAATGGGCTCATCTGCCGTATCGCCGCACGCATCCTCGCCCTCACCGCCGCCGTCCACCTCAACTGGCAACTCGGCCGACCGACCCGCGCACTCACCGCCTACGGGCATTAATCGATCAATCATCTAGTGTCCCGAGTCGGTAGTTCGTAGGATATAGGTCGGGTGTCGCGAATCCCGTCGGTGCAAGCGACGATGGGAGGCTGAGATGGCACGGCGAGGGCGTCCGACGGCGCGAGTGGTGTTGAGCGGCGAGGAGCGGGAGACGCTCGAGCGCTGGGCGCGGCGGCCGAAGAGCGCACAGGCGCTGGCTTTGCGCTGCCGGATCGTGCTGGCCGCTGCGACAGGTGAGACGAACAGGGAGATCGCCGCCCGCTTGGGATGCAACCCGAGCACGGTCGGCAAGTGGCGAGCGCGCTTCGCCGCGCGCCGGCTCGACGGCTTGCACGACGAGCCCCGGCCCGGCAAGCCGCGCACGATCAGCGACCGCGACGTCGAGCGCGTGATCGTGAAGACGCTGGAGGAGACGCCCGCCGATGCCACCCACTGGTCGACGCGCTCGATGGCG
Organism: Actinomycetota bacterium; assembly: GCA_030857225.1. GTDB lineage: Bacteria > Actinomycetota > Thermoleophilia > Gaiellales > Gaiellaceae > GMQP-bins7. Next base: position 9,022 of record JALZOK010000065.1, read on the forward strand.
AGGGCAACGGGCATGTCGCAGTCGGCGATCAGCCGCATCTGGCGCGCCTTCGGCCTCAAGCCGCACGTGAGCGAGCACTTCAAGCTCTCGCCCGACCCGCAGTTCATCGACAAGGTCCGCGACATCGTCGGTCTCTATCTCAACCCGCCGGACGCCGCCGTCGTGCTCTGCGTGGACGAGAAGTCGGGAATCCAAGCGCTCGACCGCTCGGCACCGGTGTTACCGCTTCTCCCCGGCACACCCGAGCGGCGCACCCACGACTACCGTCGCTACGGCACGACCAACCTCTACGCCGCGCTCGATGTCGCCTCCGGCAACGTGATCGCCGACCTCAGCGCCCGCCACCGGGCAGAGGAGTTCCGTCGCTTCCTGAACCTGATCGACACGACCGTGCCCGCCGGGCTCGACGTGCACGTCATCGTCGACAACTCCTCCACCCACAAGGCCCCGACGATCCAGCGCTGGCTCGTACGCCATCCCCGCTTCACGTTCCACTTCACGCCGACCTACACGAGCTGGCTCAACCTCGTCGAGCGCTGGTTCGCGGAACTGACCAACAAGTGGCTGCGGCGCGGCACGCACCGATCCGTCAGTGAGCTCGTCGCCTCGATCCGCACCTGGATCACGAACTGGAACGACGACCCACGACCCTTCGTCTGGCACAAGAGCGCCGACGAGATCCTCGACAGCCTCGCAGCATATTGCCAGCGAATCTCCGACTCGGGACACTAGAAGAGGGTCCCTTTCCTGGGGGGATTTGGTTCAGGGTCCGTGAACGTTCGATGAACGGGCTTTTCGCGGCGAGGGTCAACGCCGGCGCCGGGATTGCTGCAAACTCGCACGCGTGCCGGTTTGCGCGCAGTGCGGAACCGAGAATCCGGACATCGCCAAGCTCTGCTTGGCGTGCGGATCCGCGTTGGCCGCGGCGCTCCCGGCTCAGGAGTTCCGCAAGCTCGTCACGATCGTCTCGGACTTGAAGGACTCGATCCATATTAGGATCTCGTCGTGGCTCTCGGCAAGAACGCCAAGATCGAGCTCCTGAAACGCGTCCCGCTCTTTGCGGGGTGCTCGAACGCAGAGCTCCGCGAGCTTGCGCTGAGCGCGGACGAGCTCGATCTCCGCGACGGCTATGTGCTCACCCGGGAGGGCAAGCCGGGCCGGGAGTTCTTCGTGCTGATCGAGGGAACGGCGCGCGTGACGAAGGATGACAAGACCATCGCCGATGTGCGCGCTGGAGACTGGTTCGGAGAGATCGCGCTCCTGACCCACACACCCCGCACCGCCACCGTCACCGCGACGTCACCGGTGCGCGTTCTGGTGGTGACCGACCGCGCCTTCCGGCGGGTCGTGGAGACGATGCCGAGGATCGCGATAAAGGTCCTCGCGAGCGTCGGGCAGCGGCTCGAGCACGACGCTCGAAGCTAAAAGCGGCTCCTGAAGACCGGAACGGACAGCCGCGGCCGCGAAGCGGACGCCTTTAGGGATTTTCGCGCGACCGAAACTTCGCGCTAGCGAGTTTCGGTCTGCGCGCTATGCGAGCGCGGCTTCGCCCAGCAACGCGCGCGCCTCGGCGTAGAAGTCGGCTCCCGGCTGCACGCGGTAGTCAGGGCCGAGCGCAAGGGTGCGCGCGCCGAGCGACGTCTCGAGCGCGACGTAGACCGGAGCCTCACCCGGAAAGTCCCTGACGAGGGTGGCGAGCTCGCGGATGAGCCCAGCAGGCGCTTCGCGTGCGTCGATCCGCAGCCGCACCTCGCGTCGTACCGGCGTCGACTCGAAGGAGGTCACCTCAAGGGCGACGAGCTTCGTCTCGCCCGCTTGCTTGTGATCCACGCGCCCTTTCACGATCAGCATCCGATCCGCCTCCAGATGGTCTCGCGCCGCGGCGTAGGTGGAGTTGAAGACGACGACCTCGGCGCTGCCGGTCGGATCGTCGAGAGTCGCGAAGACCATCGGCTCGCCGCGCTTCGTCGTCACCTGCTTGAGACCGGCCACGATCCCTCCCACGACCACGATCTCGCCGTCGCGTCGACGCTCGACGTCGGCGAGCGTGCAGTCGGTCTTCCGCCTGAGCTCGCCCGCGACCTTCTCGAGCGGGTGCTCCGAGACGTAGAGCCCGAGCGTCTCCTTCTCCAGCCGGAGGAGCTCGCGCTCGTCGAACTCACCGGAGGGAATCGCGGGATGGTGTTTCTCTCCAGGCGCCTCCTCCGCCTCGCCGAAGCCGCCGTCGAAGATCGAGGCTTGCCCCGCAAGGCGGTCGGCGGCGTGCTTGGAGCCGAGACCGAGAGCGCTGTCCAGCACTGCGAGCATCCCCATGCGGGTCGCGCCCGTTGAGTCGAGGGCACCGCACTTGACGAGCGACTCGAGCGCCCGCCGGTTCACCGTCTGCGGGTCGGCGCGCTCCGTGAGCTCCCAGATCGACTCGAACGGCCCGCCCTCGCCACGCGCGCGGACGATCGCCTCCGCGGCTGACTCCCCGACGTTCTTCACGGCGTTCAGCCCGAAGTGGATCGTCCCGTCCACGATGGCGAAGTCGTGCTGCGACGAATTCACGTCCGGCGGTCGCACGTCGATCCCCATCTCGCGACAGGCGTTTACGTAGAACGGCACGCGGTCCTTCGTGTTCATCACCGAGGAGATGAGCGCCGCCATGTACTCCCGCGGATGGTTGGCCTTGAGCCACGCCGTGCGGTACGCGATCAGCGCATAGCACGCCGCGTGCGCCTTGTTGAACGAGTAGTCCTGCGAAGACTCCATGTCCCTCCAAAGCTGCTGCGCGACTCCGGCGGCGACGTCGTTTCCCGCGCATCCCTCCAGGAACTTGTCCTTCAGCGACGCCATCAGCGCGTGGATCTTCTTTCCGATCGCTTTCCGCAGCGTTTCCGCCTCCGCGGGAGAAAAACCGCCGAGTTGCTTCGCGATCTCCATGTACTGCTCCTGGTAGATGCAGATCGCGTAGCTGCCGCCGGTGATGGCCTCGAGCCGTGGATCGGCGAAGGAGACCTGCTCCTTGCCGTGCTTGCGCGCGGCGTAGGTCGGGATGTAGCCCATCGGCCCCGGCCGGTAGAGCGCGACGAGCGCGATCAGGTCTTCGAACTCCGTCGGCTTGACGAGACGTAGAGCCTCGCGCATCCCGGAGGACTCGAACTGGAAGACGCCGGTCGACTCGCCGCGGGCGAGCATCGCGTAGGTCGGGCCGTCGTCGAGCGGAAGCGAGCCGATGTCCACTCCGCCGACGAGCTCCACGGCCTTGTCGATGACGTCCAGGTTGCGCAGGCCGAGGAAATCCATCTTCAGGAGACCGAGCTCGACGACGTCGTGCATCCCGAGCTGCGTGACGAGCTCCTGATCGGACCCTTTCTGCTGAAGCGGGACGACCTCGATCAGCGGCTGGGCGCCGATGACCACTCCGGCCGCGTGGATCGAGTCGGCCCGCGTGAGCCCCTCGAGCGGCTGAGCGAGATCGACGATCTCCTTCGCTACCGGATCCGAGTCGACCGCCTGTCTCAGCTCCGTGTTCGGGCGAAGCGACTCGGCGAGCGTCTGACCGGGCCCCTCCGGAACGAGCTTCGCGATCCGGTCGACGACGCCGTAGGGAATGTCGAGGACACGCCCTGCGTCCCGGATCGCGGCACGGGCAGCCATCGTCGAGAACGTGATGATCTGCGCGACCCGGTCGCGTCCGTACTTCTCGGCGACGTAGTTGATGACCTGATCCCGACCGGCGACCGAGAAGTCGATGTCCATGTCGGGCAGGTCCTTGCGCGCCGGGTTCAAGAAGCGCTCGAAGAGGAGGCCGTAGCGCATGGGGTCGACGTCGGTGATCTCGAGGCAGTAGGCCGCCAGCGAGCCCGCCGAGGATCCGCGGCCGGGGCCAACGCTCACCCCGTTCTGCTTGGCGAACCGGATGAAGTCCCACACGATGAGGAAGTAGTCCGCGAAGCCCATCTCGCGCACCGTCTTCAGCTCGAAGCGGAGCCGCTCGTGGAGCTCCGGCGTCGCCTTCCCGTACCGCTTGAGAAGTCCCTTCTCGCACAGCTCGACCAGATAGTCGAAGGCGTCGCGCTCCTCCGGAACCGGGTACTTCGGCAGCAAGATCCGCCCGAGCTCGATCTCGACCGAGCAGCGCTCGGCTACCTCCAGCGTGCGTTCGAGCGCATGCTCGTAGCCGACGAAGTCGCCCGCCATCTCCTCGGGCGTCTTGAAGAAGAACTCGTTCGTGTCGAAGCGCCAGTGCGCGGGATTCTTCAGTGTGTCGCCCGACTGGATGCAGAGCAGCGCCTCGTGCGCGTACGCGTCGTCCGAGTCGAGGTAGTGGACGTCTCCGGTGGCCACGAGCGGCAGGCCCGTCTCCTCCGCGAGCGCGACGAGCTTCGGGTTGATGGCTTGCTGCTCCGCCAGGCCCGCGTTTTGGAGCTCTACGTAGGTCGAGTCGCGCCCGAATATCTGCACGAGCCGATCGAGATCCGTGCGGGCGTCGTTCGGCCGCTCCTCGGCGAGCGCGCGCGAGACCCGTCCGGAGAGACACCCCGAGAGGGCGATCAGACCCGTCGCATGCCGATCGAGGAGCTCCCAGTCGACCCGCGGCTTGTAGTAGTAGCCCTCGAGGTAGCCCAGCGAAGAGAGTTTGATCAGGTTTGCGTAGCCCTCGCTCGTCTCGGCAAGGAGGGTCAGGTGCGCGTACCCCTTGGTCTGCGCGCGCCGGTCGTCGGCGACGTACACCTCACAGCCGACGATCGGCTTCACTCCCTGCCGCCGGGCCTCGCGGTAGAGCTCGACCGCGCCGGCTAGCGAGCCGTGGTCGGTGAGTGCGACCGCCGGCATCTCGAGCCGCTTTGCCTTCTCCACGAGCGCCGGGATCCGACAGGCTCCGTCGAGGATCGAGTATTCGGAGTGGACGTGGAGGTGGACGAAGGGCGGCGCGGCGGGGTGACTCACGGGAGGGCTAGCTTAGTACGGGTTCCGGCTGACCCCCCTTCGCCGGGATTCTCGGCCGCTACGCTGCGTCGTCCTGCCAGAACGCGTCGGCCAGGCGGCGCCACTCGTCGCGGAGGTCGGAGCGCCCGGTCACTCGCTGCAGCTCCCAGTACGCGCGGATGAGCGCACCGTGGTTGGGTTCGACGCCCTCGGCACGATCCACTTCGAGCACTCGCAGGTACCAGGCGCCCGGATCGATTCCGGCCTCGGACGAGAGCACGAGCGCGCGGTCGCGCTGGGACTCGGTTGGCGTTCCCAGACGGGACATGCCCAACTATCGGCAGCGGGGAGTGGCCGATTGAGACGGTCTCCCCGGACGAGGGAACCCGCTCCCGGCAGACTGGGTGGCGAGCACATGCGCCGTCCGACCGTCATCGCCCCAAACCGCCTGATCGCCGGTCGTCATCCGGGCGCCTGGGGGCCGGAGAACGCGCCCGACGAGGTCGGGTGGCTGCTCGACGAACGCGTCACGCTGTTCGTGGATCTCACCCAGGAAGGCGAGCTCGAGCCATACGCGCACCTTGTCTCCCCTCCGGCCCGACACGTCCGGCTGCCGATACGCGACTTCTCCGTGCCCGCACCTGACGATCTGGTCGCGACGCTCGACACGATCGACGCGGAGCTCGACGTAGGAGGAATCGTCTACGTGCACTGCTGGGCGGGCTGCGGCCGTACCGGCGTCGTCGTCGGCTGCTGGCTCGTTCGGCGTGGCCTCGACCCCAAGCAAGCGCTCGCCAAGATCGGAGAGGCCCGTGGGCTCGGCTGCCCGCAGACGCTGGAGCAGCGGCTTCTCGTTCTCGGCTGGGAAGCCGATCGGTGACGGCGAGCTCCGCGAGCAGAGAGTCAGGCCGAAGTCGGCGCCTGTCCCCACCTATCTCGAGGAATCAGGCGTCGAGCTGACCCTTGTTCGATCTCGACTCACTGAGACGAGTGAGCGAGCAGACGGCAGCTAGCTCCGATACGCGTCGTGAGCATGTACGCCGGCTTCGTGGTCGCCACGGTCGCTGCGTCGAGGGGACGTGCGGGGTACGCGCGGCCGGCGCACGATCGCTGCTGCGCCAATCGCTCGCCGGAACCGCGCCGGAGGTCCCTTGCGGCCCCCTGAGATCGGGACGAGCCGACTGGAGGAGCGCGTCATGGCGCTCGCTTCCTCGGTCGAGGAGATCGCCGGACGCCTGAGCGCAACGGAGCTTGCGACCGGCGACGGGAAGACCGCGAAAGAGCTGCGCCGGGCCGTCGAGGCGGTCGCCAAACACGATCCGAAGCTCGAGGCCCGCCTGACCGACCGGATCGACGTGCTGATGGACCGTCTCGGAACGCTTGCATCCGCAGTATCGACCACGGCGGCCGAGCTCGCCCGTAGGGACGGCGAGATCGCTACCCTCCGCCGCGAGCTCGAGCGGGGCTCCGCCCGTCTCGAATCCCTCGGCAAGGACGTGAGCCGGTCCGCAAGCGCCACGGATGTCGAGAAGCTGCGCGAGGCGAACGCAGAGCGACCCGCCGAAGTCCCCACCCGATCGGGAACCGAGCGATTCGACCGCGTCGAAGGGAGGCTCACCCTGCTCGCGGAGCGGATCGACACACTTTCGCCCACGGTGGCTGCGGCGGCCTCGGGTCTCGCGGCTCGAGACGGCGAGCTCGCGAATCTCCGCCAAAAGCTGGCGCGGAGCGCCGACCACGTCGAACAGGTCGTCGCCGAGATGCATGCCGACCCGCGCATCGCCGCGCTCGCCACGCGTGTCGACATGCTGGCGAGCGAGCTCGAAGCGCTCACGAGCCGGCCCGCTGGAATGGGTGGCGATATGGAAGCTCTTCGCGCTCGCATCGACGATGGCTACGCGAAGGCAAGCGCCGCCGTCTCCGAGCTTCAGGTTTCGCTCTCCACGGTCGGATCACGACTCGGCGCGATCGAGAGTCTTCCCGCACAGCTCGAGCACGCGCTCGCCACCCAGGCAGACAATCTCGATTCACGTCTCGAAACGCTCTTCGAGGCGTCGCATGCGACCGATGCCAGGGTCTCCGACCTCGCGGCAACGCTTTCCGAGCAGGCGACCACGACGACCGCGGCTCAGGCCCAGAGGTTCGACCGCCTGCGCGCGGAAACCGGCGCGCAGCTCGCTGCTGTCGAACGGGGCCAAGCTGAGATACGGGCTGAGCTCGACCACAGGGCGAATGAGCTGGACAGTGGTAGGGCCGCGCTGCAGGCCGAGCTTCGAGAGCTGACCACGACCGTCGCGCGGATCGAGCGATCGAGTGCGAGCGAGGACACCCCGTCCGGGCTCAGCAGCCGCATCGCTCTCTTGACGGGCGAGGTCGCCGCGGCCACGGAAAGGCTTGCGAGCCACGAGAAAGACGGCGACTTCGAGAGACGCCTAACCGTACTCGCCGGAGCCTCGGCCGAGAGGATCGAGATCTTCGACGACCTCACCATGCGTCTCGCCGCGGTGGAGCAGCGTCGCAACGCGCCGGCCGACGAAATCGACAGGATCCTGGACACGTGGGCGTCGGATCGCTCGTCGCTCGAGACCCGGCTCGACCAGCTGGCGGCCGCGCTCGCAGGCACCGGGCCGCGCGGCGATATCGCCGAAAGCGCGCAGGACGAGGTGATTCGAATGCGTGTCCTCGTCGAGGAGTTGCAGATGCGGATCTCGGCGAACGAGCACCAGGTCACCACTCTCCGGAGCGCATCGCCTCTCCCTTCCCGGCTGGACGAGATCGTGGATCGTCTCGAGGCCGTCGAGCGCACGACCCAGGGCGGCGTGTTCGCCCCGTCGAGCGGGCCGGTTACCGGGGACGGCCGCTTCCGGCTCGAGCTCCGCTCGCTCGAGCTCCGCCTCGAACAGGCAGCGGCCAGCGCCCAGGAAGAGCGCGAAGTCCTCCTCGCCCAGCTCGAGCGAATGGCCTCGCGTCTCGAATGGCGACTGAAGCGCCTCGAGGCGAAAGACGCCGAGCTCGCGCACGACGAGCCGACGTTGACCGGAGCTCGAGTCGTCCCGTTCCGCGGGGCGGAGGTGTAGATCCCGACGGATCGGGTGATAGCGAGATGATGCGGTTTCTCGATCTCCTGCTCTTCCTCGGCGTCCGCAGCTCGTGGGCGCGCAGCCGGCTCGCCTACAGGCTTCTCTGGAGCATCGTCGTCAGCGAGCGCCCGCGCCGCTAATCGCGACGAGGTGACGTTAGGTCGTGATCTCGTACGCCATCAGAATCGCGTCGACGAGCTCATCCCCTCGGGCGTAGTGCTGCCTCCGGTAGCCCTCACGCTCGAAACCGAAGGACTCGTACAGGCGGAGCGCCGGCTCGTTCCAGGGAAAGACGTGCAGCTCGAGCTTCTGCACACCCACCGATCGCGCCCAGGCGACAGCCTCTTCCAGCAACTGCTTGCCGATTCCCCGGCGGCGATGGCTCTCGGCGACCATCAGGCCGAGATCTGCGACATGGCGGCTGGCGGGATGTGGGTCGCGGGAGAGCGACAGTCGCCCGACGACGTGGTCGCCATCGGCGGCGACGATGACGGTCGCATCCGGATGACGGAGGACGGACTTCAGGTACCTCCGCTCGCTGCTGATCGAGCGCCAGCTCTCGGTGGCGAGGATCCAGCGTTCCTCCTCGCCGCCAACCGCCTGCGCGAGGGAGACGAGCCCGGCGGCGTCGCCAGCCTCAGCGCGCCGGATTCGGATCATCGGACAACCACTCCGGCGCCGCCTCGTCGCGGATCGCCCGCGGCCGCGAGCGCTCCCGCAGAGTCGAGCTCGACTGCCTGCACACCACCGAAATAGAGGTTGCGGTCAGCCCAGCGGACAACCCCCCACTTGTCGTCCAGGCCCTCCATCGTCTCGTCCGACCAACCGCCTTCGACATGCAACGTCTCTCCGTCGACGTGGAGGCGTGGCGTGTCGATGGCCACCCCAACCGACGACGAGCGGCCGACGACCTCCCAGGCGACTTGCGCGATCGCACCGGCCAGCCGCACGGAGCCGGCGCTGCCGAGCACGAGTCGCGCGTGATCGCCTCGGAGGACCAGCGTCGGCGTCAGCATGCTCGGCAATCGGGTTCCCGCGGCACGAGGCTCGTGCCCGATCACGTCGAGCTCGCCGAGCATGTTGTTCATCTGCGTGCCCCCACGGAAGTGTCCCGAGCCGGATCCGAGCGTCGACGAGAGAGCGGCCGCTCGTCCCGATTCGTCGATGACCGAGACGTGCGTCGTGCCCGTGAGCTTTCCGCTCGCCGAGGCGCGATACGCGTCCCCGAGCGCTCGGGCCACGTCGCCTGCTGACGGCTCCGTGGAAGCGGCGAGGCGGTCCAGGATCAAAACGACGATCGCGCCACCGCGTGACGGCGACGGCGTCGCGAGGACGCGATACCCAAGCACGGTTGTCTCGAGCGGCACCAGGTCGACGACCTCGTAGGCGGCGAGATCAGCCGCGTACTCCGGCAAGAGCTCGGCCACGACGCCGGCCTTGAGGTCGCGGACCCGCTCGAGCGTCGCACAGAGCTCGCTGGTCATCACACGCGCCGCATCTCCGTACACGCGGCGACCGCCCTCGTCGCGGAGCAGGATCGAGGAGAGGATGTCGTGCAGGAACGCTCGCGGCGCATCGCACGCGACGCCCTGCTCCGCGAGCGCAAGCGCCGGCTCCACGAGA
>JALZOK010000116.1 GCA_030857225.1 Actinomycetota bacterium
AACACGGAGGCCGAGATCTTCTCCGCAAGCACCCCGCCGGATGTGACGAGCGTCCGCGCGAAGAGCAGCCGCCACGGCAAGTCGACCGCCGACAAGTGGAATCAGTAGCGGCCGGGGCCTACGGGTCGCGTCCCAGCTGAAGGATCGCGCAGGCCGCCCCGCCCGGACAGCCACGCTTCCGCGCGTGCGCGAGCTCGAGGCGGACGAGCGCAGCCTCGAGGTCGCTGAGATCTAGCGAGTCGTGGTGTCGGCGACGTCGTCCTTGTCGTCGTCCCCGTCGATCCGATCGACGAGATCCTCGCCCTTGTCCTTCGCGCCTTCCCATGCGTCGTCGGCCTTGTCCTTGAGCTCGCCCCACGTTCCCTGGGCCTTGCCCTCGGCCTTACGGCTCTCGTCGTCCGTGACCTTGCCTTCGAGCTCCTTCGCCTTGCCTTCGATGCGATCGGTGTCCATGGAGCCTCCCTTTGCGGTAGGGGATTTCTGACCTCTCGGTGATGCCCCATGCGGAGGACGTCGAAACAGGTTTCCGCGGTCGGGGTCGCGGGAAGACCGACAGCGACCAAGGAGGTTGCTATGGAGACCCGGGTATGGATAGTCATCGCCGCCGTCGTGGCGGCTGCCGCTCTGGTGCTCGTGCTTGCGCTCGTGTCCGTAGGGAGGAAGAAGCGTCAACGAGCGCATCTGCAGGAGCGATTCGGACCGGAGTACGACCGTGCCGTCTCGGATTCGGGTCGGCGTGACGGCGAGCGCCGTCTGACCGATGTGGAGCGCGACCACGATGAGCTCGACATCCGTCCGCTCTCCGAAGCGGCGCGAGAGCGTTATCTCGAGGAGTGGCGCCAGGCGGAGGCGCGATTCGTCAACGACCCGAAAGACGCAGCTCGGTCAGCCGAGCGTGTCGTCGAGCGCGTGCTCGCCGACCGGGGCTATCCCGCCGACACGAACGCGGAGACTCAGGCGGTTCACGTGGCCGTCGACCGTCCGGACGTCGTCGAGCGGTATCGCCACGGACACGCGATGCTCGCATCGGAGAACGGCGACCAAGATACGGAGAACCTCCGGAAGGCGATGCTCGACTTCCGGTCGGTCTTCGACGAGCTCGTGACCGACGACACGCAAACCGCGGCGTAACAGCTTTCTCAGGCCGCCTCGCGCTCCTCGAGCAGCTCGCGGTTCCGGCTCAGCTGCTCGAGAGCGCTTCGCTCGAGCTGCTTGGCCCGCTCGCGCGTGAGGCCGAGCTCCTCTCCGACCTTCTGTAGCGAGATCGGCTCGGCGCCCGAGAGCCCGAAGCGGAGCTCGAGAACGCGCTGCTGAGTGGGGGAGAGGGACTCGAGCGCTCGCCCGAGCGCACCGTCCTCCAGGCTGACGGCGAGCTCGGCCGTCGGGTCCTCCCCGCCAGGTGCGGCGATCAAGTCTCCCATCGTGGCCGAGCCGTCCTCGCCGACCGGTCGGTCGAGGCTCGAGAGGGTGCGAACCGCCTCGCGCGCCTGACGCAGCTTGTCGAGCGGGATCATCGCCGCCTCTGCGACTTCCTCCACGGTCGGCTCTCGCCCGAGCTTTCCCGTGAGCTCTCGCTCCACACGACTCGCGCGGCGCTCGAGCTCGGCGACGTGAACAGGGACGCGGATCACGCGCGAACGGTTCTGGACACCTCGTTGCACCGCCTGCCGAATCCACCAGGTCGCGTAGGTGGAGAACTTGAAGCCGCGGCGCCAGTCGAACTTCTCGACCGCGCGGATGAGCCCGAGCACTCCCTCCTGGATGAGGTCGAGCAGCGAGAGCCCGTGGCCCTGGTAGCGCTTCGCGATCGAGACGACGAGCCGCAGGTTCGAGTTGATCATCAGCTCCTTCGCCGCCGCATCTCCGCGCTCGATCCGTTTCGCAAGCTCGACCTCTTCCTGTGCCGTCAGCAACGGATACCGGCCGATCTCGTTCAGGAACAGCTGAAGACCGTCGGTGGTCGCGGCCGCGAGCTCGCCGTTCGAGTACACGGGGTCGCCCGCGTCGCCGCGGACGCAGTCGTCCGTCACCTCGATGCCGCGACGCTCGAGCTCCTCGTGCAGATCGGCAACGAGGTCGTCCTCGAGCTCATGCGCGACGAGCAACGCCTCGACCTCGGACAGCGTAAGACAGCCGTCCCGCTGGCCCTGCTCGACGAGGGCCACGATGTCGTCGGGAAGCTCGGTCCCGGCCGGCTCAGGTTGCTCGAACAGCTCGGGTATCAGGTTACTCTCCGGTGACCTTGAACTCGGTGGCGACATCGCGGACCCCCGGAACCCTGCTCACACGGGCGACGAGCTGGTCGGAGTCAGCGATGCTGGCGACCGAGCCGCGCAGGTTCGCGATGCCCTTCTCGACGATGACATCCACTCCCTGGGTCGGCACGTCCACGTTGCGAAACGCGTCGCTACGGATGCGCTGCGTGACCGCGTCGTCGTCGGTCGCGACTGCGGGCCGCATCAGCGTGCGGCGGGCGACGGCGACGAGCCCTCGGAGGTGGCCGCCGGCGAACTTCACCTTTCCGGTTCCCACTCTCTCGACGCGGCGTAGAGTTCTCAACGAGCGGTCGCGGAGCTGGTGACGGCGTCCCTTGCCCTGCCGCGGATCGAAGAGATAAGCCGTGCCGGCCCCCATCAAGAATGCGGAAGTCGAGCGCATATGGATCCTCCTGGTTCGCATGAATCGATTCGGGAACGGGATTCCCCGCTTGGTGCGCGTAAAACAAACCGCGTCGGTTTGCAGGTCGTGGGTGCCGGGTATCGCTCGAGTCGATGGACCTGGGCTACGCGATCTCGAGCGAGGAGCACTCACCGCTCGATCTCGTCCGCAATGCTCGGCGCGCGGAGAACGCCGGATTCTCGTACGCGTTGATCTCGGACCACTTCCATCCCTGGATCGACCGGCAGGGCCAGAGTCCTTTCGTATGGAGCGTCCTCGGTGGCATCGCGCTCGCGACCGAAGACTTGAGGATCGGGACCGGGGTCACGTGCCCGACGATCCGCATACATCCCGCGATAGTCGCCCAGGCTGCTGCCACCGCCGCGTCGATGCTGCCGGACCGGTTCTTCCTCGGCGTCGGCACCGGCGAGAACCTGAACGAGCACGTGCTGGGCGATCGCTGGCCCTCGGCGCAGGAGCGGCGCGAGATGCTCGAGGAGGCCGTGGAGGTCATGCGCTTGCTCTGGAAGGGCGAGCTCTGCAGCTTCGAGGGCAAGCACTACCGCGTCGAGGACGCGAGGATCTACACGCTTCCGGAGAAGCCGATCGAGGTCGTCGTCGCCGCCGGGGGGCCGGAGGCGGCTGAGCTCGCCGGCCGCATCGGCGACGGTCTCGTGTGCACTGCGCCGGAAGCGGACCTCGTCGAGGCGTTCGCGGGTGCCGGCGGAGAGGGCCCGAAGTACGGGCAGCTCACGGTGTGCTGGGCGAAGAGCGAGCCCGAGGGTCTCCGGACCGCTCACGAGTGGTGGCCGATCGCCGGCCTCCACGGACCGCTCACCCAGGAGCTTCCCCTTCCCGGACACTTCGAGGCGACGTCGAAGATGGTCGCGGAAGAGGACATCGCCGAGACGATCGTCTGCGGGCCGGACCCGGACCGCCACCTCGAGGCCATCCAAGAGTTCGTCGACGCCGGGTTCGACCACGTGTACGTGCATCAGATCGGGCCCGATCAGAACGGGTTCTTCGACTTCTACGAGCGCGAGATACTCGCAGCGGCAGAATCGCTGCGCACCGGCTCGGCCGAGGGCGCACGCGCGTGAGCGGTCAGTCCGCGAGCTGGTTCGCAGCGCTCGCTGAGAGCGTGACCATGCTGTCGCTCGGCATGCGAACGAGGATGTTCGCCCGGCCTGGCGAACGTAAGCGTCTCTGGACGGTTCATAGCTAGCCGCCAGCGCTTGTTTTAGGTCAGGCGCTAATCCCGGGGCCAGCGGCGAGCATCGCCTCCGCCGCCTCCGCGTCCGCTCCCTGCGGGCGGTGATGTCCACCCTCTCGTACTCAGTTCGCGCCCGGAAAGCCTGTACTGCTCAAGTGTTGAGCGCTCAACTACTACCGTCAGGCAAACCCCTCACATAAGGGATTAGACGCCGAGCCCGTCGTCATAGCCGAAAAAGGGATGGTTGCGGTCTTATTTTGGCGCGCGCGTGTTCCATGAGACGGTGCCCGTCTCTACGTCTCATCGTCTCATGACTGCTTGAAGCCCTGCATTTGCAGGCGGAAACGTCTACGCGCCTGCCGTCTATAGAACAAGTACGCGTCCACCCCAATGCCGTACCCGCATTCGCGTCATTGACGCATTCCAATCACCGGAAACCCTGTTCACGACAGGAAATGCGACGTCCGTGCCCCCGCATGCAACCCCGTCATTTGACTGGGTAGACCGTTGCCCACGCACCGACACGCGAGAGCGTGTCAGTGCTCTCGCGCTTTTGCTTTGCCCAAGCCGTTTTCGCGCAGCACTCGAGTCCTCTTCCGGCTCGGGTTTCGTCTCCGGGAGGCCGCCGCATCACCGTCTGGTCCGAAGATGCACACATTCTGCGGTTGATTTGGCAGTCTCGAGCTGGTGCGCTTCTGGTGCGTTAAGCGGGCGGGCTAGGAACCGACGCGGCCTCTCACTGACGCCATGGTGTCAGTGGCGTTACGGCGTCAGACGCGTACCGCAATAGCGCATGGTTACGGGCACTAAGCGCTCCTTGCGCGGCGTCAGGAGGCGGCGTCAGTTTTCCCAGCGCGGCCTCGCCGTGACCGTGACTTCACGCGCAAGGGCACCGGGGCGCCGCGCCCGACGCCCCTCGTCCCGGCGGCGGTGTTGCACTTCCGCGGGCCTGAGCCCCGCCGCCCCTGGGTGTTGTGCTTCGTCCGTATCCTTGACGCGGCCAACGTCGCGGTTCCGCCAGATCACGACACGCGCTGACGTCGCGCCACCTCTGCGAGCGCGCCGTCGCGGTCGTGCGCGACGCGCAGGTCGAGCTCGGCTTCGAGCTCGACCTCGTGAACATCGACGGCGATCTCTCGGCGGGCATAGGACCGCCGCTGGCAGAATCGTGACGTTTTGTTACAAGCCGTGAACGGGGGGAGTACGTGGCCGAGCGCCTGACGGTCGGAGTCGCCGCCCGCCTGAGCAGGTACCTCCAGGTCCTGACCCAGGCGAGGAAAATGGGCAAGGACCGCATCTCATCGCAGGAGATCTCGGAGTACACGAACATCAACGCAACGCAGATACGCCGCGATCTCTCGGCGTTCGGGAGCTTCGGCAAGCGGGGCGTCGGCTATCGCACGGATGCGCTGCTCGACGAGATCAGAAGGATCCTGCGCACGCAGGGGCAGCACAACATCGCCCTCGTCGGCGCGGGCCGCCTCGGCAGCGCGATCGCGAGCTCCCCGATCTTCGCGGAGCACGGCATCACGATCACCGCCATCTTCGAGAACGACCCGGAGAAGGTGGGCCAGCGGGTGGGAAACCTCAAGGTCAGCTCGATCGAGGATGTCGCCGAGATCTGCGGCGACCGCAACATCATCATCGGGGTGATCGCGGTGCCGGCCGACAGCGCTCAGGATGCGGTAGACGCACTGATCGGCGCAGGCGTGAAGATCGTCTTCAACTACTCGGAAGCGCTGCTCGACGTCCCGTCGGACGTCAACGTGCACACGTCGAACCCGGCCGTCGCTCTGCTCTACGCGCTCTACTTCCATCTCACGTAGGCCGGTGAAGCAGGATGCGCCTGTGCGCATCCTGCTGTGGCACGGCTACCTCCTGGGC
>JALZOK010000066.1 GCA_030857225.1 Actinomycetota bacterium
ACCACGCACCGCGATGCGGCGTCCTCAGTCGCGCCAATATGCCTGCATATTGGCGCTCCCTGCGTCCTTGCCTCGCGGCACGTGTCGCGTCCCATCCAGCGTGACCACTTTCTGGACAGGCCCCTAACCGACCCTGCTACCCCGAATGGGACGTCCCTCATTCGGTGGCCCGCAGTAGGGAGAGGAATGCCGCGCGCTCACCTTGAAGCGAGCGCGCGGCCCCCTTCCCTCTCCCACTCCTCTCTTTAGTCACGCTTTCGGGGGATGCAATCCCTCGAACGAGGCACTGTGATCGGGACACATCGTCGTCGCTTCTCGTCGGGCTCGCCGGCGACCGGGCCGAGCACGAGGTCACCTTGCTCGAGGAACGCGATTCCGGCCCAGACGATCTCGGGCTCCGCGACCAGCGCGGAAACCGCGGCGCGCAGTACGCCGTCCGGCTCGGCCCCCCTTTCCAATACCCGATCAAGCGCCGCGAGGGTCCGAGGAATCACGTTGCGAGGTCGTCTCCTTCGAATGCCTCGACCGCTTCGCGGATTGCGTCGGGAATCGGTACCGGTCTCCGTTCGGCGAGGTCCACCAGGACTACCGTCAGCTCGGCGGTGACCATCAGCTCGTCAGCGGAGAGCCGATAGGCGGCACATTCGTAGGTCATGCTCGTGGTCCCGATGCGGCAGACACGGACGAACGCCTCGATCAGGTCGTCGAAGCGTGCGGGGGCGTGGTACTCGACCTGCAACGCGCGCATGACGAGGTCGCCGCCCGCCTGCGAGAACGGTGCGTTCGAGAGGTGCCGGTGGTACTCCGTTCGCGCGTGGTCGAAGTAGGGGAGGTACCGGCCGTAGTAGACGATGCCCTGCGCGTCCGTGTCCGAGAACCAGACGCGGGCGAGCGCCGAGTACTTGAACGGCGGCCTGAGATCGGTTACGCGGCCGAGCTCGGCCCGATCGCCCATGCTAGGCACGGATCAGCGCCAGCACCTCGTCGCGCTTCTCCTCCATCAGGCTCTGGCCGAGCGCTTCCAGGTTGAGCCGCAGCAAGGGCTCGGTGTTCGAGGGTCTCACGTTGAAATGCCAGTCGTCGAAGTCGACCGAGAGCCCGTCGAGATGCGAGATGCGGCCGCCGTCGGCCGAGTAGCGCTCCTTCAGCTCTTGCAGCTTCAAGGGCACATCCGCGACGGGAGTGTTGATCTCGCCGGTGAGGAAGAAACGCTCTCGAAAAGGCGCTAGGAGCTCCGACAGCAACGTGCCGCGTCTCGAGAGCAACTCCACCATGAGCAGGAAGGGCACGACTCCGGAGTCGGCCTGGGAGAAGTCACGGAAGTAGTAGTGCGCCGAGACCTCGCCACCGAAAGCGGCGCACTCCTTCCGCATGCGTTGCTTGATGAACGCGTGGCCCACGCGATTGACGAGCGGGATGCCTCCAGCCTGCTCGATCGTCTCGGGTACGGCTCTGCTCGCGCGAACGTCGTAGATGACCTTCGCGCCCGGTTCTCGCTCGAGCACGCTCTGGGCGAGCAATGCGGTTATGAAATCACCGGGAACGAACTCGCCGGTGTCGTCGACGAAGAAGCAGCGGTCGGCGTCGCCGTCGAACGCGACCCCGAGTCCCGCGTTCTCCTGCCGTGTCCTCGCGACGATGAACTCGCGATTCTCGGGCAGCAGCGGATTCGGCTCGTGGTTCGGGAACGTCCCGTCCGGCTCGAAGAAGCAGCGCACGACCTCGAGCTGCGGAAGCCGTTCGAGCACGGGCGGAAGCATCGTTCCGGCCATGCCGTTGGCCGCGTCGACGACGACTCGAAGCGGACGAATCGAATCCAGGTCTATGAAGGAGAGCACCTTCTCCACGAAGCCCGGCCAGATGTCCTCCGGTCGCACCTCTCCTCGCTTCTCGACGGGACCGAGCTCGGCGAGCGCCCGAGCACGGATCTCCGCCAGCCCGGAGTCGCCGCCGACCGGCAGCGCTCCCCGCCGCACGATCTTCATCCCCGTGTACTCCTTGGGGTTGTGCGAAGCGGTGATGCAGGCTCCGCCGTCCAGGCCCAGCTCGACGACGGCGAAGTAGACCATCTCGGTCCCGACCAGACCGATGTCGCGAACGTCGGCGCCACCGTCTGCGGCGCCCTCGATGAACGCCGCCGCCATGGTGGGCGACGACAGCCGCATGTCTCGGCCGACAGCGATGACGCGAGGCTCGAAATGCTCGACGTAGGCGCGCCCGACGCGGTACGCGCCATCCTCGTCCAGCTCTGCTTCGTACAACCCTCGAATGTCGTACGCCTTGAAGACCGCGGGATTGAGCACGGGGCGGATGCTAATGCGGAAGGGCGAAGCGTCTGCGGGATGACTCCCGCCGCCCCCTTCGTTTCTACACTTCGGAGATGGAGCGAAAGCTTGCCACGGTCCTGTTCGTCGATCTCGTCGATTCCACGAGTCTGGTGACGGGCTCCGATCCCGAGGTCGTTCGCCGCCGCGTGAACCGGTTCTTCGACAAGATCTCGCACTGCGTCACGCTGCACGGAGGGATCGTGGAGAAGTTCGCGGGCGACGCCGTACTCGCCGCTTTCGGAGTTCCGCAGGCGCACGAGGACGACGCGGAGCGAGCCGCCCGCGCGGCACTAGCCATGCGTCACGCCGTCCTCGAGCTCGGGCTGGAAGCGAGAATCGGTCTCGAGGCGGGAGAGCTCGTCGTCGAGGACTCCGAGTCCACGTTTGCCACGGGCGAGGCGGTGAACCTTGCGGCACGTCTTCAGCAGGCGGCGCGTCCGGGGGAGATCCTCGTCGGGCCGACTGCATATCGCCTCGCCGGGGGGAGTCTCGTTGTCGAGGACGCGGGCCCGCTCGAGTTGAAGGGGATGGGAGCGGGACTCCGCGCCTGGCGGCTGGTGGACGCGGTCGACGGGCCGGCCCGGTCGAAGGGCCCGCGCGCCCCGCTCGTCGGGCGCGAAGCCGAGCTCGAGCTGCTGGAGAACACCTTTGCGCGAACTGTTCGCGACCGGCGCGCCCACCTGTTCACGATCTTCGGCGAGCCCGGAGTGGGGAAGAGCCGCCTCGCGCGGGAGTTCGTGGACGGGCTCGAGCGCGCGAGCGTTCTCTCCGGACGCTGCCTCCCGTACGGCGAGGGCGTGACGTATTGGCCGCTCGCCGAGATGATCAAGGCTGCGGCGGGAATCTCCGACGACGACCCGCTCGAGGAGGCGTTCGCGAAGCTCCGCGAGTGCTGCGAAGAAGAAGCCGTCGCGGATGTGCTCGGCCTGGCATCCGGCATGCTCGAGGCCCTCGAGGGCGAGCGAAGCTCGCAGGAGATCGCCTGGGCCGCCCGCGAGCTCGTGGCGACGCTCGCCGACGTGCAGCCACTCGTCCTCTTCTTCGAGGACATTCACTGGGCCGAGGAGCCCCTGCTCGAGCTGATCGAGCACCTCGCAGACTGGGTGCGCGCACCGCTCCTCGTCATTTGCCTCGCTCGGCCCGAGCTCCTCGAGCAGCGGCCGGGATGGGGCGGAGGGAGGGTGCGTTCGACCGCGATCGAGCTCGAGCCCCTGTCGGACGAAGAGAGCGCGCTCCTCGTGGAGAGACTTCTTTCCCAGCTCGCTGGAGCATCCGGCGAGCCGCTGGCGATGCCGTCGAAGGAAGTCCTCGAGCGCGCGGAGGGCAACCCTCTCTTCGTCGAGGAGACGATTCGCATGCTTGTCGAGAGCGGAGCCGGAAACGACGCGCCGGATCGCATCCCGGACACGCTGCAGGCGCTGATCGCCGCACGCATCGACCATCTGCCTCCGGCAGGCAAGAGGCTGCTGCAGCGCGCGTCCGTCGTCGGCCGGGTGTTCTGGAAGGGCGCGCTCGAACATCTCTCGCCTGACGTCGAGAACATCGAAGCGTTGCTCGAGGACTTGCAGGTACGGGAGTTCGTGCTGCGAGAGCCGCGCTCGTCCATCTCGGGCGAGCCCGCGTACCGCTTCAAGCACCTCCTGATCCGCGAGGTCGCCTACTCCGGGCTCGCGAAACTCTCCCGTGCCCAGTATCACGCCCGGTTCGCCGAATGGCTGGGCGACCGGACCGGAGAGGAGCTCCTGGAGATTCGCGCATACCACCTCGATCAGGCGGTGGAGTTCCTGACCGAGCTCGAGGGCGCGCCACCCGAGGAGCTCGCCCGAGAGACCGGCATGGCGCTGGTAAAGGCGGCCAAGCGCGCGATTGCGCGCGAGGCGTACCCCACCGCTCGCAGGCTCGGACTCCGCGCGATCGAGCTGCGACCAACGCTCGGTGCGCGATACGTCGCTGCGCGTGCTGCCTGGCGGTTGCAGGACTGGGGGGCCGTGGAGGTCGAGATGACGAAGGTGCGGGAGCTTGCGCGCGAGCGCGACGAGCCGGTGATCGAGGCGCTCGCGCTGACGGCGCTCGGTGAGGCCATGCTGAAGCGCCACGGCGACTGCACGAAGTCGAAGTCGATCGTCGACGAGGCCCTCGCGCTGCTGGAAGGAAAGGACGACCCGGTCGCCCATTTCGACGCGCTCACCGTGCGGGCCACGAGTGCCGGCTGGCTCGGCGAGATGGAGGACACCGTTCGCTACATGGAGCGTGCGTATGCGGTTGCGCTCGACGCCGGGCGCAAGGATCTCCAGACTCTCGCGGCGCAGGCGCTCGCACAGACACACATCCTGCGACTCGAGCTCGACGAGGCGGAGCTGCTGCTCACACGCGCGCTCGAGCTCGCTGGCGAGAGCGGGAGCGTCCGCGCGCGTGTCGGCGCCACGCTCTCCTACGGGTGGTTCTTGACCCTGAAGGGCGAGCTCAATGCGGCCGAGACGCTTTTCGAGGAGGTGCGCGCGAGCTCCGCGGAGCTCGGTGTCGAGCCCGCCGTCGCCGCCGCCCTGGCGAAGCTGGGTTGGATCGCTCGCCTGAAGGGTGACCTGAAGCGCGCCGAGAAGCTCATGCGGGAGGCGGTACGGATCACGGAGACCCGCGGCGACCTCGGGGTGCTCCCCGACCAACAGGCGGCCCTCGCCGAAACGCTGGCCGACCTCGGGAAGGTCGACGAGGCGGAGCGGCTCGCTCTCGACGCTCAGTCCAACGCGGGCGTTCGAGATACGAGCGCTCGGGTCGCGGCCGCCACGGCGCTCGCCGCAGTCCGGTCAGCGCAGGGACGCGGCCCGGAAGCTGAGAAGCTTCTCGACTCAGCGCTCGCGCTCGCGCGTGAAGGTGACTTCAAGGTCTTCGAGCTCGAGCCGCTAGAGCGAATGGTGCGGCTCCAGAGCACACCTGGCCGAAACGGGGACGCGAGCGTCTATGAGGCGCGTCTGGCCGAGCTCGTGCCAGCACCTTCGAGCACCGCCCGAATCGCCTGACTCGACCGCTCGTCCGGCGACTCGGAGATCACCGTCGCCGGACGCTCGAAGTCCGCGAGAGCGTCTCGGAGAGGATCTGCGCGCAACGTTCCCTCTCCGTAGGGAAGGTGCTTCGTCTCGTTCCGATTGGCGAAGGCAACGTCCGAGAAGTGAATGTGAAAGGGGGCATCTCCGACCAGAATCGCATCGACGGCCGTGAGCGCGCTTGCGAAGGACTCGCTGCCGATGAATCCGCCATCGCTGGTCGCGTGCATGTGTGCGAAGTCGAGCACGGGCCGCACCCAGGTCGTCCGCCGCGAGATCTCGACGATATCGTCCAGCGATCCGAGATCGCGCACGCGTCCCATCACCTCGACGCCGAACATGACCGCGCGATCCTTGCCTTCGAGCCGTTCGCGAAGTGTTGCAAGCTGCTCGACGACTGCGTCGAGTGCGTCTTCCCGGCTCCGGCCGAGCAGGAACCCTGGGTGGAAGACGACGAGCTCCGCCCCGCAGGCCGTGGCGATGCCGGCGCTTCGGTCGAGCGCCCCGATCGCAGACGTGAACTTGCGCCCGCTCGCCTCCAGGTGACCCATGAACCCGAAGAGCGGCGCGTGCACGGACAGCGCGAGGTCGTGCTCTCGTGCGAGCTCCCCGAGACGCTCCGCGAACGGGTAGTCCATCCAGAACCCGCTCTCGAAGTCGATCTCGCACGCCGTGTACCCGCGTTCGAGAAGGATGTCGAGCGCCTGATCGGGTGACTCCCGCGAGGGAAAGCGGGCAGGCCCGACGCGGATCCTCGAGGACATGACTTCATGCTAATAGCCGATGTGATTGGCTCTCGTCGTGAAGGCCACGATGCTCCTCGCCGACTACGCGGTCGTGTCGGACGGCAAGCTTACGATCGTCGGCGGTGGCTGGTCGCAAACCGGTCCCGAGCCGGCGTCTTTCGGAATCGGCCTCCTGATCCAGGTTCCGTGGGATCAGGCGAACACGATGCACGCGTTCTCGGTGGAGCTCGTCGACTCCGACGGCGCGGAGGTGGTGCTCGACACGGAGGACGACGAAGAGGAGCAGTCGGTGGCCTTCGGGGGAGAGTTCGAGGTCGGGCGTCCTCCCGGGCTCAAGCCCGGAACGCCGCTCGACTTCCCGGTCGCCGTGAACTCGACGCCCCTGCCGCTCGAGCCGGGACGGTACGAGTGGCGACTCACCATCGACGGCAAGTCCCGCGAGGACTGGACGCTTCCCTTCTCTGTACGGGGCGAGGAGGTGTAGGCATGTTTGTGAGGGGAGCGCCGCGGCCGCGAAGCGGACGCCTTCAGGGATCTTCGCGCGTCTGAAATCCGCGCGAGCGGATTTCAGACTTGCGCCAATAGTCCGTCCGACTGCCTGCGTACGCTCGGAATGTGTCCAGAGAGCCCTCCCGCATCGACCTTCTCGAGCTCGACATCGATCTCCGCATCTCCGATCTCTGGCGTGAGGCCGTCGACGTGTCCGAATGGAATCTCGAAGTCGTCGCCGCGTTCATCCGCGCGGCGTACGGCAAGGGCTACTGCGACGCGCTGACCGAGGAGTCCCTCGGCGAGCTCTGCATGGAGCACGGCTACCGCCTCCCGGAGCGACGCGCCAC
The DNA here is from genome assembly GCA_030857225.1 of Actinomycetota bacterium. Lineage (GTDB taxonomy): Bacteria > Actinomycetota > Thermoleophilia > Gaiellales > Gaiellaceae > GMQP-bins7. The sequence goes on from JALZOK010000066.1 coordinate 6,954, forward strand.
CACGTCCGCCTGGCCCGAGCGCGACGCAGCGTAAGCGGTTGTTCACCGGTTTTCCCGACTTTCAGGGCTAGACTTCCACCGTGGCACGCAAGGCCAATCCTGCGCGGCTGGTGATCGCGCTCGCGGTTGCCGCGGTCCTCGCCGTCTTCCTGCTCTACACGTCGATTGCCGGAGGCGGAAACCCCTCGCTCGCTCCCAGCGAGCTAGCGGGCCGATCCGGAGAAGTGCAGCTCGCGGGTCTCGTGGTCGGTCCGGTGACCGGCGACGCCCACGCAGGCGGGCTGCGCTTCGCCCTGCGCGACATCGGGAAGTCATCCCAGACCTCGATTCCGGTCCTCTATGCAGGATCGGTGCCCGACCTCTTCAAGGTGGGACGACAGATCGTGGTCGACGGGCGCCTGCGGGGCGGCACGTTCGTCGCCGAGCCGGGCTCGATGATCACGAAGTGCCCGTCGAAGTACGCGCCCAAGCAGACCGGCGACTCGGCGTAACAACAGATGGCCGAGCTCGGTCGCGCCGCCCTCGTCGTCAGCCTCGGGCTGTCCCTCTACGCGCTCATAGCTGGGGCGGCGGCGGCGAGACTAGGCCGACGCCGGCTGGCGATCTCGGCGCAGAACGCCCTCGTCGCCGCTTTCGTGTCGACGCTCGTCGCCTCGGGGGTCCTCGTCTCGGCGCTTCTCCGTAACGACTTCTCGTTCACCTACGTCGCGAGGACGACGAGCGAGGCGCTTCCGACCGCCTACACGATCTCGGCCTTCTGGGGTGGACAGGAAGGTTCGCTCCTGCTCTGGCTGCTCGTCCTCACGGGCTTCGCCGCCGCCTCAGTAGGGCTGAACCGACGCTGGGCACGGGATCTGATCGTCTGGGTCGTGCCGGTCTTCGCGGCAGTCTCGGTCTTCTTCGCGTTCGTGCTCGTCGCCGTGGCAAGTCCGTTCACGACGCAGGCGGCGCCTGCGGACGGCGCCGGAATGACCCCGAGCTTGCAGAACCCGTACATGCTCGCGCACCCTGTCCTTCTCTATCTGGGCTACGTCGGCCTCACCGTTCCGTTCGCCTTCGCCATGGGAGCGCTCCTGTCGGGCCAGACCGACGAGCGCTGGCTCGTCGCCACACGCAGATGGACTCTCGTCGCGTGGGCTGCACTCGGGATCGGTCAGCTCGTGGGGTCGAAGTGGGCCTACGAGGAGGTCGGCTGGGGCGGCTACTTCGCGTGGGATCCTGTCGAGAACGCGGCCCTGATGCCCTGGCTCGTCGCGACCGCGTTCCTGCACTCCGTGATGATTCAGGAGAAACGCGGGATGCTGCGCGTCTGGAACGTCCTCCTCGTCCTCCTCGCGTTCTCGCTCGCGCTGTTCGGGACGTTTTTGACCCGTTCGGGAATCCTCAACTCGATCCACTCGTTCACGCAGAGCTCGATCGGGCCCTGGTTTCTCGGATTCATCGGGGTAGTCGTGACCGTTTCGCTCGCGCTCGTGTTCTGGCGTCTGCCGCGGCTGCGATCGCCGACGAAGCTCGAGTCTCCGATCTCGCGCGAGGCCGCCTTCCTCTACAACAACCTGCTCCTGCTCGCCCTCTGCCTGACGATCTTCTGGGGCGTCGTCTATCCGTTGCTGTCCGAGGCGGTGCGCGGCGAGGCGGTCGTGCTCGGGCGCGAGTACTACGACTTCTTCTTGCGCATCTTCGGACTGCCGCTTCTCCTGTTGATGGGGATCGGTCCGCTTATCGCATGGCGCAAGGCGTCGCTGCGGAGCCTCTTGACCACCTTCCGCTGGCCGACGGGTGTCGCGTTTGCAACCGGAGCGATCCTGCTCGTTCTCGGGGCCGGAACCTCCGTTCCGGGACTGATCGCCTACACATTCTCGTCGTTCGTCGCCGCGACGATCGCGCTCGAGTTCGCGCGCGGAACCAGGGCGCGCAAGGCGCTCGGAGCAACGTCGTGGCCGGGCGCGTTCTCCTCGCTGATCGCTCGCAACCGCCGGCGCTACGGCGGCTACGTCGTCCATGCCGCGATCGTCCTCCTGGCGATCGGGGTCGCGGGCTCGAGCGCGTTCGACACCGTCGCCGAGGCCAAGCTGGAGCGCGGCGAGTCGATGAAAGTCGGCGGCTATACGCTCGTCTACCGCTCGCTGGACGAACGCCTTGCGGCGAACGCGACGGAAATTCGCGCCCGGCTCGCCGTCAGCCGCGGAGACCGAGACCTCGGGACGCTCGACGCGGGGAAGAACGCGTACACGATCGAAGCACAGGTCTCGAACGAAGTCGGGATCCGGAGTGACCCACTCACGGGAGAAGACCTCTTCGTCATCGCCGAGCAGATCGACCCGGACGGCACCGTGTACTTCCGAGTCTTCGTCAAGCCACTGGTGAACCTCATCTGGATCGCCGGTCTCGTCTTTCTGCTGGGATCGCTCGTCACCCTCTGGCCGGACGCGCGTGAGCAGCGGCGTCTCGCCGGGCGGGCACGCGAGATCGGTATCCCTGCGACGCATTGACGCTCGCGTTGCTCTTCGCCGCTCTCCTCGCCGTCGCCTGCGTCGTCGCGGTCGCGCTGCCGTTTCTGAGGGAGCCGGAACCGGAGTCCGATAGCCTTGATGCGCTCGACGACCGTGAACGGCGCCGTTTGGAGCTCTTGGAGGCGCGCGACCGGGCGCTCGCCGCTCTCAAGGAGCTCGAATTCGACCATAGGACGGGAACGATCTCCGACGAGGACTACAGGACACTGATCGGCCCTCTCCGCCGCGAGGCGGCGACCTCCTTGCAGGATCTCGAACGCGACGGGGCCACGCTTGCTACACGGCCGGAGAAGGGACGTCCGACCGGTGAGCGAACCTCGTGATCATGCGACGGCGTCTTGGAGTCGTTGTCGGGCTTGCGCTCGTCTTTGTCGCCTCTGCGGCCGGCCAGGATCCAGGAACGGAGAAGGCGCAGGTCGATCAACGCATCGCCGAGCTGCAAGCAGAGATCGCGGCGGCGAAGGAGAACGAAGGCGTTCTCACGTCGCAGCTCGGGGAGGTCGTGACCGAGCTGCGGGGGGCACAGTCAGCCGTGGAGAGCGCCGAGGGAAGCCTCGAGCTTCTCGAGTCCGAGCTTGCGACCGAGCAAAACCGTCTCGAGCGCCTGACTGCGCTGCTCGACGAGCAGACCCGTCGCCTGCGGCGACTCCAGGAGGAGTACCGCCGCGCGGTCGAGATCCTGGAGGCACGAGTCCGGGCGATCTACATCGAGGAGGAGCCGAACACGCTCTCGGTGCTCGTCTCGGCGACGACGTTCGGGGATCTGATCGACAGCTATGAGTTCGTGAACCGGATCGGGAGTCAGGATCGGCGAATCGCGCGCCAGGTGGAGACCGCCAAACGCCTGGCGGCAGAAAAACGCCGCGCGACGGAGCGTACGCAGCGCCTCACGGCGGCCACGGTCTCGGTGATCGCCGCCCGCACCGAGGAGGCCCGCACCGTCCGCAACGAGTTGGCGTCGAATCGCGACACCCTGGCGGCGGCCCGCCGGCTCAAGAAGAGCGCTCTGGCGAGCACACGGGAGACGCGGGAGGAGTATCTGCAAGAGGTCGTCGCGCTCGCGGCGCAGAGCGCGTCCCTGGCCGACGCCATCCGGAATGCCCAGGCGAACGCCGCTTCGACCGGAACCGGCGCGCCGTCGGCCTCAGGCTTCATCTGGCCGGTGAACGGGCCCGTCGTCAGCGTCTTCGGGTGGCGCTGGGGACGGATGCACGAGGGAATCGACATCGCCGCCCCAATGGGAGCTTCGGTTTGGGCAGCCGCCGCGGGGACGGTCATCCACTCGGGGTGGCTGGGCGGGTACGGACTTCTGGTGGTGGTCGACCACGGAAACGGGCTCGCAACGGCGTACGCGCACAATTCGTCGCTGCTCGTCGGCGTCGGACAGCGTGTCTCGCAGGGCGAGACGATCTCGCTCGTCGGCTCGACCGGGAACTCCTCAGGCCCCCATGTCCACTTCGAGGTGCGCGCGAACGGCGCCGCCGTCGATCCGCTCTTCTATCTCTAGGCGGCAGCCTCGGCTCTCGCGGCCGAGATCTCGGGCGGGACGACGCTGTGCAGGTCCGGATACGCGCGCCAGCGCTCGTCCAGGCCGAGGCCGTAGCCGGCGAAGAGCTCGTCCGGGACGGTGAAGCCGATGTAGCGAAGTGGGACTTTGTCGACGAGGCGCCGGTACGGGCGATCGAGGAGTGTCACCGCGGCAAGGCTTGCGAGGCTGCGAAGCGCGAGCGTTCTGCAGAGGAAATGCAGTGTCAGCCCCGTGTCGACCACGTCTTCGACGATGAGGACGTGGCGATCCTCGAGGGGCGAGTCCACATCCTTGAGAAGGCGCACGCCACCGTCGTCGGCGCCGGTATAGGCGGCCAGCTCCACGAGGTCGAGCGTGTGTGGAATCGGAAGCGCGCGTGTGAGGTCGGCCAGGAAGACGACACTCGACTTGAGGGGCGCGATCAGAACCGGATTGAGCCCATCGTAATCCCGGGCGATCTCCTTTCCGAGCTTTGCGACGCGCACAGCGATCTGCTCGCGTGTCAGGTAGACGGCGCCGACTTCGCCGTGCTCGGATGCGATGTTCATCAGCACCGGACCACTAGGAGGCGAGGCGCAACCGATAGCGCTGCGCCAGCCGCTCGATGTCGCGCCGGTAGAACAGCTTGACCCGCACCTCGGGATAGAGCCGCCGGAGCTCGCGGAGCTTCCGGTTCTTGCGTGTCACGAGGGACTGCTTCATCACGGTGACTTCGATGAAGAGGTCTTGCTCCGGAAGGTAGAAGTCTGGCCTGAAGGCACTTACGACGCGGCCCGCGTCGTCGCGTTCGAGGACGAACGAGTGCGGCTCATAGTCCCAGCGGATGCCGTAGTAATCGAGGATCTTGGCGCATTCGAGCTCGCTACGATTTGCGAAGCGCGGAGGCTGAGAACCACAATATGCCTGGAAAACAGGACTTTCAACCGGCACCTTCGCCACGGTACCAACCACCTCGGACGCCGCTCCCCTCGTAGACTGTGGCCATGTCGAGCTCCGCTGGCGTCTTTCGAATCGCCCAGATCTCCGATCTCCACTGCGGTGGCCCGTACTTCGAGGTCAGCCTGCTGGAACGCGCGATCGGCGAGATCAACGAGCTCAAGCCTGACGTCGTCGTGTGCTCCGGAGATCTCACCACATTCGGATTCCGGCACGAGTACCTGACCGCTCGCGAGTACATGGATCGCCTCGACTGCCAGTCGATCGTCGTCGTGCCTGGAAACCACGACTCCCGCAACGTGGGCTACGTGCACTTCGAGGAGATGTTCGGCGAGCGTAATTCGGTGCTCCGCAAGAACGGCGTGGCCATCGTCGCGGTCGACTCGAGCGAGCCGGACCTCGACCACGGGCAGATCGGGAGGGGCCGCTATCTCTGGATCGAGGAGCAGTTCTCGCAGGAGGCCTCCGATCTCAAGATCTTCGTCCTCCACCATCACCTGCTACCCGTGCCCGGCACCGGGAGGGAACGGAACGTCGTCTACGACGCGGGCGATGCGATCGAGTGCCTACAGCGGTCGGGAGTGCGCCTCGTGCTCTCCGGGCACAAGCACGTGCCCTACGTGTGGCGGCTCGAGGATCTCTTCGTCGTGAATGCCGGCACCGTCTCGTCGCTGCGGCTGCGCGGGAATACGAGGCCCTGTTACAACGTCATCGAGGTAGCCAACCGCAAGGTCGACATCTGGCGCCGGCATCCCTTCCATGATGAGGTCAAGCTCGTCTCGTTCTCGCTCGACACACTCGAATATGCGAAGTTCACGGGCGCGATCGAGGACGAGATCACCGCCAAGACGTGAGAGCTCTAGCGATTGTCGACGGCGAGCACTATTCGCCCGTCGTCCGCGAGGCGCTCGCCGAGCTTCCCTACGACTTCGTGGCTGCGGTTCTCGTCGGAGGCGTCGAGAAACTTCGCGGTGGGGAGAGCTACGGCGTGCCTCTCGCCGAGGACGTCGAGTCCGCCTTCGAGCGCTATCGGCCCGAGATCGTCGTCGACCTCTCGGACGAGCCGGTGCTCGGGCCCGTCGAGCGCTTCGCGCTCGCTAGTCGCGTCCTGATCCATCGAGTTCCCTACGTCGGCGCGGACTTCCGGTTCGACCCGCCGACGTTCGCGCCGTTCGAGCTTCCGTCGATCGCCGTCGTCGGCACGGGCAAGCGCGTCGGAAAGACCGCGGTCACGGGGCACGTGGCGAGACGGCTCGCGGCCGAAAGCCGAGTGGTCGTCGTCGCCATGGGGAGAGGGGGACCCTCCGAGCCCGAGACGATCACCGTGCCGCCCACGGTCGAGGCGCTCGTCGCGCTCTCCCGAACGGGACGCCATGCGGCGTCCGACCATCTCGAGACGGCTGCTTTGGCGGGCGTCGAGACGGTGGGTTGCAGACGCTGCGGCGGTGGACTCGCCGGCGCGGTCTTCACGTCGAACGTCCTCGAGGGCGCGCGCGTGGCAGTCGGGCTCGACCCCGATCTCGTCGTCTTCGACGGCAGCGGCGCAGCGCTGCCCCCGATCGCCACGGACAGAACGATTGCAGTCGTCGGTGGGCACCAGAGCCCTGCCGTCGCGGCCGGGTACTTGAACGCCTTTCGCCTTCTCCTCGCCGACCTCGTCGTCATGACCATGGCTGAAGCCGGATCGGAGTGGGAGCGGACGTACGACGCCGTACGGACAGTCGTTCCGTCCGAGATCGACGTCGTGCCGACCGTGCTCCGGCCGCGGCCGATGACGAGCGTACGAGGACGGAGGGTGGCGTACTTCTGTACCGCGTTGCCCGCAGCGCACGGTGTGATAGCGGAGCACCTCGAGACCGAGCACGGCGCCGATGTCGTCCATGTCTCCGGCAATCTCGCGGATCGCGCCGCACTCCAGGCGGAGCTCGAAGAGGTCGCTGCAGACGTGTTCCTGGTCGAGTTGAAGGGCGCAGCGGTCGATGTCGTAGCCGAGTTCGGTCTCACGCGCGGCGCGGAGGTCGTGCTCGCGGCAAACGACGTCGTTCCACTTCCGGGACATCCGGACCTTGACGAGATAGTGCTGGAAATGTCACGAATACGGCTATGAGCGAGCGCCGTCACGTGACACCGCTGCCGCTGGGCGACGAGATCCCGTTCTCGAAGGGGCTCATGGCCCGTGCGCTGGTGGTCACGGGACTCGACCCGGAGCGCTCCTATCTCATCGCGCATCGAGCGGATCGCGACCTCGCAGAGCGCGGGGTCACGACCCTCGACCTCGATCGGCTCGGCGAGCTCGCCGCCGATGTCATCGGTAACGAGCACGCCGCGATCACCGTCGGTCGTCTCAAGCGGTTGAGCGCGCTCCAGCAGCTCGAGCAGCCTCTGCTCCTGCTCGTCGGGGGTGCAACGGGTACGGGGAAGTCGACGATCGCCACGGAGGCGGCGCACAGGCTCGGGATCACGCGTGTCACGTCGACGGACTTCATCCGTCAGACGATGCGCGCGTTCTTCTCCGAGGAGTTCATGCCGTCGGTTCACTACTCGAGCTTCGAGGCGCGCCTGGCGTTGACGCGTGCGGACGAGGACGAGTCCGGCGATGCCGCGATCCTCGGTTTCCTCGATCAGACGAGGAACGTCGTGGTCGGCGTCCAGGCGGCGCTCGAGCGTGCGGCGACGGAGCATTGGTCGCTCGTTCTCGAAGGTGTCCATCTCGTGCCCGGGATGATCGCGACCGAGTTTCCCGGCGCGTTCGTCGTCCAATGTGTGGTCGCGATCGAGGACGAGAACCTGCACCGTGGCCACTTCTGGGTGCGCGACTACGCGACCGAAGGGTTGCGTCCGCTCGAGAAGTACCTCGACGCGCTGCCGCAGATCCGGCAGATTCAGGACTACCTCGTCGAAAGGGCGCGGCGCTACGACGTCCCCGTCATCGTCAACGACTCGCTCGACAAGGCGATCGGGGACGTCATGGATCTCGTGCTGCGGCGCGCAGACCAGCTCGTCGGCGCCGTGTAACGCGAGGACAAGGCAGCATCGTCCGTCCCGCTCCTGGTTACACTGGCCTCGTGGTTACACGCGAAGACGTGGTCGAAGCGCTGCACCAGGTCGAGGATCCGGAGCTCGGCATGGACATCGTCGAGCTCGGCTTGATGTACGACGTCGAAGTCGACGCAGGGAAGGTCAAGGTTCTGTACAGCCTCACCTCGATGGGGTGTCCGGCAGGAGCCATGATCGCGGACAGCATCCTCGATGTAGCCCGCTCCGTGCCCGGTGTCGAGGAAGCCGCGGTGGAGCTCACGTTCGACCCCCCGTGGACACCCGATCGCATGTCGGACGACGCGAAGTTCATTCTCGGCTTCGGCTGATTAGCTGGCGCAAGATCGGAATCCACTAGCGTGAATTCCGATCGCGCGAAAATCCCTGAAGGCGTCCGCTTCGCGGCCGCAGGGGCTGCTGGTTCGCATCAGCGCTTCTACCCTGGGATTTTCAGCACGACTTTCCCGAACTGCGCGCCTGACTCGAGGCGCTCGTGGGCCTTCGCGGCGTCAGCGAGCGGGAACACGCTGTCGACGTGAATCCGCGCCCGCCCTTCGCGGATGAGCTCGTAGGCGCCCTCGAAGTCGGCCGGTGTCCCCATCGTCGATCCGTAGACGACCAGCTGCTTCCACCACAGTCGGTAGAGGCGTGCAGGAGGGCTGTGGCCCGAGGTTGCTCCACAGACGACGACGCGGCCTTCGCTCGCTGCACCGGCGAGTGAGCGTTCCCACGTCGCCTCGCCGACCGTTTCGACGACCACAGCTGCGCCCGCACCCCCCGTCGCCTCCTTCACGGCTGCGACGACGTCGTCTTCCGAGTGGTTGACGGCGACGTCCGCGCCCAGGCCGCGCGCCCGCTCGAGCTTGTCATTACTCGACGACGTGACGATTGCGCGCGCGCCGAGCGCGCGGCAGAGCTCGAACGCCGCCAGCGCCACGCCTCCGCCGATGCCCCAGATCAACACCCACTCACCCTCGCGCAGTCCGGCCTTGGTCACGAGCATCCGGTAGGCGGTCTCGAATACGAGGGGAAACGCGGCGCCCTCCTCGAACGAGAGCTGTTCGGCGAGTGGGTAGAGCTGCGCGGCGGGAATCGCCTTCAGCTCGCAGCAGGTTCCGTCGGTGTGCTCGCCGATGACGGTGATGCGGCCGTCGTGAACGATGCCCGGGTTCACGACGACGCGATCGCCGACCGCGAAGCCCTCGACGCCGTCGCCGAGCGCTGCAACGACTCCTGCCCCGTCGGCGCCCAGGATGCGCGGCTTGGGGACGGAGGGGAGGCCTTTTCGAATCCAGATGTCGAGGTGGTTCACCCCGGCTGCACGAAGTTCCACCAGGACCTCACCCGCTTGGGGCTCGGGATCGGGAACGTCCTCGTAGCGGAGAACCTCGGGCCCTCCGTCCTCGTGGATGCGAACGGCCTTCACGAGGCAGAATCCTCTCATGACTGCCGCAGAGCTGACTCGGCTGGCCGCGGACCTCGGGTTGGACGTCCTCGGTGCAGCCGCGGTCGCGCCGTACGAGGACACCGAGCAGCACATCCGCGAGCGCAAGGAACGTGGGCTCTTCGCGGACATGCGCTTCACGATGGCGCGGCCAGAGATTTCGTGTCATCCGGAAGCGCTCGTGGAGGGCGCGCGTAGTGTCGTCTCCGCAGCGCTCTGCTATTACGAGCCCGGGCCCGAGCCTGGCGCCGACGAGGGACGATTGCCTCGCTACACATGGCGCGACACGTACGCGGAGCTGCGCGACAGCCTTGACGAGCTCGGCAGGCGGCTTGGCGGCGCGTACCGTGTTCTTGTCGACTCCAACGACCACGTCGATCGCGAAGCTGCCGTTCGCGCCGGCGTTGCTTTCTACGGCAAGAACACGATGGCGATCACCCGGCGGTTCGGGTCGTGGGTGGTTCTCGGAACGCTCGTGACTGAGGTGGACATCGAGCCGACCGCCCCGCTCGAGCTCGACTGCGGTTCCTGCCGGCTCTGCATCGACGCGTGTCCGACCGGCGCTCTCGATGAGCCAGGCGTGCTCGATTCGACGAAGTGTCTTTCCTACTGGACGCAGGCACCGTCGGCTGTTCCAGAGCCGTACAGAGCCGATCTTGGGGACAGCGTTTACGGCTGCGACATCTGTCAGGACGTCTGTCCATGGAACCGCGGAGTCGAGAAGCGGCGTGAGCACTCGGCAGCCGGGGACGGATCGATGCCCACGGTCTCGCTCGAGGACTGGCTCGAGCGAGACGGAGACGAGCTCGTAGCCGACTTCGATCGACTCTTCGTCCCGCGCAACGATCCCCGTTGGTTATGGAGAAACGCGCTTCATGCCGCTGGCAACGTGGGAGGTCGCGAGCTTGTGCCTACCATCGAACGGTACGCGGGAAGCGACGATCCGGTGCTTCGCGAGGCAGCGGAGTGGGCGCTCATGCGGCTCGACGAGCGATCCCTATGACTCATGCAGACCCCGAACGGCTGGCGATTCTTGTTCACGAGGTCCGGAGCCCGGTCGCCGCGCTTGCGGCCATCGCAGAAGTGTGCGTGAACGAACGACTCGAGACTCCCGCGCGTCGCCCGCTCATCGAGCTCGCCGTTGCCGCGTGTCGCGGAATCGAGCGGCTGGTGACGGACGCTGCGCTCGCGTCCGTGCGACGGGAGAAAGTCGATATCCGCCGCCTCGTCGAAGAGGCGGCTGCGGCGGCGGTGCTCGGCGGTGGAAACGTGCGGGTACAGGTCGACGATGGCCTGCCTACGCTCCACGTCGATCCACTCCGGCTACGACAGGCGTTGGACAATCTCGTCTCGAATGCGCTCGTGCACGCCGAATCCGCCGTGGTGGTCGCCGTACACGCGCGGAGGGCCGGCGCAGAGGTGCTGCTCTCGGTCGTCGACCAAGGCCCCGGAGTTCCGCTTGACGAGCAACAGAGGATCTTCGAGCCTGGCGTGCGATTGAGCAGCGAGCGTTCAGGATCGGGGCTGGGGCTTGCCGTCGCGCGCGCGGTCGTCGAGGCGCACGGGGGAAAGCTGATCGTGGAGTCCGTCGCTGGGAAGGGCGCGACGTTCACCATCGCGCTTCCGGCGTCCTGAGTGCTAGAGCTGACGCTGTAATCGTCGCCGTCATCCGGGGCGTGGTGACTCAGCTGCGCGTCGGAACCCGGCTCGAGTCGCGCTGGAGGCGACGGGCGCGCTTCGCCACTGCGTCCCTCAGCTTCTGAGGCTCGAGCACGATCGTCTCGCCTCGGTCGGCTAGCACTTCCGACAGGAGCCACTCCTCGGTCTTGTACGGAACGTCCGCTATGGCCGATCCGTCGGTCAGGGCTCGTGCGCCGCGTTCGAGCTTCCAGCGAGCGATGGCCGGAGAGTGGTGGAGCCGGGCAACACGGGGATTCGTGAGGTACGACGGATCGAATCCCTCGCGAGGCTCGAAGCGCTCGTCCGTGAGCCGCGCGGAGCGCATCCGATCGAGTCGAAACGTGCGCGCGGCGTCGACAGTCCGGTCCCACGTGTGCACCCGCCACACCGGCAGCTCTCGTTCGATCGTGTACGGCTCTACTTGGCGC
>JALZOK010000007.1 GCA_030857225.1 Actinomycetota bacterium
CAGCACGTAGACCTCGTCAGCTTCCTCGGCCAGGCGGCCGAGCTTCTCGACCCATTCGGCCAGCTCCTCGAGCGAGTACATCCAGTTGAAGCGCTCGGACGACTTCTCCGCCCTGATGTTCCACGTGTTGACGTTGCGGCCGTGGAAGCGGATGTACGCGACCCGGTGCGTTGCAGCTGCCACGGGTGGAAGGACGTTCGATGCGCGGGTCGGCGGGGCATCGACGGAGACGTACGCAAGTCCATGGCGCTCGAGGAGCGCGAACGTGTCGGCTCGCTCGTCCTCGTCCAGCCATGAGCGGTGGCGAAACTCGACGAGCGGGACGAGTGGGTCGAGAAAAGCCCGAACCCGCGACAGCTCCCTCTTGGCTTCGTCCGACTTGACGAAGCGCGGGTGGTACTGGAGGAGGATGCCTCTGAGCTTCCCGGAGAGCTCGAGCGGTTCGAGCGAGGCTCGGAACTCTGCGAACGCCTGCCCGAGATCGGCCGTGGGCTCGTGGCCTGTCATCGTCGCACGCGCCTTCACGTGGAAGACGAACTCGGGCGGTGTCCGCTGCGCCCAGCGGCCGGTCACGGCCGGATCGGGCAGGTGGTAGTAGGGCGAGTCCACCTCGACCGTGTCGAAGCGCTCCCCGTAGTAGGCGAGCCGCGCTTTCGGCGAAGAGACGCCTCGCGGGTACCAGTGCTTCAGCAGGCCCTCGTCCGCGAAGCTGCACGTGCCGAGGCGGATGGTTGCAGCCATGCCTTGGAACGTAGGGGCCGGGCGTGCCCGGCCCCTACAGACGATGGTTACCTCTTACGGATGACCCGGGTCTGCGCCGTGAACCCGTTCGTCGTCGGGTTCACGCACGGCACTGGCGCGATCGCAGCGCTGATGGCCGCGCACACCGCCGGCGCGGCGCCGGCCGCCGCGGTGACGTTCGCGCGGAAGAACACCCCTGTCTTCGCGCGGAACGTGAACGCTCCGCTCGCCGAGGCAGGCACGCTCCCGAGGCGCTTCAGCCGGTTCGCCTTCAAGCCACCGAAGATCGCGACGGTGGCTCCGGCACGCGCCTGGCCTCCCTGGGTGACGCGGCCGGTGACGACCGCGCCGACACCCTTCTTCCCGGACTTCCTCGCGGCCACCGTGACCGCTCCGGGTGCGACGACGGCAGGCGACGCGATGGTTCCGGCGACGTTGACCTGGCCGAGGCCCGGCCGGTAGGGCGTCCAGAATGCGATCCACGCGCCGGCGCCGCCGCTGAAGACGCCATTCACCGTGACCTGGGCGGTGTACACCTTCGCGCCGAATGTCGCTCGCCCCGGGGTACCGATCGGAAGATCCGGCGGTGGCAAGCAGATCTGAATGTATGCCGGGCCGAGTGCAGCTTGCGCCCCGGTGGTGGCGACGAGATAAGCCGGTACGGGCAGTGTCTGTCCGGCTGCGCTCAACACCATCACCCAGCTCGCCACCGGAGTCGTCGAGCCCAGGCACGCGGCCTGCGTGGCAGGGGCGATCTGTCCCGGCGCGGCGACGATGAGGTTGCCTTCGAGCGGAAGGTCCGCTCCGGCCAGATCGAGCGCCTTGACGATCGCCCGCGCCCCGCCGAGCACGGTTCCCGGCGCCTGGGTCGTCGTGAGCTGCGTGCCTGCCGGCGCGAAGAAGCGCACGCTCGCTGTCGGATCGTCGTCGGGGCTCAGCGTGGCCTTGAGCGTGATCGCCGTCCCAGCCTGCACTACCTCGAGCTTTGCCGTCGTGTAAGCCGCGTACGCCGACGGAACGGCGACGAGCGCGGCGACGGACGCGAGTGCGGCCACGACCGTCCAGATGCGTCGTTTCACTGGTTCTCCTCTGTTGCAAGCGGTTGGTGTCTGTGCGTGAGGCGTGCCTTGTCGACGCGAGTTGAAAACCTTCGTGTCTAGCCCTGGGCAGCAAGAAGCTTGCTCGCCTTCACCCACTCCTTGTTGTCGTAGCGGTACAGGTAGACGTGCTCCAGGGGACGGTAGTCGGTGCGCGACGTCTGCAGCCGGATTCCGGGGAGCAGGAACGGGTTGCGCGTCAAGTTCAGTGTCTGCGCAGCGCGGAGCAGACCCGCTCGGGTGAGGTTCGGGCCGGCCTTGCGCATCGTCTCGACCATCGTCCACGCGACGGTCATGCCGTACCAGTTGTAGACGTCGGTCACGCGGCCCGACGGGTTGTACTGGCGCATGATCTTGCGGTAGAGCGCGACCGTCTTGTCCTTGCGCCACACCGGGTCGTTCGGGTTCTTCACGAACGCGATCGAGAGCGCGCCCTTCGTCAGCTCGGGGGCATTGACCCGGGCGATGGCCATGATCCCGGGCTCGATCGAGACCGAGGCGATGTAGAGGCGTGGCTTCCAGGCGAGCTTGTGCGCCGAGACGACGGCCTGGATGAAGAACTTCGGCGTCGCGAAGATCATCAGCGTGTCGGCGCGCGACGTCTTCAGCTTCGCGATCTGGCCGGTGACGTCGGAGCCCGTGAACTCGTACGACTCCTTCGCGACGATCTTCGGGCCCTTGCCGGCGATCGCACGTGTCAGCCCGGCGAGCATGTCGCGGCCGAGCTCCGTGTTCTCGTACAGGACAGCGACTCGTGCCCGCGGCCGGGTCTGCGCGATGCTCCTGCCGTAGACGGCGCCTTCGCCCCGGTAGCTCATCAGGAAACCCATCGTCCACGGATAGCGAGCTGCCCCGTTCCCGATGGCCTGCGAGCCGTCCGCGGCGAAGAGCTGAGGCACCTTACGGACGTTCAGATACTCGCGAATCGCCAGGCTGTTCGAGGTGCCGACCGTGTTGAAGACGGCGAACACCTTGTCCTCTTCGACGAGCTTGCGGGTGAGCTGCACAGTCAACGCGGGGTTGTACGCGTCGTCGTAGTACGTATACGAGATCCTGCGTCCGTGTACACGGGTCGTCTCGTTCACGTAGTCGAAGTACGCCTTGGCCCCGGGACCTACTGACCCGAACGCGGCCGCCTCGCCGGTGAGCGGAACGGTCCCGCCGAGAAGGATCGTCGCAGGCGTGACTCCGGGATCCTGCGCTGGGCGAGCACCGGCGCCGGCGGTGACCACGAGTGCGGCGAGCCCAGCGAGCGCGACGCGCGAGATCACTTCGTAACCGGGCTGCGCAAACCGGGAAGTGTGAGCACGGCGTTTCCGACCCGAACGCGCGCGCTCGGCGCCATCGGCAGATCGAGGTAGAGCAGGTTCGACGATGACTGGGCGAGCGAGGACGACCCGAGGATAAGCGTCAGCCGCGACCCCCGCGGGACGAACGTCGCCTGGCTGGCCAGCTTGATCGTGATCGTCTGGACGCCGTTTTTCGTGGGCACACCCCCGGCGCTGACGACGATCTCCTTGCCCTGAGGCGTGCGTGCGGTCAGGACGGCGACCATGCGCGACCAGCCGCCGCTCGCTGCGATCGTGGCCTTGACCGTGGGCGAGCCGTAGATCTCGATCGCCTTTCCGAGGCGGGCCGATGTGCGCGCGACTTTTCCGGTCCGGGCGAAGGTCGTCACGCCGGGGAACGCGACCATGCTCGGCGTCGTTCCCGGCTGCGAGGTCTTGAACTGCAGTTGTCCGCCGGTGAATCCCTCGGGGGCGAGAGCGAACGCTGCCGGCACTCGAGAGCATGCGCTCGAACCGAGGTAGCAGTCGTAGAAGGCTCGCACCTGGCTCAGCAGGTAGCCGGTGTCCGCCGCGGGGAAGGTCGAGGGCGCGTGACCGTGGAGGCCGAGGTAGAGCACCTTCGGCCCGCGGAGGCGCTTGAAGGCGAGCGCCGCCTGGTCGATCCCGAAGAGGAAGTCACGACGGCCCTGCGCCATGAACACCGGGGTCGTGACCGATCCGAGCTTCGAGAGGCTCGAGCGCTCCGCGGCCCAGGGTCGCACGGCGGCTGCGTTCCCCGCAAACGCCGCGGCCTGGATCGGCGCCAGCGACGGGTCGCGCTTCGACTCGGGAATCGAGCCGGCCAGCCCGGCGACCAAGCCCGACTTCACGAGACCCTGCGGCAGGAGCGCGGTGTAGAGATCGGTCCACGTCTGGACGGTGACGACCGCGCCCCAGGGGACACCGGCAACGAGCGAGTTGAACACCGCGCCGCCGCCGTACGAGATGCCCCAGGCGCCGATCTTCGCGTCCGCGACATCGGGCCGTGCGGCGAGCCAAGCGTGGACGGCGCGGGTGTCTGCGATCTCGCGCGGTCCGTCGATCGAGACGAGCCCTCCCGACTGGCCGTGTCCTCGCGCGTCGAATGTGAGCACCGCGTAGCTCTGCCCGACGAACCCGTATGCCTCCACGAGTGCGTTCATCTGCTCCTTGTTTCCGGCGAGCCCGTGCAGGAAGACGAGCGCCGGCCAGCCACCTGCGGGCGCCGCGCCGTCCGGCAGGTAGAGCGTCGCCGAGATGGACACACCGTCGTCCATGGGGATCGACACGTCTTGCTTGGCGAGAGTCGACCCGGTCGCATCCCCGACGAAGAGCACAAGGACGGCGGTCAGACCGAGAGTCCAGGTCTTCACCACGAACTGGAAGGGTACGTGCACCGGCGCGCCTCGTAGTATCCGGCACGATGGACGAGCGGCCGATCGGCGTCTTCGACTCGGGCATGGGTGGTTTGACCGTCCTGCACGAGTGCCTCGTCACTCTCCCGCACGAGGATTTCGTCTACCTCGGTGACGGCGCCAGGCTTCCGTACGGACCGCGCCCGCTCGCCGAGATCCGCCGCTTCGCCGGAGAAATCGCCAGCTACCTCGAACGGCAGGGTGTGAAGCTCATCGTGGCGGCCTGCAACTCTGCCACCGCCGCAGCGCTGCCCGATCTCCAGCGCAGCCTCTCGGTGCCGATCGTCGGCGTGCTCGCGCCGGAGGCGCACGCCGCCGTGCTGGCGACGCGCAATCGGCGCATCGGCTTGCTCGCCACCGAGGCGACCGTTGCGAGCGGCCGCTACGCCGAGTTGGTGGGCGCGCTCGACGCAGGCGCCGAACTGGTCCCGGTCGCGTGCCCGCGCCTCGTTCCGCTGATCGAGAGCGCCGATCCGTTCGGCGAGGAGACGACCAGCGCCGTCCGCGAGTATGCGATCCCGCTCAAGGACGAGGACGTGGACACGGTCATCCTCGGCTGCACCCACTACCCCTTGATCCGGCCGATCTTCCAGCGGGTCTTCGGACGTGGAGTGACGCTCGTCTTCTCCGCGGACGAGACGGCTCGTGAGGTCGCCGAGACCCTCGCGCGCAAGGGGATCGAGAACGACGGCTCGCGGGAAGGGGCGTATCGCTTCCTGACC
The DNA here is from genome assembly GCA_030857225.1 of Actinomycetota bacterium. Classification (GTDB taxonomy): domain Bacteria; phylum Actinomycetota; class Thermoleophilia; order Gaiellales; family Gaiellaceae; genus GMQP-bins7. The sequence continues at coordinate 5,283 of JALZOK010000007.1, forward strand.
ACGGGAGATTCCGATCTCTTTCGTGAGATGGGCAGGCGCTTTCTGCAGCTCCCGATCGCCACGGCCGAGCATGTCGAAGTGGCGACCCTCGAAGCGGCGGCCGCGTGAGAGCCGACGGCCGGAAGGCCGGCGACCTCCGCACGCTCGACGTCAGAACGGACTTTCTCGAGCAGCCGCACGGCTCGGTTCTGTACGGCCAGGGGAAGACGCTGGTGCTCTGCACGGCGACGATCGAGGAGGGCGTGCCGCGCTGGCTCGCCCGCAGCGGGCGGGGATGGATGACCGCCGAGTACTCGATGCTTCCCGCCTCGACCGGCGAACGGACGCAACGCGCGGTCTCTCGTGGCCGCCCCGACGGACGGACGGTCGAGATCCAGCGGCTGATCGGTCGCGCGCTCCGGTCCGTGTGCGACTTCGACGCGCTCGGGGAGCGCACGCTCTGGCTCGACTGTGACGTCCTGCAGGCGGATGGCGGCACGCGCTGCGCGTCGATCACGGGCGTCTGGATCGCCGCTCATCGCGCCCTCGCCCGCTTCGGCCTCTCGAAGGCGCTTCGCGGCTCGGTGGCCGCCGTCTCTGTGGGGATCGTGAACGGAGAAGCGGTGCTAGATCTCGACTATCCGGAGGACTCGTCGGCCGAGACGGACATGAACGTGGTCATGACCGGCGAGGGGGATCTGGTCGAGGTGCAGGCGACGGCCGAGCGGGATCCCTTCTCGCGCGAGCTCCTCGATCAGCTGCTCGACCTCGCCGCGGGCGGGATCGAGAGGTTGACGGCGGCCCAGACGGAAGCCGCCGCGCTGCCGCGCGCGTGAAGTCTGCTCACGTTCCTGGGGCGGCGCTCGCAAAGGAGGCGAGCGGCAGGTGCACAGGACAGTACAAGTGGTACGGCCAAGCACCTGACGCGAAGCATCCTGCCGCGAGCGGCGTCAGCCTCGGGCGGAGCCCGGCTCTGCCGGGCCGGAGCCGGAGGCGGCCAGGGACGTGAGGCTGGTTCTCGCTTCGCGGAACGAGCACAAGCTTCGCGAGCTCCGGCGCGCGCTTCCGGAGTGGGAGATCGAACTCTTGGCTGCGCGGGACGAGCCGGTCGAGGACGGCGCGACGTTTCGCGACAACGCGCAGATCAAGGCTCGCCACGGGCGGGTGCACGCGGCGCAGGATGCGTGGGTCGCCGGTGAGGACTCCGGGATCGAGGTGGCCGCGCTCGGTGGTCGTCCGGGTGTCCAGTCGGCGCGCTGGGCGCAGGACGGTGTAGCGCGCCTGCTCGCTGAGCTCCACGGCGTGACCGACCGTCGTGCTCGGTACGTCTGCGAGCTGGTCGTGCTCGCGCCCGACGGGTCCGAGCTTCGCGCTACAGGAAAGCTCGAGGGTCAGATCGCGCCGGCGCCGCGTGGCAGCGAGGGGTTCGGCTACGACCCGATCTTCATCCCACAGGGAGCGACGCTGACGGTCGCCGAGCTCGGAGACGGCTGGAAGGCCGAGCACTCGCATCGAGCGCGCGCCGCGCGTGAGCTGGCGGACACGCTCGCGGAGACCGTGGTAGCGTCGAACGATGGACGCGAACCAGGCGCTGACTGAGCTCGCCGAGCTCTCGTCCCAGATCGATCGTGCGGCTGTGCTCGACGCCAAAGGCGCCGTGCTCGCGGCGACCGGCGATGGAGGCGAAGCATTGGCCCAGTCGGCTCTCGAGCTGCTTGCTGCCGCCGGGGGGCTGCACGCGTCGACGGGCAGGGCAACGCGAGCGGAGGTCGAGATCGCCGAAGGCGGGCTCTTCGTGCTGGTTGAAGGCGAACGCACCATCGTGGCGACAACGAAGCCAGATCCGACGTCCGGGCTCGTCGTCTACGACCTGCGCACCTGTCTCGCGGGAATCACCGAGCCGAAGCCAAAGCGGCCCCGCACGAAACGCAAGCCGAAGCCGAACGAGGAAGACGGCGAGTGATGAGACTCGTTCGTCTGGCCGTGCTCGCGGGGCTCGCCGTCTGGGCGTGGCGCTACCTGGTTCGATCTCGCGGGCCGCACGAGCGCGCGAGCCTGGCGTTCTCCGACGGGTCGGCGATCGTGCTCGAGCCTGGCTCGGTGGAGTTCGAGCGGTTGGCGGCGATTGCGCGCTCTGCGCTTCGATGACCGACGAGGCGCTCGGCCGGCTACTCGTCGAGCGCGCGCTGCTCGATGGCGACTTCGTCCTTCGCTCCGGAAAGCGCTCGTCCTGGTACCTCGACAAGTACCGCTTCGAGACCGAGCCGGAGTCGCTGCGGGCGGTCGGTGTGAGTCTGGCCAAAGCGGTGCGGGAGTTCGAGCCGGACGCCGTGCGCCTCGCGGGACCCGCGCTCGGCGCAGTCGCGTTGGCGGCTTCGGCGGCGATGGCGTCCGGTCTGCCCTTCATCATCGTGCGCGGTGAAGCCAAGGAATACGGGACGGCGAATCGGATCGAAGGCCCCTTCGAGCGCGGCGAGCTGGTGTGCCTCCTCGAGGACGTCGTCACGACCGGAGGTGCCCTCGCGGAGGCCGTGTCAGCGCTACGGGACGAAGGTCTCGAGGTGCGAAACGCGGTGTGTGTCGTCGACCGGGAGGAGGGCGGTTCGGATGCTCTCGCGCGCCTCGGCGTGCGCCTGCGGGCTCTCTTTCGTGCGCAGGAACTCATGGAGCTGCGAAAAACCGCCGCAAAGAGCGATGGTTGAGCCAAATCATAAGGGCTGTTAGGGTCCCCCAGTCCCCGACAGACTCAGATTCCGACATAGGAGGAGGGACAGTGACCAAGCAGGATTTCGTGGATGCCGTCGCCGATAGGGCGGGCATGTCCAAGCGTGACGCGGGCGATGCGGTAGAAGCCGTCCTCGACACGATCACCGCGACGCTCAAGAGAGGTGACTCGGTCACCTTCACGGGCTTCGGGAAGTTCTCGACCTCAGCGCGCGCCGCGCGCATGGGTGTCAATCCGCGTACCGGTGAGCGCGTGCAGATTCAAGCGACGACCGTGCCGAAGTTCTCGGCCGGAAGCTCCCTCAAGTCCGCCGTCAAGAGCGGCTGAGCGGGCTTCACTCGCAGGTTTCGGAGGGGGCCGCCGGGAGGCGGCCCCCTCCGCATTCTGTGACATGCCGGGGCCGGCGCATCCCGCAAACGGTCGGAACCCGCGAGGGTCAAGCTCGTCACACAAGGTTGAAGTACGAACATATGTTCGATAGCATCGAGCGGTGCAGCTCACGTTCGATGCCGCGGATCGGCTCGTGGAGCTCGTGCAGGCTCGGCGCGGGCCTGTGTTGCCCGAGGAGGCGGCGCACGTTCTCTTTGCGCTCGAGCGCTCGCCCGCCGCGCTCGCCCGGTCGCTGCTCGACGACGTCGTCCAAGGCGACGCTCGGCTCGCCTGGCTCGGCGCGCGCGTCGGGCTGAGCGACCTGCCGCACGCGGACATCCTCATCGAGGACGCCGAGTTCGTCGTGTTCGACCTCGAGACGACCGGTCTTTCCGCGATTCGCAACCGCATGTGTGAGATCGGAGCAGTCCGGGTTCGCGCGCTCGCCATCGAGGACGCCTTCGAGACGCTGGTCAACCCCGGCTCGGCGCTGCCGTCGTACATCGCCGCGCTGACGGGAATCCGCGACGGAGACCTGAGGAAGGCCCCGCGGGCAGAGCTCGCAGTCCGTCGCTTCCTCGGCTTCGCGCGAGACGCTCCGCTCACCGCGCACAACGCGCGCTTCGACATGGCATTTCTCGAGCGCGAGGTCGAGCGACTCACCGGCCGGCGCGTCGCGGCGCCGGTCGTGGACACGGTCTGGCTCGCGCGTCGGCTCCTGCAGCGCCGGAGCGAGCGTTTCTCGCTCGCATCGCTTGCGCATTTCTTCGGAACGTCCACCAGTCCGTGCCACCGGGCGCTACCCGATGCGCTCGCAACAGCAGAGATCCTCGTCTCGCTGCTCGGCCTCGCACAGGAGCGCGGGGCGAGAACAGTGGCGGACGTACTCGAGCTCGCGGCGCCGCGAGCTCGCAAGCTGTCCGGGAAGCGCTCGCTGATCGCCGGAGCCCCCACCGGCCCCGGCGTCTATCTCTTCCGCGACCGCAACGAAACGATTCTCTACGTCGGCAAGGCACGCGATCTACGGGCGCGGCTCCGCTCCTACTTCTCCGGCTCGCGGCAGCGGCCGGCCGTGGAGGGCGCGCTCGGCGCGCTCGAGCGGGTGGAGTGGACACAGCTCGGCTCGGAGCTCGAAGCCGCTCTCGAGGAGCTTCGCCTCATCAGGGAGCTCCGTCCGCCTGCGAACGCGCGTGGCGGCCGGCCGGATCGCTATGCGTACGTCAAGCAGCGCGGAGACCGCTGGGTCGTTTGCTCGGAACCGGGTCCACACGGGCCGATCACGAGCCGAAATCGGGCTCGGCTCGTCGCACGCGCGCTCGACGGCTTCGAGGGCGGAGATCCCGCTGACGCCGTGCCCGCGCTCCACGCCAAGCTTCGGCGGCTCGCGCGCGATCTCCGCTTCGAGGACGCCGCGCGCGTGCGCGATCGCCTGAAAGCACTCGAGGACGCGGTTGCGCGTTTCGCAGAGCTCGACCGGCTTCGGAAGGTCAACGTCTGTGTTCTGGCGCCCGCGCGGGAAGCGGGCTTCAACCGAGCGTTCTTCGTCGCCGCCGGTGGGCTGGCGGCGATACGGACGGTTCCGACCGGGAGAGCGGGGAGGATCGAAGTGGAGGCCGGTATTGCGGAGACTGCACTTGCCGAGCCCTCCTTCGCGCCCGAAGACGCCGACGTGCTCATGCTCGTGGCGGGCTTCATTCGCCGCCCGGGGCCGGAGCTCCGCATCGTCTCGCTCGATGCGACCGAGCTGCTCGCTGCGTGAAGCACGTTCGTCAGTGGGCGAGCGTAGCCTTGAGGCGTGGAGATTCAAGCCTTCTCGGATCGCCTCGCGCAGGCGGTCGAGCGCAAGCGCAGCCAGCTCGTGGTCGGACTCGACCCACGACTCGACGTGCTTCCGATGGAGCTTCGCGGCGAGGCGGTGCTCGGCCGCGCGGCGGCGGCGAGCGCGGTGGCGCGTTTTTGCAAGGGGATCGTCGATGCCGTCGGCCCATATGTCGTCGCCGTCAAACCGCAATCGGCGTTCTTCGAGGCGCTTGGCTCGGACGGGATACGCGCGCTCGAGGAGGTCTGCGCGTACGCGCGCTCGATCGGCCTGCTCGTGATCCTGGACGCCAAGCGCGGAGATGTGGGCTCGACCTCGCGTGCGTACGTTGCCGCGTATCTCGAGCCGAACGAGGAAGGGACTCCGCTGGCCGACGCGATCACCGCGAGCCCGTATCTGGGCCTCGATGCGGTCGAGCCCTTTCTCGCAGCCTGCAGGAGGCATGGCTCGGGGGTCTTCTTCCTCGTGCGCACGTCGAATGCGGGAGCTGCGGATGTGCAGGACGCGATGCTCTCCGACGGCCGGCCGCTGTGGCAGCACCTCGCGACGCTCGTGCACGAGTGGGGACAGCCGCTCGTCGGCGAGGGCGGCATGTCGAGCGTCGGCGCCGTGGTCGGCGCGACCGTGCCGCGCGCGGTCTCGGAGGCGAGGCGCCTGATGCCGCAGACCCCGCTGCTTCTGCCCGGTGTCGGGGCGCAGGGCGCCACTCCAGCCGACGTGGCACGCGCGTTCACGAGCGGCCCCGCGAGCGCGCTCGTGACCGCTTCGCGGTCGGTGATCTTCGCGTTTCGCGATACGGAGGAGGATTGGCGCGTCGCGGCAGCAGGTGCGGCCGAACGGCTCTCGACGCAGGTGTGGGCGGCGTCCGGTTGGTGACGGCAGGCGTGACGCCTACCACCGCAGCGGCCGCGAAGCGGACGCCTTCAGGGATTTGCGCGACCGGAATCCGCGCGAGCGGTTTCCGGTCTTGCGAATAAGTAGAGTTCCGCGCCGGTGATGCGCAGCATCCTGCTCGGCGTTGTCGCCCTAGCCGTCCTGGCGACGCCGGTTCAAGCCTCGACCGAGACTGCGGAGCCTCCGAGCCTTCCCGCCGCGGCGTGGTACCTCGTCGGCGAGGACGGCGCTGTTCTCGCCCAGCAGAGCTCACAACGCTCTCACGCGATTGCCAGCATCACCAAGCTGATGACCGCGATCGTCGCACTGGAGGAGGCGCGGCCAGCGGAGCCCGTGCGGGTGAGCGCGCTCGCCGCAGGGGTCGGCGGATCGACGGTTTACCTCCGCGGGGGTGAGGTGCTGACGGTCGGCGAGCTCGTTCGCGCCATGCTCATCCCCAGCGCCAACGACGCGGCCTTCGCGCTCGCGCTGCACGTCGGCGACGGCTCGACGGCCCAGTTCGTCTCGCTGATGAACGCAAAGGCGCGTGAGGTCGGCCTGGTCGACACGACGTTCACGAACCCGCACGGTCTCGATGAGCCTGGCCATGTGTCGAGCGCGCGCGACGCGACCGTTCTCATCCGCCACGCGCTCGGCGTTCCCTCGATCCGGTCCGCGCTCGAGGCGTCGTCCTTCACGCTCTCCGGGGAGCAGGAGTTCCCGACGACCGACGATCTCCTCGCGAGGTGGCCTCCGCTCCTCGGTGGGAAAACGGGCCATACGCAGGGAGCAGGCTGGTCGGAGGCGGCGGCCGCGTCGAGGCGTGGAGCGACCGTGTACGGAACCGTCCTCGGCGTCGACACACGCGAGGGACGAAACGACGCGCTGCGCACCCTGCTCGAGTTCGGGCTCGACCGCTACCAGCGCGTTCAAGTCATCGACGCCGGTCGCGTTTACGGAGAGGCCGACACCGAGTACGGGCAAACGCGTGTCGAGCTTGTTGCGTCGAGCACGCTTGTGCGTACCGTGAGAGAAGAAGTGCCGCTCCTCGAGCGAACCGTGTTGCCGACGAAGGTCGCGCTGCCGGTGCGGGAGGGCGAGCGGCTGGGAAGGGTCGAGGTCTGGGAGGGTGATCGTTTGGTGGCGTCGTCGAAGTTGATCGCCGCAGCTTCGGTCTCGGAACCGGGTGCGTTGAGCAAGGCCGCCTGGTTCGCCGACCAGACTGCCGAGAACCTGTGGGAGCTCGTCACGTGATCGTCACCGTCACCGCCAACGCCGCTCTCGATCGGACGCTGACCGTGCCCGTGTTCCAGATCGGCTACCGCCATCGCTCGAGCGACGTCCTGACGCTCGCGGGCGGCAAGGGCATCAACGTCGCGCGGGCGCTCAAGTTGCTCGACGTCCCGGTGGTCGCGACGGGGCTGGCCGGGAGGCGCACCGGCACGAGGATCGTGGAGGAGCTGACCTCGGAGGCCATCCTCAACGACTTTGTCCGCATCGCCGGGGAGTCGCGCACCTCGACGGCGGTAGTCGATCCGACCTCGGGCACGTACACGGAGATCAACGAATGGGGCCCGGAGGTCACGTCGACGGAGCTCGACATGCTGATGGAGAAGCTTCGCTATCTCTCGCGTGGCGCCGCCTTCGTCGTGCTCGCGGGCACGCTTCCCCGCAAGGTTCCGACAGAGTTCTACGCAGACGCGATTCGCGATCTCGTGCGCCGCGACGTGCGTGTCGTTTTGGACAGCGAGGGCGAGGCGTTGCACCTGGGCGTCCAAGCCGGGCCGTTCCTCGTCTCCCCGAACCAGGGCGAGGCGGAGCAGCTCGTCGGGCAGGAGCTCGAGGACGACGACGACTTCCTGATGGCGCTGGACGCGATCGTCGAGATGGGCGCTCGCAACGTCGTAATCACGCTGGAGAACGGCTGCTTCGCGCTGCTGCGGGTGGGGCGGAAGACGCGGCGAATGCGCGCGTTCGCGCCGCGCATCGAGCCGCTCTCCGGAGTGGGGTCCGGCGACGTCCTCCTCGCGCAGCTTCTCGCTTCGCTCGTCGAAGAGCGATCACCGGACTATGCGATCCGGGAAGCTGTCGCCGCGGGCGCGGCGTCGGTGCGGGCGGTCGGCGCCGGACGCTTCGACCCCCAGCTCGCGACAACCTTGGCCCCGGACATCGAGCTCGCCGAGCTCCAGCCCGTCCGCTCCTAGATTCCGCGCATGGCGGAGTGTCCGAGCTGCGGTCGCGAGAACGCCGACGACGCGCGGTTCTGCAGCGCCTGCGGCGCGTCAATTGTGACTCAAGAACCAGCGCGCGAGTCGCGCAAGGTCGTCACGATTCTCTTCTGCGATCTCGTCGGCTCGACCGCCCTCGGCGAGTCGACCGATCCGGAGGCGCTGCGGACGCGCATGCGACGCTACTTCGACGACCTGCGCACGATCATCGAGCGCCACGGCGGCACCGTCGAGAAGTTCGTCGGCGACGCGGTCATGGCCGTCTTCGGGATCCCGGTCTCGCACGAGGACGACGCCCTTCGCGCCGTGCGAACAGCAGCCGAGATGCGAGCAGCCGTCGTCGGGCACGGCCTCGAGGCCCGAATCGGCGTCAACACCGGCGAGGTCGTCGTCGGCGGCGAGGGAGAGACACTCGTCACCGGCGACGCAGTCAACGTCGCGGCGCGGCTCGAGCAGGCCGCAGCGGCCGGAGAGGTGCTGATCGGCGGCGAGACGCAAGCGCTCGTACGCGACGCCGTCCTGGTCGAGCCCGTCGAGCCACTCACTCTCAAAGGGAAGTCCGAGCCGGTCGGCGCCTACCGCCTGCTCGAAGTGCTCGCCGACGCCGAAGCTCTCGCTCGTAATCCCGAAGCCCCGTTGGTGGGCCGTACGCGAGAGCGTGAGCGGCTTCGGCGCGACTTCGAAGACGCGGTGGCCGAGGGAACCTGTCGCCTCTTCACGTTGCTCGGGCCGGCGGGCATCGGCAAATCGCGTCTCGTAGCGGACTTCTTGGACCATGCCGCCACCGAAGCGGACGTCTTTCGCGGCCGCTGCCTTCACTACGGGGAAGGCATCACCTACTGGCCGCTCGTCGAGGTGCTCGTGCGGCTCGGAGTCGAGCCCGAGGTGATCCTCGGCTCGTCGCCGCAGGAGACGCAACTCGCGTTTCGGCGCTTACTCGAGAGCCGCGCGAGCGAGCGTCCGCAGATCGTCGTTCTCGACGACATCCAGTGGGCGGAGCCGACGTTCCTCGACCTCGTCGAGCACGTCGCCGACTTCTCGCGGGACGCGCCGATCTTTCTCCTCTGCGTCGCTCGCACCGAGCTACTCGATCTGCGTCCCGGTTGGGGAGGCGGGAAGATGAACGCCTCCTCCATCTTGCTCGAGCCGCTCAGCGGTGACGACTGCGAGGCGTTGATCGAGAACTTGCTCGGTGACGCGGAGCTCGACGAGCGGACGCGGGATCGGATCACGGGAGCCTCCGAGGGCAATCCGCTCTTCGTCGAGGAGATGCTCGCCATGGTGCGGGAGGGAGGAGGAAATGGAGAAGTCGTCGTTCCGCCGACCATCCACGCGTTGCTGCAGGCCCGACTCGACCAGCTCGGGCTCGACGAGCGTGTCGTCATCGAGCGCGGGTCGGTCGAGGGTGAGGTGTTTCACCGCGGCTCGGTCGCGCAGCTCGCCCCCGGCTCCTCGCGCCCCGACCTGGAGGCGCACCTTTCCGCTCTCGTGCGCAAGGAGCTGATTCGCCCGAACAGCTCGACGTTTGCAGGCGACGACGCGTTCAGATTCCGCCATCTGCTCATCCGCGACGCCGCCTACGAGTCCCTCCCGAAGGCCACGCGGGCCGACCTACACGAACGCTTCGCCGACTGGCTCGCCGGCCACGAGCTCGTGGAGCAAGACGAGATCCTCGGCTACCACCTCGAGCAAGCGCATAGGTATCGCGCGGAGCTCGATCAGGGCGATCCAGCGCTTCCTGAGCTCGCCGCGCGAGCTGCGCAGCACCTGGCCGAGGGCGGTCGAGGCGCGCTCGATCGGGGAGACGTCCACGCCGGAGTCTCGCTACTGCGGCGCGCGACCGCGGTCCTGTCGCCGGGCGACGAGCGCAGGCACAGGCTCGCGCTCGACCAGTTCTGGGCTCTCTGGGAAGTCGGTGACCAGGAAGCTGCCCAAGCTCTCGTCCGAGCCGCGCTCACGGCGGCCGACCCCTTCGTCAGGGCGATCGCAGAGATCGTCGACATCGACGCCGATTTCATCAGAGTCGGAGCGTCCGCAGACAGGACGCTCAGGCTTGGAGGGGCCTGCGCCGTCCTCGAGGCTGCCGGACACGACGAGGGTCTCTTCCACTACTGGCTGAGCGTCGCCAGGGAGGCGTGGTTCGGGTGCAGAGCCGCCGAGTGTGCCACGGCCTCCGAGCGTGCGGTCGCCCATGCCGAGCGGGCGGGGATGGTCAGGGGCGTTCGGGAGAGCAAGAGCCAGATCTGCGCGTGCCACATCTTCTCTCCCACATACGTGTCCGAAGCCGTCGAGCGGGTGGACGAGATCAGGGGAGAGGCGGATGCGTCGGGGCTGCTCGAGGCGTGGAGCTCCGCCTGTCTGGGCCGTCTGCTTGCCATGCGGAGCAACGGCGACCTCGAGCGTGCACGGGAACTCGTTCGACGCGGGCGGCAGGCGCATCGCGACGCGGGGGCTCGTCTCACCTGGGCGGCCATGGCCATGGCGGAAGGACATGTCGAGTGGCGAGCGGGCCGACTCGACGCCATGGAGCTGGTGCTGCGAGCCGGGGTCGACGAGCTCGCACAGCTCGGAGACCGCGGGTTCTCCCCGACGGTCACGCTCTATCTGGCCGACTGCCTCCTGGCTCAGGGGGAGCTCGACGAGGTCAAAGCGTTGTGTGTACGAGCGCGCGAGCTCACGAGCGCCGACGACGTCGTCAACTTCGTCTTCCTGGATGGCGTCGAGAGCGTGTTGCTCGCCCATTCCGGACGTCCCGAGGAGAGTTGCGAGCTCGCCGAGCAGGCGGTGGAGCTCGCCGAGACCACTGACTTCTTCGAGCTGCGTGCCTGGTCGCGGGTCTGGCTCGCTGAGTCACTCGCGATTGCCGGACGAAACGCCGACGCGACCGAGAACGCAGCGCGTGCGCTCGCGATCCACGAGGCCAAGGGCGACGTCACGGGCGGTGCTCGCGCGCGCGAGCGTCTCGACAAGCTGGGAATCCCGACGGGCTGATTCGGTCGTCGGCAGGCAGTGGTAACGTCGGGCGATGGAAACGGAGATCCGACAGGACGAGCTCGAGCGGCTGATCGCCTTCGAGCGGAAGTTCGGCAAGGAAGGCCTCACCTTTGACGACGTGCTCCTGCTTCCCGCCGAGTCGTCGGTACTACCAAACGACGTCTCCACGGTCACGCGGATCACACCGTCGATCTCGCTGAACATCCCGCTCATTTCCGCTGCCATGGATACCGTCACCGAAGCGCGTCTCGCCATCGCGCTCGCCCGCGCCGGCGGGATGGGCATCGTCCACCGCAACCTCTCGATCGCCGACCAGGTCGCCGAGGTGGACAAAGTCAAGCGCTCGGAGTCGGGGATGATCGTGGAGCCGGTCACTCTGCGTGCTGACGATCTGGTCGCGGACGCGCTCGAGCTGATGGAGCGCTATCGGATCTCCGGTGTCCCGATCATCGATGACAACGGTGTTCTCGTCGGGATTCTCACGAACCGCGACCTCCGCTTCGAAACCGACACGTCTCAGTCGGTCTCGGCGCTGATGACGAGTCGCAACCTGGTTACGGCTCCGGATGGCACGACGCTCGAGGAAGCCGAAGCGATTCTCCATCGCAACAAGATCGAGAAGCTCCCCGTCGTCGATCACGACGGGCGGCTCAAGGGGCTCATCACCGTCAAGGACATCTCGAAGAAGATCAAGTACCCCGACGCGACGAAGGACGAGCAGGGTCGGTTGCGGGTCGGCGCCGCGGTCGGGGTGGGGCCAGACGCGCTCGAGCGGGCGTCGGCTCTCGTCGAGGCCGAAGTCGACGTCCTCGTGGTGGACACGGCACATGGCCACTCGCACGGCGTCCTCGACGTCGTGCGGCAGATCCGGCGTGCACACGAAATCGAGCTCGTTGCAGGGAACATCTCCACCGGCGACGGCGCGCTCGCCCTCGTCGATGCGGGCGCGGACGCAGTGAAGGTCGGGCAGGGCCCAGGCAGTATTTGCACCACGCGAATCGTCGCGGGCGTCGGCGTGCCCCAGGTCACAGCGGTCTACGACGCTGCTCGAGCGCTGGCCGATCACGACGTGCGGGTGATCGCGGACGGCGGCATCCGCAGCTCCGGTGACATCGCGAAGGCGATCGCCGCCGGCGCCGACGTCGTCATGCTCGGTTCGATGCTCGCGGGTACGGACGAGGCTCCCGGCGAGGTTCTGGTCGCCCAGGGTGAGCGGTTCAAGGAGTATCGCGGCATGGGCTCTCTGGGGGCGATGAAGGCGCGCTCGTACTCGAAAGATCGCTACTTCCAGGGCGATGTCGAGGACGTGCACAAGCTCGTGCCCGAGGGAATCGAAGGCCGCGTTCCGTACAAGGGCCCACTCGCCCCGATCGTGCACCAGGTCATCGGCGGGATTCGCCAGTCCATGGGGTACTGCGGCGCCGCCACGATCGAGGAGATGAAGTCGCGAACACGCTTTAACCGGATCACGCCTGCTGGCCTCCAGGAGAGCCATCCGCACGGCATCACGATCACGAAGGACGCGCCCAACTACCGAAGAAGCTGATGGCGGAGATCGTCCCGTTCCCCGCGCCCGAGCCGACGCCGGAAGAGCGCCCGGTCCTCGTCGTCGACCTCGGCGGCCAGTACAGCCAGCTGATCGCCAGGCGCGTTCGCGAGGCCCGCGTCTATTCGGAGCTCGTCGGGCACCGGCTGTCCGCGGACGAGATCGCGCGGCGTAACCCTGCAGCGCTCGTCCTCTCCGGTGGACCAGCTTCCGTCTACAGCGAAGGTGCCCCGAACCTCGACCCCGGAATCTTCGAGCTCGGGATTCCGACTCTCGGAATCTGTTACGGGATGCAGCTGATGGCGCGCGATCTCGGCGGCGCCGTGGAGCGCACGGGAGCTTCGGAGTTCGGCAAGGCGGAGCTCGAGGCGGGTGAGTCCGAGCTCTTCCACGACCTGCCGCCCGAGCAGACGGTCTGGATGAGCCACCGAGATTCGGTCACGGCGCCACCGGAGGGCGCTGTCGTGACCGCGTCCTCCGCTTCGACGCCGATCGCCGCCTTCGAGCACCGCGAGAAGCGGCTCTACGGCGTGCAGTTCCATCCGGAGGTCGTGCACACGCCGCACGGGCAGGAGATCCTGAAGAACTTCCTGTACGACGTGGCCGATGTTCCTCCGACGTGGACACCGGCCGCGGTCATCGAGGAGCAGGTCGATCGGATTCGCGCGGCGGTTGGCTCGGAGCGCGTCCTCTGCGCCCTCTCGGGCGGTGTCGACTCCGCGGTAGCCGCGCTCCTCGTGCACAAGGCCGTGGGTGACCAGCTCACCTGCGTCTTCGTCGACCACGGTCTCCTGCGGGAGAACGAGGCCGGCCAGGTCGTCGAGACGTTCTCCGGCCACTTCCGCGTGCCGCTCGTCCACGTGCAGGCGCAGGAGCGCTTTCTCTCGCGGCTCGAGGGGATCACCGATCCGGAGGAAAAGCGCACGATCGTCGGCGAGGAGTTCATCCGCGTGTTCGAGGAGGAGGCGGCCACGCTTGGCGATGTTCGCTTTCTCGTCCAGGGAACGCTCTATTCCGATGTGATCGAGTCGGGCGGGGCCGAGGACGGCGTGGCCGCGAAGATCAAGTCGCACCACAACGTCGGCGGTTTGCCGGCGGACATGCGGATGGAGCTCGTCGAGCCCTTGCGCCTGCTCTTCAAGGACGAGGTCAGGCGCGTCGGCGAGGAGCTCGGACTGCCGGAGCGGATGGTGTGGCGTCAGCCGTTTCCCGGGCCCGGTTTGGCGATCCGCATCATCGGCGATGTCACCGAGGAGCGGCTTGCGATCCTGCGTCGCGCGGATGCGATCCTGCTCGAGGAGGTTCGGCGGGCCGATCTCTATCGCGATCTCTGGCAGAGCTTCGCGGTGCTCCCGGCGATCCGCTCGGTCGGGGTGCAGGGCGACGAGCGCACGTACGCCTACCCGGTGGTGATCCGCGCCGTCACCTCCGAGGACGCTATGACCGCGGACTGGGCCCGGCTCCCGTACGACCTCCTGGAGGCGGTGTCGAGCCGGATCATCAACGAGATTCCAGGGGTCAACCGGGTCGTGTACGACGTGTCCTCGAAGCCGCCGGCGACCATCGAGTGGGAGTAGGGGCGAGGCCTGCGTTTCCATCACGCAAGCCCTGGACATACTCACCGGAGCATCTCTACCGAGGAGGAAGACGATGGCGAAGCAGATCAACTGCCCGTGTGGCGAGACCGTTCGCGGCGAGAACGACGACGAGCTCGTCGCCAACGCCGACGAGCACGTCCAGAACGTGCATCCCGAGCAGGTGGGCCAACGCAGTCGCGAAGACTGGCTGGCCATGGCCGAAGAGGCCGTCGCCTAGCAGCTGGAAGATCGTGAAGCCGCGGAGGGCGACCGTGTCCTCCGCGGCTTCGGATCAGGCGAGCGGGACGATTCCTCTCTCGTCGATCGTGACGCGCACGCGATCTCCCGGGCTCGGGTGATCGAGCGCGGAAATCGCCGCTTCCAGGATCTCTCCCGCGTCGAGCCGGACGACGACACGCACGGTCGGACCACGTCGTGCGACCGTCTCGACGACGCCGTCTCCGCCGATACCGTCCGCGACGCGCATGACGGCGACGGCTTCGGGTCGGATCATCGTGCCGTCGCCGACGTTGCCGAGCCCGAGGAAGCGAGCCGTATCCTCGTCCGCGGGATGCGCCCAGAGCTCGTCGGGCGTTCCGGTTTGCACGACGCGTCCTGCTCGAACGACTGCGACCCGGTCTCCGAGCGCGAAGGCCTCTGCCTGGTCGTGCGTGACGTAGAGCGCGGTCAAAGCGATGCGCTCGAAGAGCTGTTCGAGGTCGTCGAGCAGTCGATCTCGCAACCTGCGATCGAGCGAGCCGAGCGGCTCGTCGAGCAGGAGCACGCGTGGCTGCGGAGCGAGGGCGCGGGCGAGCGCCACCCGCTGCTGCTCGCCGCCGGAAAGGGTCGCGACCGAGCGTCGGTCGTATCCGGTGAGGCCGACAAGCTCCAGAAGCTCCTTCACGCGATGCTCGATTGCCTCCCGCGTGTCGCCCCGCATTCTCAACCCGAACGCGACGTTGCCCCGCGCGTCCCGGTGGTGGAAGAGCGCGTGATCCTGGAAGACGAGCCCGATGCCCCGGCGATGGGGCGGAACCTCCGTGATGTCGTTACCGTCGAGCAGAACGCGTCCCGAGTCCGGTCGCTGAAGACCTGCGATCACGCGAAGGAGCGTGCTTTTCCCCGAGCCACTGGGGCCGAGGACAGTGACGACCTCGCCGTCGGCAACGTCGAGCGTAATGCCGTCGAGTGCTGTCTTTCCGTTGAACGCGACGGTGACGTCTTCGATCTGGAGCATGGTTAGAACCATCCCGTTCGGAGCGCGCGGAGTCGTTCCAGCGAGAGCACCGAAACCGCGACGACCGCCATCAGGATGACCGCCAGCGCGTATGCCTGACCGGCGTTCAGCTCCCCTGGGCGGCTGAGGAAGCGGAAGATGGCGACCGGAAGGGTCGGACTGTCCGGCCGGGCGAGAAAGACTGTCGCCCCGAGCTCGCCGAGCGAGATCGCGAACGCGAACCCGGCTGCGACACCCAGCGCACGGCCGGCGACCGGGAGATCGATCTCGCGTCGCACGCGCCCCGGCGACGCACCGAGAACCGCGGCCGCCTCGCGTTGCCGCTCGTCGATCGCGCGCAGCGTCGGCGCGACGATGCGGACGACGAACGGGATCGCGACGAGCGCCTGCACGACCGGCACGATCCACGGGGAGGAGCGGAAGTCGATCGGCTCGGTGTCGAAGGCGACGACGAAGCCGAAGCCGAGCATGACCGCCGATGCGCCGAGCGGGATCATGAGCAATCCGTCGAGCAGTCGCGTCGCTCCGCGGCGCGACCCTGCTACGGCGAAAGCGGCCAGTCCACCTACGACGACGGCGATGGCTGCCGCGCCGGCCGCGTAGCCGAGGGAGTTCACGATTGCCTCCCACGGCGTCGCGAGGAGCGCGTTCGTCGGCTGGCCGAGTGCACGGTACGCGTCGAGGCTGTGCCCGTTGCCGACCGCCAGTGAGCGCTCGATCAAGACAGCGAGCGGGACGCCGAGGAACAGCGCAAGAGCTCCGAGGCTGCCGGCAACGACTGCCTTCTCCCTCCGTGCGCGCAATGGGCGCAGGACGTCGCGCTCCTGCCTCCGCCCACCGGCTGCGAGCTTCTGCTCGAGCCGCGTGGCCGCCCAGATGGCCAGCGCCACGAAGACCAGCTGCACGAGCGCGAGCACAGCCGCCGTGCGCAGGTCGAAGATGCGCACGGCTTGGTTGTAGATCTCCGTCTCCAGGGTCGAGTAGCGGGGGCCGCCGAGGATGAGGACGATGCCGAACGACGTGAACGAGAACAGGAAGACGATCGACGCGGCGGCCGCGAGCGCGGGTGCGAGAAGCGGGAGCGTCACTTCGCGAAGAGCGCGCCAGGGTCCGGCGCCGAGGGTCGCAGCGACCTCGGAGAGGCGCGGGTCGAGTCCCGCCCAGAACGTTCCGACCACGCGAACGACGACCGCAACGTTGAAAAACACGTGGGCGATCAGGATCGCCGCCCAGCCGCGCTCGAGCTTCTCGGGGAGCACCGCGAGGAAGGCGAGCGCGACGACGACCGTCGGAAGCACGAACGGGACGGTCACTGCTGCCAGGGCTAGACTCCGGCCACGGAACGCGTAGCGACCGAGCACGTACGAAGCGGGAAGCGCGACGGCGATTGTCAGCGCAGTGGACAGAGCCGCCTGCCACAGCGTGAACCAGACGATCTCACGGGTCAGTGGGTCGGTGAGGACGTCGAGCGGCGAAGCGACGCGCACTCCCGAGCCGAGACCTCGCTCCAGGATCGAGAGCAGCGGGTAGGCGAAGAAGACCGCCAGGAACGCGAGCGGAACGCCGTACGTCAGCGCGCGCCATCCGCGCGCGCTCAGTGAAGGACGATGCGCGTCCACTCTTTCAACCATCTGTCACGGTTGGCGCCGATCTCGTCCGGCGACAGCTGGAGCGGGCTCTCGGGGACGACAGCGAACTTCTCGAACTCCGAAGGGAGCTCGGCGCCTGAGTTGACCGGGAACACGAACATCGAAAGCGGGATGGCCTCCTGAAAGCGCCTGTCGAGCAGGAAATCCACGAGCGCTCGCGCTCCCTCCTCGTTCCGCGTTCCGCGAAGGACGCCCGCGAACTCGATCTGCCGGAAACAGCTGTCCTCGACGACAGCGGTCGGCGCTTCGTTCAGGGGCGGGGTGGCGAAGATCACCTCTGCGGGGGGACTCGACGCGTACGAGACCACGATCGGGCGATCCCCTCCCCCTGCTGCCCCGGAGAACTGCACGTTGTACGCCTCCTCCCAGCCGTCCACGACGAGGGCGCTGTTCTCACGTAGTCGGCGCCAGAAGTCCTGCCAGCCCGGCTCGCCGTACCGAGCGATCGTGGCGAGGAGAAACGCCAGCCCTGGAGTCGAGGTTGCGGGATTCTCGACGACGAGGAGGTTCTCGAGACGGGGATCTGCCAGGTCGTCCAGCGAGCGGGGGGGCTCGATCTCCCGCTCCGAGAACCACTCCTTGTCGTAGTTCAGGCACACCTCGCCGTGATCGATCGGTGTCACCCGATGCTCCGGGTCGAGCGCGTACCTCTCGTCTACGAGCTCTAGAAGCGGCGACTCGTACGGCTCGAAGAGATTGCCGTCGAGCGCGCGTGAGAGCAGATTGTTGTCGACGCCGAAAAGGACGTCACCTTGCGGGTTTCCGGCGGTGAGCAGCGCTTTCGAGAGAAGCTCTCCCGCGTCGCCGGACTGGAGGATCCGGAGCTCGAGGCCGCTCGACTCCTCGAACGCCGCCTTCACATCGTCCGAGATCACGAACGAGTCGTGGGTGTTGAGGACGACCTCGGTCGGCGTCTCGTCGCCCCCACACGCGACGACTCCGAACGCCAGAACCCCGGCTCCCGCGAGAGCTGCCATCGCCTTGTAACAGACTGTTACTCGGCGTCTCATCGCTTCCTCCCCGGGCGGATCGCGATGAGGACGCCACGCTCGACGGCGATCGTCCCTCGAGCGGAGGCGAAGACGTTGGAGACGCCGCGGCTCGAGCCCGGTTCCAGGGTCTCTCCGTCGAGCGGGTAGGCGAGTCCTTCCGTGCGTACGCCTTCCGCCCGGCCGTGCAGGGCGAACAGCGAGACCAGCTCGCCGGGTAGTCCGGACAGCGTCCGCTCGCCGCGCACGACGTGGACGCGGGCGAGCCCGATGTGTGCGTCCACCTCGACTCCCGCGTAGCGAGGCGATGCGAGGAGCAGGAACGCAGAGAAGAGGTGGTCGAGCCGGTCGCCGATGCCGGCGAGTAGGACGACCCGTTGCGGGCGCAGCTTTAGCGCGGCGTCGAGCGCCAACTCGAGGTCGGTTGCGTCCTTCTCGGCCGGGTGCCGCTCGATGGGGGTTCCGGAAGCTTCGGCGGTAGCAACAACCTCCGGGGACGCCGAGTCGAAGTCGCCGACGGCGAGCGTGACCTCGAGGCCCAGCTCGCGCGCATGCTCGAGGCCGCTGTCCGCAGCGACCACGGGCGTCCCGGCTGGAATCGCAGGCAACGCCTCCCGATGGGGAGCCTCCCCACCGGCGACGACCACGACGAGCTCTACTGACATGCGCTTCCTCCGCTGGTATTACCCAGATCAGGTTTTCGAGTCGGCGGCGCGCTCCAGCCGCCCTCTCAGCCCGGTTGCCCCGAGCTCCCCTTACGCTTGCCGCATCGTAGCGCGCCGCGGCTCGCCCTCGCCGATCCGCCCCGGAGCGCGAAAAGCGTTGCGAACCGGCCTCGCTTGTGTAACATCTACTGATGTATAACGATGTCGATGAGTCGCACACAGATCTACCTCGGCGACGGCGAGCGTGAGCTTCTCGTGCGCATGTCGAAGGCAACGGGCGCCTCTGCGTCCGAGCTCATACGCCGTGCAATCCGAAGTACGTACCGGCTCGAGCTGACGACAGAGGAGAAGTTGCGCCTGCTCGAGAGCAGCGCAGGGTCGTGGAAGGATCGTGACTTCACTGGTGCCGAGTACGTAGATGCGATTCGCGGCGGCGACATGAACGAAGGTTTTCGTCGCCTCGACGTCGAGTGAAGTTGCTCGATACGACGGTCGCGATCGATCATCTTCGCGGCGCGGACGCTGCCCGCGAGCTTCTTCGACAGGTAGTCGGAGCCGGCCTACGAATCGGCGCCAGCGAGCTCGTTCGATTCGAGCTTCTCGTCGGCGTGCGCCAGACTGAGACCACCGAGCTCGAGGACTTCTCTGCGACGCTCGTCTGGTTTCCCGTCGACACCGACGTCGCACGGCTCGGAGCGGCGCTGGCTCGGCGCTACCGACCGAGCTATAGCGCGATCGAGGACATCGACTACCTGATCGCGGCCACTGCGCTCCTTCTCGATGCCGAGCTGCTCACGACGAACACGCGCCATTTCCCGATGCTCGAGGGCCTCCTACCCGCGTACTGACCCTCGACCGCGCTGATTGAATTGCTCGATCGCCGCGACCTCGTATCCGATTCGGCGTAACACCTTTCTGCTGAGCCTCTGCCTCGTGGTCCTTTCTGGCGTGTTGCAGCTTGCCGTCGCCGTCGCCACCATAACGCTCGTCCTCGTCACCGGAATCGAGTCGATCCTCGGGCTCGGGCCCGCGATCTTCCTCACCGCGGGAGCTCTCGCCGCGCTGCCGGCCGGCCGTCTGATGGATCGTCTGGGTCGCGTGCCAGTGATCGCCGGCGGTTTCGTGGTCGGGATCGTGGGGTGCATCCTCACCGCGCTCGGCTGCGTCGTGGACAACGCGCCGCTCGTGATTCTCGGCTTCGCCGGAGTCGGCGCCATGAACGGCAGTGTCCTCCTTGCGCGCACTGCGGCCGCCGACATGTACCCGCCCGAGCGCCGCGCCCGCGCGATCTCGTACGTCCTCTTCGGTGCGCTGTTCGGCGCCGCGCTCGGCCCGCTCGTCTTCCGGCCGCTCTTCGCCGGCAAGGATCTCGAGCTCGACACCCTCGTCATCCCCTGGTTCGCAGCGGCCGCGATGTGCGCCCTGGGGCTCGTCATCGCGCTTCTCATCAGGCCCGATCCGCGAACGATCGCGCTCGAGCTTCAGTACGCCGGCGGGAACGAAGATGAGTCCGGCGTGCGCGAAAGACCAGCGCCGCTGCGGGAGATCCTGCGACGGCCGGGAGTCCCGACCGCGGTCATCGCTGCCCTGGGCAGCTTCGGCGTGATGGCTGGCGTGATGAACCTGACCGGCTACATCGTCATCGGGCACCGCCACGAGCAGGCCGACGTCTTCAGCGTCATCAGCCTGCACATCGTGGGCATGTTCGCCCTCGTGCTGGTGGTAGGGCAGCTCATCGACCGCATCGGGCGGCGGCCCGCGCTGATCGGAGGCCTGGCGATCATGGCTGTCTCGACCGTGATGCTCGCCTGGGTGGAGTCGATTCCCGGGATGTCGCTCTCGCTCTTCCTCCTCGGGCTCGGCTGGAACGTCTCCTACGTCGCCGCGGCGGCGGAGCTCGTCACGCATGCGACTCCGGTCGAGCGGGGGCGTCTCGTCGGGCTCACCGACCTCGGCGCCGGGCTCCTGGCCGCCGCGCTCGCATTGCTCGGCGGACTCGCCTATACGGAGTGGGGAGTGGCGGCAGTGGCGATCGGGGCGACGGTCGCCGCGGTCGCGCCGGCGCTTGTCATCCTGCTCGCTCGCCCGGCGCCGGCGCCGGCCCTCGAGCCCGCGTCGTAAATCAACGGGACGCCGCCAGAGATGACGGATCGAAGCTGCTAGAATCGACCGCCGGCGGACGGTTGTTCCGCCCTCTTTCTGTGATGAAGACCTATACGGCCAAGCCCGGTGAGATCGAGCGCGAGTGGCTCCTCGTCGATGCAGACGGGCAAACGCTCGGGCGCTTGGCGACCCGCATCGCGGACACGCTGCGCGGGAAGGGCAAGCCGGTGTACACACCGCACGTCGACACGGGTGACTTCGTCGTCGTCGTGAACGCGGAGAAGATCGCGGTTACCGGATCGAAGCTCGACACCAAACTCTATTACCGCCACTCCGGGTACCCGGGGGGGCTTCGTCAGCGCACGCTTCGCGAGCAGCTCGAGCGAAGGCCGACCGAGGTGCTCCGTAAGGCCGTGAAGGGGATGCTGCCCAAGAACAAGCTCGCCGCGGCTCAGCTCAGCAAGCTGAAGATCTACGCTGGCACCGAGCATCCGCACGCTGCCCAGTCCCCGAAGGAGATGGATCTCTCGTGAGCGATATCGCCCAATACCTCGGCACCGGCAAGCGCAAGACGTCCGTCGCGCGGGTGATTCTGCGGCCGGGGGACGGGAAGAGCTGGATCAACGGCCGCACGCTCGACGACTACTTCCCGCGCTCCGCGCATCGAAAGATGGTCATGGCGCCGCTCGAGGTCGCCGAGGCAGCCACGACGTACGACTTGAGGGTGCGAGTGCATGGCGGCGGTGTCTCCGGGCAGGCCGGCGCGGTGAGACATGGGATCGCGCGGGCGCTGGTCGAAGCGGACCCCGAGATGCGCATTCCGCTCAAGCGCCAGGGCTTCCTGACGCGCGACGCACGCATCGTCGAGCGCAAGAAGGCCGGCTTGCACAAGGCACGCAAGGCCCCGCAGTTCTCGAAGCGCTAAAGGCTTGATGTGAAGTTCACGGCGGGCCGGATGACGGCCGCGACACGGCGCCGGATCGCCACCCTCCCTCGCCGTCCAGGCTCTTCAGCCTGCACGACGAGTGCGTGCGTCGCCCGGCTTGGTCGCGACCGCCCCCTGCTGCGCGCCAATTTCACATCAAGCCTCTAGCTTCCGCCGCCGTGGCGCGGCGCTACTTCGGAACGGACGGGATTCGCGGCGTCGTCGGCGAGGAGCTGACGACCGACCTTGTGGAAAAGGTCGGCCGGGCGGCGACCCTCTGGGCGAAAGTCGCTGGAAAGTCCGAAACCGGGTCTGACCCCGGCCGTGTCCTTATCGGACGGGATACCCGTGGGACCGGACCGGAGCTCGAGGCCGCTCTCGCTCGCGGCATCTCCTCGGCGGGCTGGACAGCGGTTCTCGCCGGCGTGCTTCCTACTCCCGCGGTGGCGCTGCTCGCGGAGGACTTGGGGGCGGTCATCTCGGCATCGCACAACCCGCCGGAGTACAACGGCGTCAAGCTCTTCGACGGCGAGGGCCGAAAGCTCGCGGACGGGGACGAAGAGTCGATCGAGGCCTTGTTCGATAGCGCAGAGCCTGAGTCCGGCGGAGGTTCGGTCGAGCGGGTCGGCGACGCCGCCGCGAAGTACCTGCGCCACATCGTCGACGGCTTCGGGTCGGATCTCGCAGGTCTTCGTATCGCGGTGGACTGCGCGAACGGCGCATACTCGGATCTCGCGCCCGCGGTCTTCGAGGAGCTCGGCGCCGAGGTTCATGCGATCGGGATCGAGCCGGACGGAACGAACATCAACGTCGGCTGCGGCGCGACCGACCTGGCCGCCTTGCAAGAGACTGTGACAAGGCTGGGTCTCGATCTTGGGGTCGCCTTCGACGGCGATGGCGATCGCATGCTCGCCGTGGACGAGCAGGGGGAGCCGCTCGACGGAGACCAGATCCTGGCGATCCTCGCCCTCGCCCTCGGGGTCGATCTCGTTGCGGTCACCGTGATGACGAACCTCGGCTTCCACCGCCTCATGGCAGAGCACGGCATCCGCGTCGTGACGACGCCGGTCGGGGACCGCTATTTGCTCGAGGCACTCCATCGAGACGGCGGGCTGCTCGGCGGCGAGCAGTCCGGACATGTCGTCTGGCTCGGAAACCACGTGACCGGAGATGGGCTCGCAGCGGCGCTCCTTCTCTGCCGCGCGCTCGGCGGCCGGCAGTTGAGCGAGGCCGCCGCGGCGATGTCTCGCTATCCGCAGGCCAAACAGAACGTGCGTGTCGTCCGCCGTGTCCTACCGCAGTCGATTCTCGACGAAGCGGACCGCATCACCGAGGGGCTGGCTGGGCGAGGGCGAGTCCTCGTCCGGGCATCGGGAACGGAGCCCCTGGTGCGGGTCCTCGCGGAGGCCGAAACAGCCCAAGAAGCAGGGAAAATCTGTGCTACCATCGCCGCGCTCGTAGCCAGAGAGCTCGGCTAGCCCGACGAAGGGCGCCGCCGGGCTCTTGCGCGTTTCTAAGGAGGTTCGAAGGTGTGTGGGATCATCGGATACGTCGGATCTCGTGAGTCCAAGCCACTGCTCCTGCAGGGCCTCGAGCGCCTCGAATACCGCGGCTACGACTCCGCCGGCATCGCGCTCCTCGAGGAGGGCGGTCTCACGTATGTGCGTGCCGTCGGTCCTCTCGAGAACCTGATCAGGCGCGCGACGAACGGCTCCGCCGCGACCACCGGCCTCGGGCACACGCGCTGGGCGACGCACGGGGCGGTTACCGAGGAAAACGCCCATCCCCTGACCGGCTGCGACCCCGAGTGTGTCTCGATCGTGCTCAACGGCATTGTCGAGAACTACCGGGAGCTCCGCGCGAGCCTGACGGAGGAAGGCCACACCTTCACCTCGGAGACCGATGCGGAGACCGTCACTCATCTGGTCGAGCGCCACTACGACGGCGACCTCGTCGAAGCCGTTCGACGCGCCTTCGCGGAGCTCGAGGGCCACTTCTCGTTCGTCGTCATCCACTGCGACCATCCCGACCTTCTCGTCGGCGCCCGACACCAGGTTCCCCTCGTGGTCGGCATAGGCGACGGCGAGACCTTCCTCGCCTCGAACGCCGCCGCCTTTCTCCGGGAGACACGCCTGGTCGAGTTCCCTGCCGACGGCGAGATCGTCGCCATCACGCCCGCCGGCCCTGTCTATGTCAACGTCGACGGGACGCCGGCGGAGCACGAGACGATCGAGCTCGACTGGGACGACGAAGGCGCCGAGAAGGCGGGCTACGAGACCTTCATGCTGAAGGAGATCTACGAGCAGCCGGACGCCGTCGCGGAGACGATCGGCGATCGGGTTCGCCACGGAACCCTCGTCCTCGAGGGCCTCGACATGTCCGGCAAGGACGTCAAGGAGCTCCGCCGCATCGTCCTCGTGGCTTGCGGAACGGCCTACCACGCCTGTGTCGTCGGCCGGTATCTGATCGAGGAATGGGCGCGCATTCCTGTGGAGTTCGACATCGCCTCCGAGTGGGTCTATCGCAACCCCGTCATCGACGAGAAGACACTCGTGATCGGGATCACTCAGTCGGGCGAGACTCGGGACACGATCGAGGCGCTGAAGCTCGCCCGCGAGAAGGGCGCCCGGACGGTCGCGATCACGAACATGATGGGCTCGCAGATAACGCGCGAGGTGGACTCCGTGCTCTACACGCGAGCGGGCATCGAGACAGGCGTCGCCGCGTCGAAGACCTTCACGGCTCAGGTGGCTCTCCTGTATCTCGTCGCGCTGAAGCTCGCGCAGGTTCGAGAGACGCTTCCGGCCGGGGAGATCGAGTTCATCCTCGACTACGTCTACAAGCTGCCGCGCAAGATCCAGTCCTTCCTCGACGGCGACCATCCCATCGAGGAGATCGCGCGGCGCTACTACGACTCGCCGTTCTTCCTCTACCTCGGTCGCCATATCGGCTTGCCCGTCGCCCTCGAGGGCGCGCTCAAGCTGAAGGAGATCTCGTACATCCCGACCGAGGCGTACTCCGCGGGAGAGATGAAGCATGGGCCGATTGCGCTTCTCGACGAGGCGACTCCGGTCGTCGTCGTCGCTACGAACATCCACGTCTACGACAAGATCGTCTCCAACATCCAGGAAGTGCGGGCGCGCGGAGCGCATGTGATCGCGATCGCGACGGACGGCAACGAGGACATCCAGCATCACGCCGACGACGTCATCTACGTGCCGAAGACACCGGCGTTCCTCCAGGTCGTGCTGGCGATCCTTCCTCTCCAGCTACTCGCATATCGCATTGCGCGACTGCGCGGCCTGAACGTCGACCAACCACGCAACCTCGCGAAGACCGTCACGGTGGAATGAGGGCGAGGTTCGCCCCGCCTCCATCCGCGTAGGGGCGAGGGTGCCTCGCCCTCGCCCGGGTCCTAGACCCTCCGGCACCGCTGGTACGGTCGGCTCCTCCCAGCCAATGCGAGGAGGAAGACGATGCGAGGAATCTCGCTGCGCCGGCCGTCGCCGGCGATGGTCATCGCGTGTGTGGCGCTTGCCGTCGCGCTCGGCGGCACGAGCTACGCGACGGTGCTGCAGGTGCCACGGTCGAGCGTCGGAACCATTCAGCTCAAGACAGGAGCGGTGACGACGAAGAAGCTTGCCTCGAATGCGGTCACGGCGGCCAAGGTGCGGAATGGCTCGCTTCTGAAGGCCGACTTCGGCCCTGGGCAGCTCCCCGCCGGTCCGACCGGCCCACAAGGTCCCGCCGGGGCGCCGGGATTGAGCGCGGTCGAGCGGGTCGAGACCTCGAGCCCGAACAACTCGACCAGCCCCAAGGTCGTCCAGATCGCGTGTCCCGCCGGGAAGCGGCTCATGGGTGGCGGAGCGCGCGTGAACGGCGGCAGCCCGAAGGTCGCGCTTTGGGCGTCGTTCCCGGACAACGACAACATCTACAGGGCAAACGCTTCCGAGACGGACGCGTTCATCCCTGCCTGGTCGGTGACGGTCTATGCGATCTGCGCCATCGCGAGCTGATCGGGGACGGTCTGGGACGTCGATTTCCGCCGATCGTCATAGCGAGCGGCCGGTTCACTTCGACAGCTTGCGCTTGACGGGTCAGCCTTACCCGTTGAGATCGTCCGGATCCCGGCGAAGCAGCGCACGGGCGAACGCCGAGGCGACCACCAGCACGGTCGCGGCGTTCGCGAGCGGGAGCGCGGCGGTCGGAGAGGGGCCCCAGGAGTTCGGGAGACTCCGCTTCCACCAAAGGACGCTGGCGGCGAGCCAGGCGGTCGCCCCTGCCCCTGTCGCCGCCAAGCCGCGCTGCCGTAGCCGCGGCATGCGTGCGACCGCGAGGGCGACACCCAGTTCTCCGAGCGCGAATGCCGGGAAGGTGTAGAGGCATTGCCCGAAGCTCGATGCGACACCCTTTCCGCCCTGAAATCGCACCCATACCGGATAGCAATGTCCTGCGACGGCGGCCACGCCGGCGACGTGCGCGCCGAGATCCCCTCCGACGACGCGACCGCAGGCGCAGGCGGCATAACCTTTCCCGACATCGGCGGCGATCACCGCTCGGCCTAGTATGTTCCCGAGCAGTCGAAGGGCGTTCACGCCTCCAGGGTTCCGGCTCCCGCTCGAGCGGAGATCGACTGCGCCGCCCTTCGCCAGACGTGAAGCCATGTCGGCCGAGGGAATGGTGCCGAGCAGGTACCCGCCCGCCGCAGCGAGGATCAGGCGTGGAAGGCGGAGCCGCATCGTCGCAATGGTGCCTCGCCGCGCGTCCGAGCGTCGAAACGTACGGACTTGACCCGAATTCGGCACAGTCCCGTGACGGGTTGCGGGCTACCGTCGGAGCATGCGAGCCCTGTCCGCGTCGTCGGAGGATGTCCCGCTCGCCGTGGAATTTCGTCGGCGGTCCGGTGATGTGATTCTCACAAGAGGGTATCCGGTTAGCCGCCCCTTCCCCGAACCGTGAGCGGCGTCGAAGCGTTTCCCCGCGCTCCGACAGGCTAATCCGCCCGTCCCGGGCGACCTTCAGTCGAGCTCGCCGAGGGCGAGCGCGACGGCCTCGTCGACGGTCAGGCTCCGGCCTTGCTCCCATGCCTCGGCAAAGGCGGCCTCGTCGAGCTGCGCGTGGATACGGGCGAGCGTCTTCTCGTTTCTCGTCGCCAAGTAGGGCCGCACGCTCAGGCCGACCTCGTCGAGCAGAGCCAGCGAGCTGGAGAGAAGCCGGGCGGCGAGATCTGCGTCTCCGGCGACGGAGTGGGCCGCGGCGATTCTGCTGACGCCGTCGAGCTCGTGAAAGACATCCCCGAGGTCACGGCGTACTCGCAGGGCCGCCCTGTGCATCGAGAGGGCATCGTCGAGCCGACCGTCGTCGCGGGCATACCCGGCCAGTGAATCCAGCGAGAATGCCTCGAGTCGCTGGTTCCCTGCTGCACGTGCGCGGCGGAGGTTCTCCTCGGTCAGTGATCGCCCGCGGTCGGGGTCACCGAGCTCGTCGCACGCCCATGCAAGGTTGAACGTCGCGATCATGACCTGGTCCTCGGCGCCGAGGTCGACAAAGAGTGGCAGGCTCTCCTCGAAGAGCGCCTTTGCCTGCAGGAAATCACCGGACTCGATCGCGGCGTAGCCGAGCATGAAAACGGATCGGGCGGCGCCCCACGCGTCACCGAGCTCGCGGTGAAGCGCGAGCGCCTCCTCGGCTTGACGCCTGGCTGTCTCGAAGTCCCCCGTTTCGACGGCAAATCCCACCGCCGCGTTGAGCGCGTCCGCACGTGCCGCGGTCGGGCGTAGGTCGGCGCCGAGTGCCTTGTCGAGACGTTGGCGGCCTTCCGATGTGTGGCCCCTCACCGTCCAGAATCGCCATTGCGCTTGTGCCAGCCGCAGGGCGAGCTGCGTCTCCCCTATGGCTTCGAGCCGGTCGAGAGCGACGCGGAGGTTGTCGTGCTCGGGCTCGAGCCGATCGAGCCACTCCTTGGTCGGGGACATGTACGGCTCGAGCTCTTGTGCGACGGCGAGGAAGTACCGAGCGTGGGTGCTGTAGAGCTCCTCAGCCTCGCTCGCCTCCGCCAGGCGCTCGCCCGCGTACTCGCGGATCGTCTCGAGCATCCAGTAGCGGGGCGCATAGGCGGTCTCGCGTTTGCGCAGGAGGCTCTTGTCGAGGAGCGACTGCAGGGTGTCGGGGTCGGCGTCTGCGACCTGCTCGGCGGCCTCGTAGGTGCAGCCGCCGGCAAAGACCGCGAGGCGGCGGAAGAGCCGCTGCTCCTCTTCGGAGAGGAGGTCGTGCGACCATTCGATCGTCGCCCGCAGCGTCTGCTGGCGGGGATCAGCGTCTCGATCGCCCTTGAGCAGGTCGAGGCGCTGCGAGAGCCGCTCGAGCAGCTGCTCGCTCGAGAAGACCGCGGTGCGCGCGGCGGCGAGCTCGATCGCGAGCGGAAGCTCGTCGAGGCGGGCGCAGAGCTCGTCGACTGCCGGGGTGGCGGTGAAGGAGGGCTCGACGGCGCGGGCACGAGCGCTGAAGAGCGCCCTCCCGTCCTCTTCTGCGAGCGGCGGCACCGGCCAGGTCTGCTCGCCGCCGATCCGCAGCCGCTCGCGGCTCGTCACGAGCAGGGAGGACTCGTTGGCGTCGCGGAGTGCTGCGATCGCTGCGGCGGCCTGTGGCAGCAGGTGCTCGAGGTTGTCGAGCACGAGCAGCAGGCGCTTGCCCGCCAGGTGCGCGCCGAGCGTGTCTTCGAGCGGGCGGTCGGGCTCTTCCTTGACCGCGAGCGTCTGCGCGAGCGAGGAGAGGACGAGTGAGGGGTCACGCAGTGGCGCCAGCGGCACCCAGTAGATGCCGTCCGGGAAGGACTCGGAGGCCTCCGCCGCGGCCTGCAGGGCAAGCCGCGTCTTCCCGGTGCCGCCCGGCCCGGTCAGCGTCAGCAGACGCAGATCGTCCCGCGTCAAGAGCTCGACCACCTCGGCGAGCTCGCGCTCTCGTCCGAGGAAGGGCGTCGCCGGCACTGGCAGGTTCGTGCGGTAGAGCGACTTCAAGGGAGGGAAGTCGCCGTCGGCGAGCTGGTACACACGCTCGGGAGCGGCGAGGTCCTTGAAGCGGTGCTCGCCGAGATCTCGAAGCTCGAGCTCGACGAGCGTTGCAGTCGAGGTGGAGACGAGCACCTGGCCACCATGACCTGCGGCGGCTATTCGGGCCGCCCGATGGACGTCGCCGCCGACGTAGCCCTCCTCGGTTACGAGCGGCGTCCCCGTGTGCATGCCCATGCGCACCTGGATCGGCCCGTCAGCCAGCGCCTGCGTCATCTCTTCCGCGGCCGAGAGCGCGCCAGGTGCCGTCGAGAAGGCGAAGAAGAACGCGTCGCCTTGAGTATCCACCTCGACGCCGTTATGGCGCGCACACACCTCGCGGATCACGCGCCGGTGCTCGGCGAGCGCCTCCGCATAGTCCTCCGTGCCGAGCTCGTGCAAGAGCTTGGTCGAGCCCTCCACGTCGGTGAAGAGGAAGGTGACGGTTCCGGAAGGGAGGTCGCCCCGCATAGCATCATCATGAATCAGCGCGGCGGCGAACTTACGCTGCGACACACCCGCGGTTCAAATTCACCCGGGCCTGGGCCTCTGTGCCGGTCAAGAAGGCGCAGCTGACCGGAAACCACTTTTCTCTCACGCGAGCGTGACGGCGACCTCCTGGATCGGGTGACGGTGAAGCTCGCGCTCGGCGGCAAGAGCGAGCTTGGCGAGGTCGCGGTAGCCGATCACGCGGCGGAACTGGCGTTCGGCTTCGAGCATCCCAACAGCCGTCCAGCGCAGCGCCATCTCCCCGGATGACCAGTGTTTGACGTTGCGGCTGGTGCGGCGGACGATCTCGATCATCGACTCGCAGGGGTTCGTCGAGGCGAGCGTGCGCTTCAGCGAGCCCTTGATCCCGAGGCGGGTGAGGGTGAGCGTTTCGGCGATGCCTTCGCGCAGCGAGGCGGCGGCGCCGGGGTGGGAGCGCTCGAGCTCCGCGGCGAGGGCTCGCAGCTCGCTGAGCGCGCGGTCGTGATCGTCGAGCTCCCACGCTCGCCGCAACCGCTGCTTGACCGGCGGTCGGTCGCGCTCGGGCAGGTGGTCGAGGACGTTTCTTTCCTTGTGACGAACACAGCGCTGGACCGGTGCTCGCTCACCGAACACGTCCCTGATCGCCTTGCGCAGTGCCTTCGAGCCGTCGATCACGAACAGGATCCCCTGCTCGGGGTCGAGCCCGCGCTCGACCAGATCCGAGAGCAGCGCGGTCGCCACGGTCGCGTTCTCGGTCGAGCCCTGCCAGAGCCCGAGCGGAACCTTCACCCCCTCAGTCGTGATTCCGAGGCAGACGATGTTCGTGCGGCCCTTCAACTCGATCCCGTCCAGCATCAGCACCGCCAGGCGAACATCATCGAGCCGACGAGCCATTAGCTCGCCGAGCGCCTTGCGGGTGCGCTCGACAAAGGCGCGCGACACCGACGACTTCGAGATCGAGCGCGCGCCCTGCTCGACCTGCTCGCCGACCGGCTCCTGCGTTCGGGGGTAGCGGCGCGTGGAGACACCGGCGAGCATCCGCTCCAAAACCACGCGAGTGAGCGGATCGCGATCAGCGAAATGGCGGTAAGTGCGAAGCGGCAGCTCGCTCCTGCCGTCAGCGCTGCGGACACGCGGCCGCTCGACCGCGACCCGGCGACCGCCGAGCGTCACCGCACCCGACTCGCGACCGTGGCGCACAGCGACTCGCTCCGGGTCGTGCTTGCCCTTCGCGCCCACGACCTCGACGACTTCTTCCTCCAGCAACTCGGCGAGCACGCCGAGTCCGATGCCCACCGACAAGGCCAGCAGCCCCTCCCTCGCGGCGCCGACCAGTTCGCCAAGCGCCTCCTGCACCCGAACCGGCAACTCCTCCTGCACGGTCGCGGCCTGCGCGACCAGTACGGTTCTCTCCTTCACGGCGGTTCCTCCTTCGATCTTGGACGGATCGCCTCGTACGCTCCCCAGCGGAGCAGACGCGGCCGGAGTGACCGCCGTCAAGTTCTACGAGCTACGGGACAACCTCCGTCGTCGTCTAGGGTGCAGCGAGAGAGGAGGCTGCAGGAGTTGGACGAGAAGCACTTCGCCGAGATCGACGTCGTGATGCTCTACGTGGAGGAGGCGCGCAGGCGCGCGGAGAGCGCGGCTGCAGAGCTCCGTCGCGATGGCGCCGACGCGCATCTCGCCGAGGCGCTCGAGCGGAGCGTTGAGGAGCTCTCGGACGTCGCCAGGCGGCTGCGGCAGGGGACCTTCTTCGCCGTTCCGAAGGAGCAGCTGAGCATCTAGAGCTCGATGGCGGATCGCAGCGATCCGGCGCGCAGCGCCGGCTTCAGGGATCTTGCGCGACCGGAATCCGTGCGAGCGGATTCCGGTCTGCGCACAAGTACAGGCGAGGAGATCCGCCGACGACTGCGCGAGTTCGCCGCAGCGTGGGGCGGGTATGCGGGAACGGAGAAGAGCGAGGCTCAGACCTTTCTGAATGGGCTGCTCGAGAGCTACGGCACCGACCGGCGGGCCGAAGGTGCCCGCTTCGAGGAGCGCGTGGCCGGCGGCTTCATGGACCTCTTCTGGCCGGGCGTCTGCATCGTCGAGATGAAGCGGCCGAGCGAGGCGCGGCGGCTGCACGAGCACCGCGAGCAGATGCTCAGGTACTGGCAGGCCTCGGGCACGCCGGCGAGCCCGGCGCCCCGCTACGTCGTCCTCTGTGCGTTCCACCGCTTCGAGGTGTGGGAGCCGGGAGCGGTCTACACGGAGCCGCGCGCTGCCTTCGACTTGGTGGAGCTGCCCGACCACTTGGACGCGCTCCTCTTCCTGGCCGGCGGTCGCCCGGTTTTCGTCCACGACCAGACGGAGGTGACGCGCGAGGCGGTCGCGCTCGTCACCGAGGTGTACCGGCGGCTGCAGGAGCGCAGGGCAGCCGATCTCGACGTGCTGCGCGACTTCGTCCTGCAGACGGTGTGGGCGATGTTCGCGGAGGACCTCTCGATGCTGCCGTCGCACCTCTTCACCCGCGTGCTCGACGGCCTCATCGCCGACTCCGCGCGGTCGAGCCAGGACGACCTCGGGCAGCTCTTCGCGTACCTGAACGAGCCGCGCGACCGCCCGACCGAGGGAATCTATGCGGGAACTCCATACGCGAACGGCTCCCTGTTCGCGCGCCCCGCGCGCGTGCACCTCGAGCGGGAGGAGCTGGAGCTCTTGCGCCAAGCCTGCGAGTCGAGCTGGCGCAAGGTGGAGCCCGCGATCTTCGGGGCGCTCTTGCAGGGCGCGCTCGGCCGGGAGCGGCAGTGGGCGCTCGGCGCGCACTATACGGCAGAGGCGGACATCCTCAAGATCGTCCTGCCCACGATCGTCGAGCCGTGGCGCGAGCGGATCGCCGGCTGCCGCACGGTCGCAGACGTGCAGGAGGCGCAGGACGCGCTCCAGCGCTACGTCGTGCTCGACCCGGCCTGCGGCTCGGGAAACTTCCTCTACGTCGCCTACCGCGAGCTCAGGCGGATCGAGGCGGAGCTTCGCCGCCGTGCCCGCGACATGCGCCGAAGCGCCGGGCTCCGCGAGCAGGCGACGCTCGCTCTCTACTTCCCGTTGACGAACATCAAGGGCATCGAGCTCGACCCGTTCGCGGTGCAGCTCGCCCGGGTGACGATGTGGATGGGGCACAAGCTGGCCGTCGACGAGCTCGATCTCGAGGAGCGCGTGCTGCCTTTGGTGGGTCTCTCGGGCATCCGCCGCGGCGACGCGCTCAAGCTGGAGTGGCCGCGAGCGGACGCGATCATCGGCAACCCGCCGTACCACGGGACCAAGTTCCTTCGAGGCGAGCTCGGCGACGAGTACGTCGAGTGGCTGAGGAGTGAGTTCAAGGTCGGTGTGAAGGACTATTGCGTCTACTGGTTCCGCAAGGCACACGACCATCTCGAACCGGACAAACGCGCCGGGCTCGTCGGTACGAACTCGATTTCGGAAGGCCGAAACCGCCAGGTCTCGCTCGACTACATCCAGGACCACGGAGGCGTCATCACAACGGCGATATCGAACCAATCGTGGACTGGGGAGGCGAGTTCACGTCAGTCTCGTCAACTGGATACAGAACCCGAGCCGACCTCCCGCCCGATTCGTCCTGGATAGCACTGAGGTTGTGGCCATCACGTCTGCACTCAAGGCGGGCACCGAGCGCGGCGCCGGGGTTACGCTGCCGCAAAACGCAGGCCGTCAGTTCTTTGGCGTCGTTCCGGGTGGTGCCGGGTTCATACTCACTTCGGAGGAAGCCAAGAAGCTCCTCGCATACACCGACGCGGATTATCGTGCCATCGTCCGGCCCTACCTCGTGGGCGCTGACATCGCGACGAACCCGACCCAGGATCCGACGCGCTTCGCCATCGACTTCGGGTCGCGTTCGCTCGAGGAAGCGTCGGAATACCCACGAGCCCTCGAGCGGATTCGGTGGCTGGTCAAGCCGCACCGTGACCAGGTCCGGAGGAAGGCGTATCGCGAGAAGTGGTGGCGTTTCGAAGAACCGATCGTTGCGATGCGCAAGGCTTTGGCCCCGCTGTCTCGATTCATTGCGTGCCCAGCGCAGTCGAAACGCTTCTACATGATCTGGTGTGAGCCTGGCTGGTGCCCGAGCAACCTCACCACGGTGTTCGCCTTTGAGGACGACTTCGCGATGGGCGTGTTGTCATCAATGCCGCACATCCGCTGGGCTATGAGTCAGTCCACGAGACTGAAGTCTGACCCGCGCTACACAAAGGCTTCCTTTATGACTTTTCCTTGGCCGAGTGCTGGCAGCGAGTTGATCGGAGTTCTTGCTATTCGGTTGATCCAGCGCCGCTCCCAGATTTGCCTCGAACGCCAAATCGGCCTCACGAAGCTCTACAACGAGGTCGATGACGGCGCCTACCGCGACCTCGGCGAGCTGCACGACGCGCTCGACGAGGCGGTCGCGGCCGCCTACGGCTGGCCGGCCTCGGCGGCGCACGACCCGCAGGAGTCGAACCGGCTGCTGCTCGAGCTCAACCGCGCCATCGCGGCCGGCGAGATCGACTACCGCCCCTTCGGTTGACCCCCGCGCACGTTGGCGAGCCGCATGAGCCAACCGAACCGCCTCGCATAGCGGTAGGCGGCCTCGGCAGCGAGCAGGTTCATCGAGGTGGTCATCGTCGGATAGACGTGGATCATGGACGCGAGGTTGCGGAGCCTCATGCGCTCACGGATCGCGAGGGCGGGTTCGTGGATCATCTCGCCAGCAGCGGGAGCCAGGATGTGGGCTCCGACGAGCTTGTCGCGCGCAGTGACGAGCACGATCCGCCCCTCGGCCGTGCCGTCCGCGCGTGCTCGATCCGAGTGGGACAGGTCGGCGCGCTCGACGGCGACCTTTTCCGTACCGTGCCGTTCTCGCGCCTCCTCGGCTGTCAGGCCGACGTGCGCCAGCTCGGGATCGGTGAAGGTCGTCCACGGGACGAGGTCGGAGACTTTGCCCTTGCCAGGGAAGAACATGTCGCGAACCGCGATCGCTCCTTCGTGCCCCGCGGAGTGGGTGAAGTGATACCTCCCCGCGACGTCTCCTACGGCATAGATCGAGGAGACGTTCGTCCGCATCCGGCCGTCCACTTCGATGCCGCGACGTCCGATCGCGACGCCCGCTTCCTCGAGACCGAGTCCGTCGGTCGTCGGTGTTCGCCCGGCGGCAACGAGGATCTCCTCGGCTCGGAAGCGCTCGCCCTTCGAGCTCTCCACGACCTTGAGCTCGCCCGCTCGCGCGACGCGGGAGATCTCGGTGCCGAGGCGAACGTCGACCCCTTCGTCCTCGAGGATCCCGGTGAGGAGCTCGGCGAGCTCCAGCTCGTCGCGCGGTAGCAACCGATCACCCTTCTGCAGCAGCGTCACGACGATCCCGAGCCGGTTCAGCGCTTGCGCGAGTTCGACTCCGATGGGGCCGCCGCCCAAGATGACGATGCTGCGTGGCGGGCTCTCGAGCTCGAAGACGTTCTCGCTCGTGAGGAAGCCTTCCTCCTCCAACCCGGGCAGCGAGGGCGTCGCGGGGCGGCTTCCGGTGCAGAGCAGGATGTATCGCGTCTCGAGCACCCGCTCGCCGACCGCGACGGCCTTCGCGCCGGCGAGTCGCGCCTCGCCGCGAACGACCTCGATCCCCATCGCCTCGTAGCGGGCCGGATCGTCGTCGGTCTCCGCAATCTGCTCCTGGATCGCACGGATTCGGCGCCAGACGGCTTCGAGGTCGATCTCGGGCTCGACGGCTCTCATTCCGTAGCGGCCGGCGGTTCGCAGGTGGTGCGCGATCTTCGCCGAGGCGAGCAGCGCCTTCGAGGGGACGCACCCGGTCCACAGGCAGTCGCCGCCAACGCGACTCCGCTCGACCGCGGCGACCCGCAGTCCGAGCGAGGCGGCGAACTCCCCCGCGACGAGGCCGCCCGACCCCATGCCGACGATGACGAGGTCGTACCGCACTACGTCGTCATGAGCTCGGCCTTGGCGAAGGAGACGGTGAACGCACGGCACCAGATGACGACGGTGCTGTAGCGGTCGGTGTCGGTGCCGGCCGGAATCTCGTACTGCTGCGTGCCTTTGTTTCCCTTCAATCCGCCGAGGTCCACGAAGTCGGCGACGTCACCGTCGCCGGCCACGGGCCCGGCCACCAGATACACCCGCAGGTCGGGCCCGTTGTCGGTATCGAGGTCGGTGAAGGTGAGCACGCGCCCGCCGGTGCCGAGCTCGACGACCGCAGCGGTGCCGGAGGCACCGTGTGCGACGCCGACGAACTGCCCACTCGAGAGCTGCACGTTCCCGCCAGCGCTGCCGCCCTCTGCTTCAGCCGCCGGCTTTCCCGTGGCGATCTCCTCGACCACGGTCACGTCGCGGAACGTGGTCCAGGCGAAGACCGCGCTTGCGAGCACGGCGGTCGCGAGGAACGTCGCCTGCACCGGGAGCTTGAGCGCACGCCGTCCGCGCAGGCCGAATCGGATGCCTAGGGAAACGGCGACGAACCACGCTACACCGAGCGCGATAGACCAGTAGTAGCCCGGAGCCACGACACCGCTCCAGAACCAGAGTCCTGCCGCGAGGATCACGATCGTCACGGGAATCGCGGCGAGTCGCAGCCAGACTGGTGTGCGGTCCGGGAGCGCGGGACCGGAGGCGGCGGACACAGCCATGGTTCACGTCCTTTCGGAGAACAACATGCGGAGCGTGCCAGGCCGAGTGTTGAGGATTTCTGAACTCAGTTGTCGACGATCTCGATGTCCGGGCGGAAGGCGGCCACCGCGAACCAGAAGGGCTCGCTGAAGGGCACCGGCTCGCCATCGAGGAAAACGGCCGCGGCTCCGACGTCGCGCCCGGCCGAGATCGCGGCCTCGTCGAGCGCCGAGGCGACGCCCGGGCGCCAGCGGACGACGACGGTTCCGCCGTCGGTCTCGATCTCGATCGTGCGCTGCTTCGCCAGCGACGAGAACGGAACGGCGAACGCGTCGCCGGAAACCTCGACGTACACGACCCGCTCCTTCGGCAACAGGCGTTTGTCGTCGTCTCCGCGGGTCGCGAAGAGCGGCGAGCTCTCGACGTCGTCGTACCCCGGATACGGATTCTCCCCGTAGTCGCGGCTGTGACCCGTCTCCCGATTCAACACGAGCGCGTCCTCGTTGGCGCTCCGAAACTCGTCCCAGGACACGATCCGAGCCGAAAGCTCGCGCAGCTCCTTCCCGGCGAGCTCCCCGACGATCGCCTTGCCTCCGAACTGCTGCCACCAGGACTCCGTCTGACGGTCGTACATCACGAGGTCCGAGTCGCGCAGCTTTCCGGTCGTTCCGAACGAGAGCACGTCGCCGTCGACCCGCCGATCGAACACGATCGCGGTGTTGCAGAGGGGGCAGAAGGTGACCGCGACCGGGGTCGAGCCGATCTCGTCGTTGACGATCTCGTGCCAGGTGAGGATCTGGAGCGGGTACGCGCGCGTCTCCCCCTCGACCTCGAGCGCGATCACCGGCTCCTTTCCTTCGAGCCAGTCCACGTCCTCGGCCTGCGTGAACTTGGGAGCGTCGATCGGCGGGATGCCGTCCTTGGGCGGGCCGCCGGACTGGATCTCGTCGAGCGGTACGAGGGCTTTCGAGAAGTCGGTCTTCCATTGCGTCGCGTCGGGAGGCGGCACGTCGGCCTCGCCGAGCCCGACGAGTGGACCCTCCTTCTCGAGGATCTTGTCCACTTCCGCGAGCGCCGACTCGACCTTCTCCTCGTCGCTCGGCTCGTCCGAGCCGCCGCAGGCGGTGACCAACCCGAGCAGGAGCACGAGAAGCAGCAGGCCGAACGGCCTCAGGATGCGGTAGGTCACCAGAAGAGTCCGAAGCTGATCGGTCCAGTATGCGCTCCAATCGAGGGGCCGACGCGATAGCGCTCCACGCTGACTACGTGCGGCGAGCGGCCGACCATGGCAGCGAGCAGATCCGCCGAATCCTCGACGGCCGAGCCGGCGTAGCCGACCGCCGCCTCGACCGCCCGGTCGTCGTCGACGAGAGCTGCCATTGCGTCGATCGCATCGTGCGCACTGCCGCGGGACGCGACGGCGGTAGTGGCGCCGTTCGTGAATGTGAGCACCGTCCAACCCTCTCCTCCGGGAACGCGCCCACCCGAGCCGCCGCGCGCGACGAAGGCATTCTCCATCTGTCCGCCCAGTTCCCGTGCGCGGCGAGCAGCCTCCCTGGGCGATGCTCCGGCTTCGACCAGGCGGGCGGCGGCGCGTCCGCATGCGCCCACGCCGTAGCTCACAGTCCGCGTGTCCACGACAGTCACAGGGATCTCGGCCTTGCGGGCGGCAAGTTCCGCCGAGTGCGCAGTTCCCGAGATCCTGGCGTCGAGATGGATCGAGAGCACGTGCTCCTTCCCGCGGCTCGCAGCCTCGGCATATGCATCGGCGAAGGCCGCTGGGCTCGGTTGCGACGTCTTCGCCTCCGCTCCCCTCTCGAGCCGCGCATAGAAGTCGTCGGCGTTGCCCGTCCGCTCGTCGAACGCTTCGCCGTCGAGTTGCACGGATAAAGCCGCGACGGCGAGAGCCACATCCAGCGGCGCGAAAGCCGGGAAGGTGTAGAGGCATTGCCCGAAGCTCGTCGCGACCCCCTTGCCACCCCGAAACCGCGTCCAAACCGGGTAGCAATGCCCGGCGACAGCGGCACCGCCGGCGACGTGCGCGCCGAGGTCTCCCCCGGCGAGGCGACCGCAAGAGCACGCGGCGTAGCCTTTCCCGACGTCGGCGACGATCACCGCTCGACCAGGCGTGTTTCCGAGCAGTCGAAGCGCGTTCACGCCGCCCGGATTCCGGCTCCCGCTCGCACGGAGATCGACTGCACCCCGCTTTGCCACGCGGGAAGCGATATCGGCCGAGGGGACTTGCTACGAGACCCGCTCGACCGTGACCTCGGCCACAGGGTTGCTCCAGCCGTGAGTCGCGACCGTGAGGTCCACGCCACCCTGGATTCCGGGGTGGTGATGGATCACGCCGCCCTCTGCGAGCGCCGGGTTGCTCATGTCAATCCCGCGCTCGACCATAACCCCGTGCAGGCCCTGGCACGGCGGAACAATGTCCTTGTAGTCCTCGGTGTTCCGCTCGGTGCCGGCGTCGTAGCCCGCGGTCGTGACCACGACCTCATCGCCCACCGCCTTCGGCAGACGGAGCGAGTCGACTCCGGTGAAGCCGTCGTTCGTGCAGATGAGCATGCTCGCGAAGGAGAGGAAGTTCGCGCCCTTCGCCGCCGTGACCGTCAACGTCACCGAGCCGCCGAAGAGGAGCGGGCCTGCGACGACCGCGGTGTCGAAGACATGCTTGTCGGAGCCGAGAGCAGCCATCATCGGCCCGAGGTTGCCGTTCTCGGCGATCTCCTTGATCTCGAAGCTCGCCGGCTGTCCCACCGTGAAGATGTCCGTCGCCGCGCGGTGCGTGGCGATTATCGGAGGGGTATAAGGCTGGCCGCCCGTCAAGTTCTCGATCGTCACCTCGTATGTCGCGATCGGCGGTTCGGCGGCGCCGACCGGTGCGACCGTCAAAGCCGCTACACACGCGATCGCCGCGAGTCCTGCGAGTATTCGTCCTGTCATGTCTCCTCCTTGGGTTGACACGTCAGGAATACCCGGCCCTGCTTAGCGGCGACTGTCGCTGGGATGAACAGACTGTGAAACATTTCGCGAAGGCGCCTCCCTACTCGACGAGCGCGGTGCGAGCGCTCCGGCTTCCGGGCGGGGATGAAGGGGAGGAGCTGCTTGCGGTCGAAGAGCCGCTCGAGATCCAGATTGGCGGCGAGCCGGTTGCGGTAACGATGCGGACGCCGGGGCACGACGAAGAGCTCGCGCTCGGGTTCTGTCTCACTGAAGGGCTCACGCCGGTCTCAGCGCGTGTTCCCGACGACCTTGCAGCCAATACCGTCGATGTCGACGCAGGCGGGCTCGACCCGGAACGCCTCCGTAGGCACTTTTACACCTCGTCGTCGTGCGGCGTTTGCGGGAAGGGTGCGATCGAGGCTGTTCGCGTCGACGCGCCGCGGGTCGAGAGCCGCCTGGAGGTCGCGGAATCCGTCGTCGTCTCACTCCCCGATCGGCTACGCGAGGCACAGCGTGCGTTCGCCGCGACCGGTGGGCTACACGCGACCGGCCTCTTCTCGTCGGACGGCGACCTGCTCTGTGTTCGCGAGGACGTCGGTCGGCACAACGCTCTGGACAAGGTCGTGGGCTGGGCGTTTCTCGAGGGCCTGTTGCCGCTCGGCGAGCATTTGCTCTGCGTCAGCGGGCGGCTGTCGTTCGAGCTTGTGCAGAAGGCTTCGGTCGCCGGCTGCCCGATCATGGTCGCCGTGGGGGCGCCGTCCTCGCTCGCTGTCGAGCTCGCTCACGATCGCGGCATCACGCTGTGCGGATTCGTCCGTGAGGGACGCGTGACGGTCTACACCGAGCCGTGGCGGATCGCGAGCTGACGCCCACTGCGGCGAGGCGCAACCGCGTCCTGGCGGTTGTCGTGGCCGTTCTCGTTCTCGGCGGAGTGCTCGGCGGGTTGGCCCTGCTGCTCGACCGCGACTCGACGTCGATTCCGCGGATCGCACCCGCCACCGGCGAGCGGGTCGAGCTGACGTTGGGCGCGACCATCCAGCCGTTCGCGGCGGATCGCGCCTGTGGGGTCTACGTCGTGCCGGTCGACGGTACGAGCGAAGGGCTCGCAGCCCGTCTGGCGCGGGCGCTCCCGCGCCGAGCCCCGGTCGAGGCGTGCGTGACCCCGTCGTTTCGGCTCGACCTCGCGGCTTTCGATCGCCGACGGGAGCAGGTCGACGCTGTCATCGTCGCGGATCAGCTCGCGCGAGCGTTCCAGGACGCCAGAGGAATCGCGCCCACGACGATTCTCGGAGTGACCGCTCTCGACATCTACTCGTCGGCGTTCCCCGACGACGAGTTCGGCTTCGGTGTCGCGAAGAAGTTTCCGCAGAAACAGGGCTTCGCGGTCGTCTCGACGGCACGGATGAAGTCCGGCGCCGATCGGTTCAGGCGCCTGGAGACGATGGCAATGCGCTACGTCGGCCTCCTCTACTTCGACCTTCCGGAGAGCTCGAGCCCGACGTCCTCGCTCGCCCCGGCGCCCGTCAATCTCGAGGAGCTCGATCTGCTTCGTCCGGAGTTCTCCGATCCGCCACCCTCTGCCACAGAGCTCAGGGCTGCGCGGCAGGCATTCCTTTCGAAGAAGTGAGAGCGCTCAGCGGCATCCTCCTCGTCGGCGGCGCCTCGGAACGGTTCGGCTCGCCCAAGGCGTTCGCCCGCTTTCGTGACGAGAGTCTCGCCGAGCGCGCGTGGCGGCTCCTGCACGAGGTCTGCGACGAGGTGCTCGCGGTCGGGAAGACCGCTGATGCGCTCGAGCTGCCGTTTGCAGTGCTCGACGATGGCTCGGAGGAGCGGGCACCCGTCTACGGGGTGATCGCGGGCCTGCGCGCGTCCTCGAACGATGTGTGCCTCGTGCTTCCCGTGGACTGCCCGCTCGTGACGGCCGAGATGTTGAGGGTGCTCGCCGAAGCGGTCGCCGTCCCGCAGACAGGCCCGCTTCCCGGCGCGTACGCGAAGGAGATGCTCCCGCAGCTGGAGGCGCGTGTCGCGCGCGGCGAGCTCTCGCTGAGGGGTGTCAACACGAACGCTCTCGAGTTGGACGAGAAGCTCCTGGTGAACGTCAACACCCGAATGGATCTGATCGCCGCGGCAATCGCCGACTGGGCGCGGGATCGGGCTGACGTCCGAGCGGCGATCGTCGTCGGCTCGCAGGCGCGCGTTCAGGCGCCCGCCGACCGCTGGTCCGACCTCGACGCTCTTCTCTTCGTCGACGAGCCGCGGCGATTGGCCGAGGACACATCGTGGGTCGAGGAGTTCGGCGTTCCGGTGCTCACGTTTCTCGAGCCGACCGCTTTCGGAGATCGGGTCGAGCGCCGCGTCCTCTACGAAAACGGCGAGGACGTCGACTTTCCGCTGCTCGAAGCGTCCGGCTGGCGCGAGCTTGCGGCCTCCCCGGAGGCCACGGCGCTCCTCGCGCGTGGCTATCGATTTCTCTACGACGACCTCGGCATGGAGGGCGCGCTCGAGCTGCCAGCGCCGGATCGCGAAGGGCTTCCGAGCGGCGCCGCGTTCACCGAGCTCGCGAGCGACTTCTGGTACCACGCGCTCTGGACCGCGAAGAAGCTTCGTCGAGGCGAGGTCTTCATCGCGCTCGAGTGCCTCGACGGGTATCTGAAGGTGCGACTCGTGACGCTCATCGAGTGGCACGCGCGCTCCGTCGATCCCGCGGTCGATACGTGGCATGGTGGACGCTTCCTCGAGCGGTGGGCGGACCCGGGTGCATTGACTGCGCTCGAGAAGGCGTTCGCTCACTACGACGTGCGTGACGTCGCTCGCGCGCTCTGGGAGACGATCGACCTCTGGCAGGGCCTGGAGGAGGAGACTGCCTCGCGGCTGGGGCTCGAGCTCGCTCTCGACCACGCCGATCTGCGCCGGCGCGTGGCCGAGGTCGTGCCCGATCCGCGTCATGCCTCTACGC
Organism: Actinomycetota bacterium; assembly: GCA_030857225.1. Classification (GTDB taxonomy): domain Bacteria; phylum Actinomycetota; class Thermoleophilia; order Gaiellales; family Gaiellaceae; genus GMQP-bins7. The sequence continues at coordinate 47,025 of JALZOK010000007.1, forward strand.
TCTGGCCGTGACGCGGGCGCTCGTTGTCGTTGCAGTCCTCGCCCTTGCCGTGGGTTGCGGAGGAGGAGCGGACGAGGTGGCGCCGTCCGCGGAGATCTCAGAGGGCCGGGTCTACTTCCTCCGCGACGGCAAGGTATGGCCGGCGCTGCGAGCGATCTCGCAGACCGGTGACGCCGTGAACGAGCTGGCTGCCGAGTTGCTGCGAGGACCAAGTGACGACGAGCTCGAGCTCGGTTTCACGACGGCGCTCTCCGACGAACTGGAGCTTTCGGAGATCGCAATCGACGACGGTGTCGCTCACGTCGACCTCGATACCCAGCTTCCCCCCGAGGGTCTTGCCCAGCTGGTGTACACGCTCACGCAGCTTTCGACTGTTCGGTCGGTGGACTTGGAGGGCGCCGCATACGTCGTCACCGGATTCGACCGCGACGACTTCGAGGAGCACACGCCGGCGATTCTGGTCGAATCCCCGCTCTCGCTGGAAGACGTGATGAGCCCGCTTCGCGTCACCGGCACGGCCAACACATTCGAGGCGAATTTCCAGTACGAGCTGACCGACACCGACGGCCGGATCATCGCCGAGCACTTCGTCACGGCCACCTCGGGCACCGGTACACGCGGAACCTTCGAGTTCAGTGTGCCCTTCGAGGTGAGCTTCGACGGCGTCGGCGAGCTGATCGTCTTCGAGGCTTCGGCGAAGGACGGCTCGCGCATCAATCTCGTCGAGGTCCCGCTTCGGATGACGCGGTAGCTCGGCACGGCCTCAGGTGCTCCCCGCCGCCAGCACGCCCGCAGTTCGCGCGGCTGCGAACGCTTCCCATGCCGTCGTCCTCAGTCGGGCCGACATTTCTTGAATATTGGCCTTCCCTGCGTCCTAGACCTGCTCGGTTCTCGCCGGCGAAGCACGACCTACTGGCGGCGGCAAGCACTAAGCTCCCGCGGATGCCGGACGCTCCCTGGCGCTGCTCTCAGTGCGGAACGATCAACGAGCCCGTGGCGAACTCGTGCCGCACGTGCGGCAAGTGGCCGAGCCTCTTCGACCTCCAGGACAGCGTGGTCGAAGACGCCGAGTACGACCTGCCGCAGCGCGATCTCGGCGAGCCTCAGGCGTACGTACCGGACGTCTACGAGCACGAGACGATCCAGGAGCCCACGACCTTCGAGCCGGAGGCCTTCGAGCCGGAGATCGACACTGTGTCGGAGGACGAGCCAGAGGGTGGGCGCCGCGCCAAGTGGACCTCCGCGATCGTTCCGCTCGCGCTGCTCGTCTACTTCGCGATCTCGTTCTTCTTCAACGACCGCTAGCGCGCGAACAGCACCTCTCCCGACTCGAGCGCCTTCACCTCGCCCGAGTCGGTCTCGATCTCGAGCCGGCCGTCCCGAAGGATCTGAACCGCGGTCGCCGGCTCACCGTCCGCGGTGATCCGGCGCCCACGCAGGAAGTCGCGGGCGCCGAGCCCGCCGTAGACGCCGTCCAACCCTGCGTCCAGCCACGCGTCGTACATGCGCTCTAGCCGTGAGAGGAGCGACCCGAGCAGCACCGCGCGGTCGTACGTCGTGCCGGTGGCGGTCCGGAGCGAAGCGGGCTCGGTCGGTGAGTCGCGCGGGAGCTCTTCGCGCCTCTGATTCACGTTGATCCCGATGCCGACGACCACGGTTCCGTCGGAGAGCTCGGAGAGGATCCCCGCCACCTTGCGCCGGTTGAGCATCACGTCGTTCGGCCACTTGACCTGAGCGGCGAGCACTACCGCGATCTCGACGGTCTCAGCCACCGCGAGCGCGGCGACCAACGAGAGCTCGGGGAGCCTTCGCTCCGCCGGGGGATGGAGCAGCACCGAGACGAGCACGGAGGTCGCCGCCGGCTCTTCCCACGTCCGTCCCAGCCGCCCGCGCCCTGCGGTCTGGTGGTCGGTTGCGGCCACGGCTCCCTCCGGCATTCCAGAGCCGAGGAGCAGCTGCTGGGTCGACTCGCACTCGGCCTCGTACAGGAACGGCTTTCCGAAGCGGCCGCTCAGGTACGGCGCGACCGCTTCGCGCGAGAGCGTGTCGGTCACGCCGCGCGTTCGACCCGCACCGCGCTCACCTTGAACTCGGGTGTCCCGATGAGCGGGTCGGCCACGTCGTGCGTGAGCCAGTTCACCTTCTGCTCGGCGAAGTGCAGCGCCATCCAGACGAGGCCGGGGAAGACGCGGTCCGAGATGTACGTTGCGGCGTGGAGCTCCCCGCGGCGGGAGACGAGCCGGGCGAGATCGCCGTCGGCGAGGCCGAGTGCGGAGGCATCCTCCGCCGAGATCTCGAAGAACGGCTGCTCCTGCTTGTCCGTGATCCCCGACTCGCGCATCGTCATCCCCGCCGAGTTGTAGTGGTAGAGCGTCCGGCCGGTGGAGAGGACGAGCGGGTACTCGGAGTCGGGTTCCTCGATCGGCCGCTGGTACTCGACCGGGAAGAACTTTCCCTTGCCAGGCGGGCGGGCAGGCGCCGGCGCATGGAGGAACGGCGTGTCGGGCCCGCCGATCTCGGTCACCGGCCACTGGATTCCGTTCTCCTCGAGCCGGTCGTAGCGGACGCCGTTCCAGTTGGGGGAGAGGTCGGCGAGCTCGTTCCAGACCGACTCTGCGTCCGGGTACTCCGGCCAGTTCGCCCCGAGCGCCTCGGCCAGCAGGATCACGATCTCGCGGTCGCCCTTGGCGTTTCCAGGGAGCGGTGCGGCTTCGCGAACGCGGCTGATGCGTCGCTCGGTGTTCGTGAACGTGCCGTCCTTCTCCGCGAAGGACGATGCCGGAAGCACGACATCCGCGAACTTTCGCGCGGTGTCCTGCAGGAAGATGTCCTGGGAGATCAGGAACTCGAGCTTGCCGAGCCCCTGCTCCACATGGTGCGCGTTGGGCTCGGTCTGGGCGGGGTTCTCGCCGATCAGGTAAAGCGCCTTGACCCGGTCGTCGTGAAGGCCGCTCATCATCTGGTCGAGTCGGTAGCCGGTCGCCTCCGGCACCTCGACACCCCATCTCTCGAAGAACTTCTGCCTGACGTCGGGATCGTCGACCGGCTGGTAGCCCGGCAAGTAGGACGGGTTGGCGCCCGAGTCGTTCAATCCCTGGACGTTGTTCTGACCACGCAGGGCGTTCAGACCTGTGGACTCGTACCCGAGGTGGCCGGTCATCAGCACGAGGTTCGAGAGCGACCAGATGTTGTCGACTCCGCACGCGTGCTCGGTGATCCCGAGCGTGTAGAAGACCGCCGCATGGCGTTCGCTCGCGTACTCGCGGGCGCTCGCGCGAATATCCTCGGCGGGAACTCCGGTGACCTTCTCCGCGTCCTCCGGCGAGTAGCGCATGACGATCTCACGGACCGCGTCGAAGTCCTCGGTGAACTCGCGGATGTAGTCCTCGTTCTGGAGGCCCTCGGAGAGGATCGTGTGCATCATCGCGTTCAGCAGCCAAACGTCGGTTCCAGGTCGCAGCTGGAGGTGGCGCTTCGCGAGCTTCGTCAGCCAGATCTTGCGCGGGTCGGCGACGACGAGCGTCGCGCCGTTTCGCACCGCCTTCTTGATCCTGAGCGCGAGCACCGGATGCGCCTCGGTCGTATTCGAGCCGATGACGAAGAGGAAGCGCGCGTTCTCGATCTCGGGGATCGAGTTCGTGCTGGCTCCTCTGCCCAACGACCTGACCAGGCCGTAAAGAGTCGGAGCGTGTCAGGTCGATTCGCACGAGTGAACCGAGTTGGTTCCCACCCCCGTGCGCGCGAGCTTCTGGATGAGGTAGTTCTCCTCGTTCGTCAGGCGGGCCGACGAGAGAAAGCCGACCGCCTGCGCGCCGTGACGCTCGACGACGCTGCGGAGACCGGTCGCGGCGGTCTCGATTGCATGCTCCCAGGTCGTGGCGTGGAGCTCGCCGTCCTCTCCCCGGACGAGCGGCTCCGTCAGCCGGTCGGGGTGGTGGACGAAGTTGAAGGCGAAGCGGCCCTTGACGCAGAGGTTGCCCTCGTTCGGGAGGTACTCGTCCTTCGAGGTGACCTTGACGATGTGCTTCGTCTCGGGATCGAGGTTGAGGTCGATCTGGCAGCCGACGCCGCAGAAGGTGCAGGTCGTCCGCACCTGCTCGAGGGCGTGCTCGGGACGTTTCGTGCCCTCCTCGAACTTCTCGTAGATCGCGCCCGTGGGGCAGACGGAGAGACAGCCGCCGCAGAGCTCGCACTCGGTGTCGAGCCAGGAGAGACCCCAGGTCGGGACGATTCGCGCTTCTCCGCCGCGACCCTCGAGCGAGAGCGCCGAGCACTGCATGACCTCCTGGGTGTAACGCACGCAGCGGTTGCAGAGGATGCACGCGTCCGGGTCGTAGCCCATGAGCTGATTCCGATCCGCGTACTCCTCCCGTTTGGCATCGGGAAGGATCAGAGGGGCCTCGGCGCCGAGCTCGTTCGCCATGTCGATGAGCTCGTTCGGCCGTCCTCCGGGCGAGGCGTTCAGGTGCTCGGAGAGGAGCATCTCGGTCAGCGTCCGCTGGAAGTCGGTGATCGGGCCGTTGGTCGAGAGCACCATGCCCTCGGTGATGCGGGTCGCGCAGGCCGGCATCGGCCGCGGCGCGCCCTCGACGTCGACCACGCACATGCGGCAGCCGCCGTACGGATCGAGCTTCGAGTCGTGGCAGAGCGTGGGGATGAACGTCCCGTGCCGCGCTGCCGCGTGCACGATCAGCTCCCCTTCGGGCGCACTCACCGTCCGGCCGTCGAGGGTGAACTCGACCATCGGATGATCGTACTCACGTCGCACTAGCGAGTGCGGCCGCGAAGCGGCCGCCTTCAGGGATTTCGCGCGCACTAGCGGAGCGGGGTGAAGAGCTCGGGCCAGTGCTCCATCGCGTTTCGGATCGGGATCGGAGAGGCTTGACCCAACCCGCAGATCGAGGTCTTCTCCATGGCGAGCAGCCACTCATCGACCTTCTCCCGTGTCATCGGCGCCCGTCCGTGCTCGAGCTCTTCGCAGAGATGGTGGAGCGCGCGGTTGCCGATCCGGCAGGGCGTGCACTTCTGACATGACTCCTCGGCGAAGAAGCGCATCGTCTCCGAGAGCAGGCGAAGCGGCGAGTAGGAGGCCGGGAAGACTTGGAGCGCGGCCGAGCCTACGCCCGCGCCGTACTCGCGGAGGGCGTCGCGGGTGAGCGGCGTGTCGATCGCCGCCGGGGGGAGAATTCCGCTCGCCGCGCCGCCGGGCACGATTGCGCCTGTCTCCCCCTTGAAGCCGCCTGCATGCTCATCGACGAGCTCGCGCGTAGTGATCCCGTTCGGCGCCTCGTAGCAACCGGGGCGCGCGACCGCGCCTGAGATGGACCAAAGGCGCGTGCCCGCGGCCTCGCGCGTCCCGAGCGCTGCCCACCACGCGCCGCCGTTTCGCAAGATCGCAGGGAGGTGTGCCAGCGTCTCCACGTTGTTGATGAGGGTGGGGCGGCCGAGGTATCCGACCTGCGCCGGAAAAGGAGGCCGAAGCCGCGGCATCGCGCGCCGGCCTTCCATCGACTCGAGCATCGCCGTCTCCTCGCCCGCGATGTACGCGCCCGCGCCGATCACGAGGCCGAGCGAGCGTCCTTCCAGCAGGCCTGCAGCGCGAAACTCCTCTATCCCTCGTACCAGTCTGCTGCGAGCAGTTGCGTACTCCTCGCGCAGGTAGATCAGGCCCTCGGTGGCCTGCGCAAAGCTCATCGCGATCAGAACGCCTTCGAGGAAGAGGAGCGGTCGCAGCTCCAAGACGTAGCGATCCTTGATCGTCCCCGGCTCGCCCTCGTCGGCGTTGACGACGACGAAGCGCGGGCCGGGCTCGCGCGAGACGGCCTCCCACTTGATCCCGGTCGGGAAACCCGCGCCGCCGTACCCGGTAAGCCCGGACGCCTTGAGCTCTTCTACGATGCGCTCGGGCGAGAGCGGGTTTCTCAGCAGCTCCAGGCCGCCGCGGGCCTCGTAGTCTGCGAGCGTCCCGTCGCGTTGCCCGAGCCCGATCGCTGGACCGTCGTTCGTCGCGTGTGTGACCTCGGGGACGATCTCGTCTCCGCGCGTCATCACCGGAGCGAGATCGCAATGGCCGAGGCATGCCACTTCGATGGCTCCGGGCACGCTCGCGAGCAGCTCACGCCCCCCGTAGCAGTCGCAGACCGGCCCGGTGCAGACGCGAGGCGCGTCAACGGGTATCTCCAGGAACGAATAGAAGGACACGACCTCATGCACTTCGCCGCGGCGGATGTTCATGTGATCGGCGAGAGCGTCGGACAGCTCGGGAGTGATCGGTCCCACCTCGCGGCGCACGCGCCCGAGGTTGTCGAGGAGCTGCGTCCGCGCGGTCGGCAGCTCCGGAAGCAACATGGCGAGGTTGGCCATGTCCACGCCTCGATCCTACGCGGGCACAGGGAATCCGCGCGGCGTTCGAGACGCCAAGTAACAACTTGTAACTTGCGCTACTCGGAGGCGGGCGGGCGGCGAAGCCGTTTCGTCCGGGCGCGGCGCCGCTTCGACTCGAGCCGTCGCTCGCGTGCAGTCCTCGTCGGCTTCGTCGCCACTCGCCGACGCGGCACGGCGAGCGCCTGGCGGAGTTTCTCGACGAGGCGCTCCACCGCTAGCTCCCGGTTTCGTGCCTGGCTCCGCTCGTCCTGGGCCACCGCGCGCAGCACGGGGCCCACCTTCCCTGTCACGCGCCTCTTCTGCACGTCCGAGAGCACAGTCGACGCCTCGACGTCGAGCACCGCCTCGACGCGGGTCGAGGACTTCTGGGCATGCTGCCCACCCGGCCCGCTCGAGCGCGAGACCCGGAGCTCGATCTCCGAGACGGGCAGGAGGACGGAGCGTGTGACCCGAATAGACTCACGCTCCATGGCCTGCATTCTGCTGGACATCGACGGTGTGCTCCACGTGTCGGGAGAGCCGATCCCCGGAGCCGTCGAGGCAGTGGCCGAGTTGCGCGAGGCGGGTCATGCGCTTCGCTTCGTGTCGAACAACTCGACGCGTCCCCGAGCACGTCTGGCCGAGGAGCTTCGCCGGATGGAGTTCTCGCTGGACGACCTCGAGCTGCAGACGCCGGCCGGGGCAGCCGCGCGCGAGCTCGCAGGGAAACGGGTGCTGGCGCTGGCTATGACGTCGATCGTGCCCGATCTCGAGGGGCTCGAGCTCGTCGGGCAGGACTCGGATGCGGTCTTGATCGGAGGATGCGACGAGACGCTCGAACCGAACCAGGTGTTCAGCTACATGAACCTCGCGCGGGCGTTCGGCGAGATTCAGCTCGGCGCCTCGCTCTACTGCCTGCACAAGAACAAGTGGTGGCAGACGAGCCGAGGGCCGATGCTCGACTCAGGCGCATTCGTGGCCGGACTCGAATACGCGACCGGTGTCGAGGCGACCGTGCTTGGAAAGCCGAGCCCTTCGTACTTCGCGGCTGCATTGGACGTCCTCGAGGCGGAACCAGAGCTGACCTGGCTCGTCACGGACGACATCGAGTCTGACATCCGTGGCGCCCGCCTCTTCGGCATGCGGACGGCGCTCGTGCGAACCGGGAAATTCCGCCCGGAGACGCTCGAAAGCGCCGAAGCTGCGCCGGACATCGTCGTCTCCTCACTGGCCCAGTTCCCCGCCTTGCTCGAGGAGGACTTGACCGGGGGGCTGCGGCGGTGAAGGTCGGCGTCGACCTGATCGAGATCGAGCGTGTGCGACGTGCGCTCGAGCGCCCAGGCTTTCGCGAGCGCTGTTTCACGGACGCCGAGCGGACGTACTGCGACTCGCGCGCCGATCCCGCCCAGAGCTACGCGGCGCGCTTCGCCGGCAAGGAGGCTGTCGGCAAAGCTCTCGGCTGCGGAGTCCGCTTTACCTGGAAGGAGGTGGAGATCGTGGGCAGGCCGAAGCCCGGCGTCAGTCTCTCCGGGCGAACCGCGGCGTTCGCGCAGCGGGTAAGCGCAGGCGCGATCGACCTCTCGATGACGCATTCGCGGGAGCTGGCGGCGGCGATCTGCGTCGTCGCGCCACGCGATTTCTAGTGGGGAGCACTGAGCTGTACGAGCCGCTCTATACGGCCGCCGAGATGCGCGCCGTCGAGGCGCGGTATCCGGGCTATCCCGAAACCGTTCCGGAGCTGATGGAGCGCGCCGGAGCCGCTGTCGCGCGAGAAGCGCTGTTGGCCTTCCCGGCAGCGCGGCGGTTTGCCTGCGTGTGCGGCGGCGGCGCGAACGGCGGTGACGGCCGCGTAGCCGCGCGGATCCTGCAGGAGGCCGGGTACGAGGCCTACGAGACCGCCGACGTGGAGGGATATGACGTGATCGTCGACGCGGTCTTCGGCACGGGATTTCGCGGCGAGCCACGTCCGGATGCGGCCGCAGTCATCGAGCGGATGAACGCGGCCGAAACGCCGATCGTGTCCGTCGATCTTCCTTCGGGGATCGACGCTTCCACGGGCGAGGTCGCAGGTGCAGTCGCGAATGCCGATCTGACGGTTACGTTTCATGCGTCGAAGCTGGGAACCGTGCTGGCTCCGGGCCGCTTCCGTGCGGGGCGAGTAGTGGTCGCAGACATCGGGCTCGATGAGTTCGTCACGGAGCACCGGCGCGCGACTCAGGCGTTGCTCGGGCTCGTCCCGCGGCGCGCGCCAGGAGATACCAAGTACACGGCCGGCTCGGTGCTCGTCGTCGGCGGACAGCCGGGCATGACGGGCGCAGCCTGCCTTTCCGCGCGTGCGGCGCTCCGCGCGGACGCGGGCTACGTCACGCTCGCCGTCCCGACCGGGTCGCTCCCGGTCGCCGAGTCACTCGTCCTCGAGGCGGTCAAGATCGGCTGGACCGACGAGGATGCCGTCGAGACGATCGCGGCGGTCGCCGAGAGAGCTGGGGCCATCGCGCTCGGGCCAGGGCTAGGACGTGGTGATGCGCGTCAGGCACTCGTCCGCGAGTTGCTCGAGCGACTCGACATTCCGGCGGTGGTCGACGCCGACGCGCTCTTCGAGCTGGAACCCCTCCAGCGCGCGGCCCCTACCGTGCTCACGCCGCATGCCGGAGAGCTCGCGCGACTGCTCGGAACCGATACGGAGTGGGTGGGCGCGCACCGGCTGAAGGCGGCCCGGCAAGGTGCCGAACAGTTTGGATGCGTCGTCGTGCTCAAGGGGTCGGACACGATCGTCGCAGCGCCAGGAAGCGGGACGATCGTCTGCGATCTCGGCCCACCCGCTCTCGCGACCGCAGGAACCGGCGATGTCCTGACGGGAATCACGGCCGCGTTTCTGGCGAAGGGCCTCGATCCGCAGGTCGCCGCCGCGGCAGCCGCGGTCGCGCACGGCCGGGCAGCCGTGCTAGCCCCCCATCGCGCGGGGCTCATCGCGAGCGACCTTCTCGACCTGCTTCCGCAGGCTCTCGAAGGCTGAGCAACGGTGGAGCGCTCGAGCTTCACGCTCGATCTCGGCGCAATCCGGCGCAATGCGGAGGCGCTCTTGCGGGCTGCAGGAGGTGCGGAGCTCTGGGCGGTTGTCAAAGCGAACGGTTACGGTCATGGAGCGGCCGATGTCGCGCGCGCTGCGCTTCGTGGAGGCGCGACCGCCCTCTGCGTCGCGACGGTGGACGAGGCGCTGGAGCTTCGCGCGGTTCCCGCTCTCGATGACGTGCGCCTCCTCGTCACGGGCCCGGCCAACGCGCGCGAGGTCGGAGCTGCGCGCGTCGCCCGACTGGAGCTGGTCGCTGCCGGTGGCCCGATTCCCGAAGGCGTACGCGTGCACCTGAAGGTCGACACCGGTATGGGCAGGTGGGGGCTCTCCGAGCTCCCGTCACCGACCCGAAACGTGGTCGGAGTCATCAGTCATCTTGCCGCCGCCGAGTCCGACGCGGACTTCACGAATCTGCAAATCGATCGCTTTCGCGAGGCTACGGCGAGTCTCGACGGCACGCTCGTCCGCCATCTCGCGAACAGCGCGGGAACGCTGCGCTATCCGAGCGCCTCGTTCGACGCCGTGCGTTGCGGCATCGCGCTGTACGGCATCTCTCCCTTCGGGAGCGACCCGCTGCTCGACGGGCTAGAGCCCGCGCTCAAGTGGGAGTCGTACATCGCGCTCGCCAAGCGCCTGGAGCCGGGCGGCAGCACGGGCTACGGCCGACGGTACGTTGCGGACGAGCCGACCTGGATCGGCATTGTGCCAGTGGGTTACGCGGACGGGTTCCGGCGCGATATGGCGGGCACGGAAGTCCTCGTCGACGGTGAGCGGCGGCGCGTAGTGGGGACGGTCTCGATGGATGCGATTGCCGTCGAGCTCGATCGTGAGGTCACGATCGGCACGCCGGTCACGCTCGTCGGTGACGGAGTTCTGGTCGAGGAGCACGCGCGCGTCGCAGACACGATCGGGTACGAGATCGCCACGGGGCTCGACATGAGGTCGGCGCGCGCCCGGCGGGTGCTCCAAGGTGGATGACGTCAGGATCTCGGAGGTGCTGGCAGGAGAGAAGGCGTGGATCGTCGGCGGCGCCGTTCGAGACTTCCTGCTCGGACGACCCGTGCTCGACATCGATGTCGCCTGTCGCGAGCCGAAAGCAGCCGCGAAGCGCTTCGCGAACCGGTTTGGCGGCGCTCCCTTTCCACTCTCGGAGCGGCACGGCGCCTGGCGCGTGGTGATCCAGGGGGTGGAGGAAACCGTCGACTTCACTCCTCTCCCGAGCGGGATCGACGCCGATCTCCTCACGCGCGACTTCACGTTCAACGCGATCGCTGCCCCGGTCGGCCGTGGCGACCTGCACGACCCGCACGGGGGGCGGGCAGATCTCGAGGCGGGCGTCGTGCGCGCGGTCTCGGAATCCGTCTTCCGCGACGACCCCTTGCGACTCCTGCGGGCGGTGCGTCTCGAGGACGAGCTGGGATTCCGCATGGACGAAGCCACTGAAGAGCTTGTTCGCGAGTCGGCCGCGCGAGCCGTCGAGCCGGCGGGCGAGCGCGTCCTGGGCGAGCTTCGTCGGCTCTCACCCGCCGGCTACCGGCGGCTCGACGAGCTCGGCGTGCTCGAGGCGCTGGGTGGCGACCTCGAAGGGCCTGTGGATGCGCTCGACAACCCCGACTTTCGGCTGGTCGCCGTGTTCGGGGAGCGGCTTCGGGCCTTTCCGATCTCGCGCGAGCTGCGTCGGTACGCAACGGTGCTGCTGCGGGCTCGCCGACCGGGCGACGGGTCGGCGCGGGCGATCCACCGGTTTCGTCGGGAAACCGAGCCATGGGCACTCGACGCGCTGGTGTTCCTCGACGCCGGCGAGCTCCGGGATGTGGTGGAGCAGGCCCGACGCGTCCAGCCGCGAGAGCCGCTCGTGCGTGGCGACGAGCTCGGTCTGGCGCCCGGCCCGGAGATCGGACGTATTCTCGCCATCATCGAGGAGGAGCGCGCAGTCGGGACGGTCTCCACGCGAGCGGAAGCTCTCGCACTGGCGCGGTCTCTCGTGGAGGAGTCGAGCTCGTGAGCGTGCGGCTCCGGCTTGCGTTGCAGGCGGAGCGTGAGGCGGAGCTTGGGGAACGCGTGCGCCGCCTGCTCGGACCGTTCGGCGGGAGCGAGATCGTTCTGGACGCCGGGTCGGGCACGGGAGCGCTTGCGTTCGCTCTCGCGCCGCACGTCGGGGAGGTCGTGGCCACCGATGCCCGGGTGGACTATCTCGACGCCGGCCGCGAGATTGCGCCCACGAACGTCCGCTTCGTCGAGGGAGACGCGACCGCGCTCCCGTTCGATTACGCAACGTTCGACATCGCCGGCTCTCTCCGCGTCCTCCACCATGTGCGCCGACCGGAGCTCGCGGTCTCCGAGCTGGTTCGGGTCACGCGACCCGGAGGCCGGGTGCTCATCGCCGACCAGCTCGGCTCGGTCGATCCGTTGCGAAGCTTGGAGATGGACCGCTTCGAGCGGCTTCGCGACTCGACCCACCAGCGGCTCCTTCCCGATGCCGACATCCACGGATTCCTGGATGCCAACGATCTGGTGCTCGTCACGCACGAAGTGACGCGCGAGCGGGTCGACCTCGAGCAGCGCCTCGAGCTCGCTGAGGTTCCGGAGGAGGAGCGCGCGCGCGTCCGCGGACTCGCCTCCGGCTCGGTCTTCGACATCGAGGTCGGCTGGTACGTGGCCCGCAAGCCCGGTCCGTAGCTCGTACCCGTCTCCCGGTCCGTAGCGGCTGTGGGCCCACGGCCAGTCCGCGACTGATTCGCAGATTCCGGCCCGAACCGGATTCTCGACGACGTATCGGCACGCATCCCGAAGGTGACGCTCGCCATCGATGACTCTCGAGGTGAAGCGGTCGGCGAAGAGGTGGCCGAAGCGGACGTGTCTCTCATTGAACAGCTGCGCGTAGCGGCCGTTCAATCGCTGGATTCCCGCAGAGAGCCCGACGCGCGTGGAATGGAGAACGAGGTGATAGTGCGTCGTCATCAAGCAGAGCGCCTGGACGACCCAGTCGTAACGCTCGACGCAGACGCGGACATGTGCGAGGAACATCCGCCTGTCTGCATCGTCCCGGACGATGGCGCAGCCGTCGACCCCGCGCGACATCACATGGAAGTACCCGTCTGGAAGTGAGGTTCGAAGTACCCGTGGCATCGATCTGCCATGAAAGCGCCTCCCGCCGTCCACGCCAATCCGTGTGGACAAATCGGCACGCTTTTGTTGCTCCTACCACTGTCCTGGGCGGACACGTCTAGGGTCAGACCCGGGTTCTTACGCCCCCCTTGCGGTAGCCGGACGCGCCGACGAACCGAGCGAAGACGGTCGGCAGGAGGGTCTGCGCGATCGAGATCAGGCGGTACGGGAACCAGGGCACCGTGATCTCCCGTTTGCCCTTCTCGAGCGCGTCGACGACCTTGGTCGCGAGCTCCTCCGGCTCGATGACGAAACGCCGCAGGATCCGGCTGGAGAGAACCGACCGCTGCGGAAACCCCTCCGTCTCCACGAATCCAGGCATGACAGTTAGCACGCCGATCCCGCTGCCGCGAAGGGCGGCAGCGGTCGAACGCGAGAAGGCGAGCTGAGCGTGCTTCGAAGCGGCGTAGGCACCGGCAGGCGCAAATGCCACGGTCCCGGCCACGGAGACGAGGTTCACGACATGAGCTCCATTCGAGCTCGTACCCGCCCCAGCGCGTGCCCCCGACCGAGCGGCGTTTTGCAGCCCAGGCAGGTACGCGCGCAAGCACCAAACCCCACCGAGATAGTTGACGTCGATCACGCGTTCGACGAGCTCGGGGTCGACCTCGAGGAAGTTTCCGCGAGCCGGCATGCCTGCGTTGTTCAAGAGCAACCCAATCGCCGGATGCCTCTCCAATACTCGCGCTGCGACCTCGTTCACCTGCTCGCGCGAGGAGACATCGCAGAGTTCCCACTCACCCCCGATCTCGCTCGCCACCTGTTCCAGTCGGTTCGACCTCCGCGCGAGGAGCACACAGTGCCAGCCGCGCCGCGCCAGCTCCCGCGCGGTCGCTTCCCCGATCCCCGAGGACGCCCCCGTAACGACCGCAACACGCCCGTCAGCCATCGCCGCGCGAGCGTATCCGTATTAGGATCGCCGGGTGGCCGGCAGGTTCGAGGGGAAGCAGGCGCTCGTCCTGGGCGTCGCGAACAAGCGCTCCATCGCCTGGGCGATCGCCCGCCGGCTCGCAGACGAGGGCGCGCAGGTCGCTTTCACGTACCAGGGAGAGCGGATCGAGAAGAATGTGCGCGACCTGGCCGAAACAGTGTCGAGCCCGCTTGTCACCGAGTGCGACGTTCGCTCCGACGACGATGTGGCGCGCGTTTTCTCCGAGGTCGCGGATGCGTTCGGAGGCGGCCTCGACATCCTCGTCCACTCAGTCGCGTTCGCCGCCGCCGAGGACCTCGAGGGCCGCTTTACCGACACGCCGCGCGACCGCTTCTGGCTTGCGGTCGACATCAGCGCCTACTCCCTGGTCGCATGCGCGCGGGCGGCGGAGCCGCTGATGGAGGCGCGGGGTGGAGGCTCGATCGTGACGATGACCTATCTCGGCGGCGAACGCGCCGTGCCCCACTACAACGTCATGGGAGTGGCCAAGTCCGCGCTCGACGCATCGGTTCGGTACCTCGCCTGGGATCTCGGCTCCAAGAACATCCGTGTGAACGCGATCTCGGCAGGACCTGTCCGCACGCTCGCCGCACGCTCGATCGCAGGCTTCACGACGATGGAGGAGATGTTCGCCGAGCGCGCACCGCTTCACCGCCAGATCGACGCGGAGGATTGCGGTGCAGCGGCCGCCTATCTTCTCTCCGACGACGGCCGCAACGTGAGCGGAACCACGCTGTACGTGGACGCGGGCTACCACGCGATGGGCATGTGAGAACGAACGACGTTTCCGGGACCCGGCAGCCGGGAACCACCACGCCATGAAGAAGTGGCGATACGCGATCCTCGGCTGGATCGTATTGAAGGTCATCAAGCGCAGGGCGCGCCGAAAGCTCCCGTTCGTCGATAGATAGACGCGCTAGCGGTAGCGCCGGATGAAATCCCGCATCGCGGTCTCGTCCGGCAATGTGACGACGACGCCGTCTGCACCCGCCTCCAGCAGGTCGTCCACGAGCTCGACTTTGTTCCGCGGCACGATCCGAAGCTCCGGTTGCTGCTTCCTGATGCGCTTCACATCCTCGAGGTCCGAGCGGCGGCTCGGATGCCAGACATCGCCCAACTCACGCGCCCGCCGGAGCGCAGGCGCAGAGCTGCCGGCGATCCATAGCTCCGGAATCGGGTCGGGAAGCGGCCCGAAGGTTGCACCCTCGAACGACCAGTGCTGCCCGTGAAACTCGCGCTCGCCGCTCCAGAGCGCCCGCATCAGCCTGATCGCCTCGTCGCCGCGACGGCCGCGACCCTGGAACGGGATGCCCATGAACCGGAACTCGTCCTCGTGCCAGCCCATCCCCAGCCCGAGCAGCAGCCGGCCGCTCGACAGCTCCTGCAGCGTCGCCGCCTCTTTCGCAAGATGGATCGGGTGATGGAGCGGCGTGAGCACGATCGAGGTGCCGAGCGAAACGCGCTCCGTGAATCCGGCGATCCAGCCGAGGGTGACGAGCGGCGCGTACACGCGCCCGTAGGGATCGACCGCCTCCGGCCCGACAAGGATGTGCTCGGTAGCCCACACCGAGTCGAACCCGAGCTCCTCGGCGGCCTCAGCGACGCGCCGGATCTCGATCGGCGTCGAGCCCGATCCGAAGTTGGGCAGGATGACCCCGAGATGCACGACGCTCAGATTGCTCCGGCTGCTGCGATGACCGCGTCGATATCGGGCAGCTCGCGACCGAGCATCCAGGCCCCGCGAATCGTCTGGCCGTCCTCGATGAGGAAGCACGAGCGTGCAGCGACGTCGTGCATACCGCCGAGCTCCACCGTGACCCCGAACGCGCGCGCGGCGTCCCCGTTCCAGTCGGAGAGCAGTGGCACGTCCACTCCAAGCGTCCCCGCCCACGCGGCGTGCGACCACACGGAGTCCCGCGAGATCGCGAGCGGGCGGACGCCCACTTCGGCCAGGTCGTCGCTCCTGTCACGCAGGAGCAGAACCTCGTTCGTTCAGGTGGGCGACCAGTCCCAGAGGTAGAAGCAGAGGAGCGCGTAGCCCGCGCCGAGCACCTG
The DNA here is from genome assembly GCA_030857225.1 of Actinomycetota bacterium. Taxonomy (GTDB): domain Bacteria; phylum Actinomycetota; class Thermoleophilia; order Gaiellales; family Gaiellaceae; genus GMQP-bins7. The sequence continues at coordinate 62,615 of JALZOK010000007.1, forward strand.
CGCGAGCGACCGAGATTCCTGTCGCGGCGCCGTCCAGACCTGAACCTCCGGAACGCTGTCGCCGGCGCCGAGCACATGCGCAGCCTAATCAGCGCGAGCAGCACCAGCCTTCGACGCGCGGGAACGAGGTCGAGCGGAATTGCTTCCGGATGTTCGATACGGCGCGGATCCCACGACCGTCAGCGCGGATGAACAGCCATTGGTCTGCATCAGTCCACGTCGCGAGGAGCCACTCTCCGTCGGGCGACCACGTCAGATCGGCAAGCTCACCGGCACCGGTAAAAAGCCTACGTGCGGCGTTCGCGTCAGGTCGTATGCGCGGCACGATCCAGAGCTGGCTCTGGCCGGAAGTCTGCATGACGTACGCGGCCGCTTTCCCGTCCGGCGCGAGCGCAGCCGCTCGAATCCGCCTTACACCGGGACCGATCTCGAGGGGTGTGTTCCCGAGCGCGTCGAACACGCGAAGCGATCTCGGGTACGAGACGAGCACGCGCGCTCCGTCAGACGACCAGGAGATGTCGGTCGGGCTCGTTCGCGGTGCGCGAGCTCGCCAGACCAGACGTCCAGCGGTGACATCGAGCACCCGAACCTGCCGAGGCGATGCGACCGCAAGAAGGCGCGCCGATCCCGGCTGCCACGCCAAGAGCCCGCCGGCCCCAGGGAGAAGAAGCCGGTCGCCTGTGCCGTCGCCCGCGACGGCGCGTACTCCGGTCCGGTCGACGTACGCGATCTCCGTGTCGGATTCCGTCCCCGTCCACGTCGGCGAGGTGATCGCTGGCCGCGCCAGCGTCCAGCGGACGTCTCCATCCGACTCGAGTGCGGCGAGCTCGTCGCTACGGCCAGCCGCGACGAAACGCCCGAACGGCGACCAAGTGGCTACCCGATAGTCGCCGAGCAGCCGGCGCGAGCCGTCCTCGGAGACCGCCCAGACTCCTGCATCCGAGGCGACTAGCAGTTGCCCCGGGGTGGGCAGCGAGAAGAGCGCCGGCAGCGCCCGCTCCACGCCGACGACCTCTCGAATCTCGTCGATCACGGCGCGGCCAGGCGGACTGACCGTTGCCGCGAGAAGGGCGACAGCGGCAATCGCGACCGCGGCGACGCGGGGCCAGTGCGAGGGCGGGGAGACCGGCTTCCGCTCCATGAAGGCCGCGGTGACGATGCTCCAGGCACGCTCGTGCGCGACGTGCGCGCCGGGAACCTCGATGCGTTCGAGCTCGCGCTTCACAAGTCGTCTCCCAGCGCATCGAGCCCGCGGCGCAGGCGCGAGTTGACCGTCCCGCGCGGAAGCTCGAGTGCGTCAGCGATCTCGCCCGGCGTGAACTCGAGTAGGTAGCGCATCACGACGACCGCACGGTGCTCGGGCGGGAGTTGCGCCAGGGCTGCCAGGACGTCGTCGCCCGGCGAGGCGGACGACGGCGAGGGCGCATGAAGCGTGTCTGTGAGCTCGACCTCGCCGCGCAGCCTCCGTGCGCGCGTCCAGTCGATGGCGCGGTTGACGACGATCCGGTGCAGCCACGGCCCGAACGGCCGGCGCCGATCGAAGCGGTCGAGCGCGCGCAACGCGGCGAGAAAGGACTCCTGCGCGATGTCCTCTGCGGCCGCGGCGTCGTGGGTGACGAGGTAGGCGGCGCGGTACGCGCGCGGCCAGTGCGTCCGGAACAGGGCCTCGAGATCGGAGACCGAGCCCTGCTGCGCGCCGCGCACGCGGGCGCGCTCGTCGCGAGCGGTGCGCATCCCGTGCCCAGACTACGACGAGATCTGTCCAGGAGGTCCATGCAAGAGATACGAGGCCAACGGGCTCGGAGGTCCATGGACCTCGATGGACGCGACAGGCGTAGAGAGAGCATGAACCGTCGCCAGCTCCTCACCGGCTCGGCTGCCGCTTCGCTGGCGCTGGCACTTGATCCGATCGCGTTCGCAGCTCGCGTTGGCGGATCCGGAGTTGCGTTCGTCACCGCCGACCTCGAAAGCCATGTCGTCCTGGTCGAGCTCGCCTCGGGCAGGACGGTCGGCCGCATCCGCACGGCACCCGGACCTCGCAGCATCGAATCCGTGCACGGGCGTACGGCTCTGGTCGCGCACACCGACCACGGCGGCATCACGCTGATCGACGCCGTGTCGCGCCGGATTCGAGCCGAGCTGGACGGGTTCGAAGCGCCGCGCTACACCGCCGCGCATCCGACTCGCGCCCTCGCGTATGTGACGGACTCGGCGAGCCAGGAGATCGTGGTGGTCGACGTCGATCGTGCGAAGGTCTCCTGGAGAACGCCAGTGCCCGGCCCCGCCCGGCACGTCTCGCTGAGCCCGGATGGATCGACACTCTGGACGGCACTCGGGACGACGGCGGAACGCGTGGCCGTGCTCGACATCTCCGACCCGCGTCGTCCCAAGCTCGTCCGCACGTTCGCAGCGCCGTTTCTCGCGCACGACATCGTCTTCGCCCCGGACGGGCGGACGGTCTGGGTGACTTCCGGCTCGGAGCGGCGCATCGCCTTGTACCGTCCGGGCTCGAAGAAGCCGAAGCGCGTCATCGTCGCCGGCGCGTCGCCTCAGCACGTCGCGTTCGCAGGCGACAAGGCGTTCGTCGCGAGCGGTGACGACGGCACGCTACGACGTCATCGGCTGGACGGAGAGCTCGTTCGCGAAGCCCGCGTGCCCCTCGGCTCCTACAACGTCACGTTCGCGTACGGGCAGATCGTCACACCGTCGCTCGGCCAGGGCACCGTGAGCCTGCTCGACCGAAACGGACGCGTCCGCACAGTTCGCCAAGTAGCCCGTGCAGCGCACGACGCCTGCATCCTCGTTACCTGAAGGAGGTTCTCATGAAATCCCTCGCAGCTCTCGTCGCAGTCTTCGCAGTGCTCGCCGCGATCGCCGCGGGCGCCGGAGGCGCGAACGGATCGCCGTACTCGCCAGGGCTCGACTACGGGTGGGAAGGCGTACGCGCTCCCACCGGCGACGTCCGCTACGTCACGCTCGGCACTCCTACGACGACCGTGGTCGCGGCGATCTCGGTACGAGGCGGTCGCGTGGTGCGCTCGAGAGCTCTGCGCGACTTTTACGGCGTGCCGCTCGTCGCCTACGACGGGACGACCGCCGGCCTCTCGGGCGACGGGCGCACCCTCATCGTCGCCTCGTACGGTCCGCTGCCCGGAAACGCAGGGACGACGCGCTTTCTCTCACTCAGGGCGAAGACGCTGAGACCGCAGCGGCGCATCGAGCTTCGCGGCTCCTGGTCCTTCGACGCGATCTCGCCCGACGGCTCGCGCCTCTATCTCGTCGAGCACATCTCCGCGGGTCCGAGCCCTCGCTACCGGGTTCGCGCCTACGACTTGTCCGCGGGCCGCCTCCTCCCGAACGCCGTGATCGACCGGCTCGTGAGTAAGGCGATCATGGGTGGCCAGCCCGCGACACGGGTGACGACCTCGGACGGGCGCTGGGCGTACACGCTGTACGCGCGCCAGAATGGAAAGCCGTTCGTCCACGCGCTCGACACTGCTCGTCGGCGGGCGTTCTGCATCGACCTCCCGCTACGGCTTGCCGAGCCCAAGCAGATGCGGCTACGCATGAAGCTCCGCGACGAGCAGCTGACCGTGCGCTTCGGGAGCGAACGGCTAGCCGAGATCAACACTCGGACGTATGTGGTGCACCGCGGCCACTAAGAGGTGACGACCGCGGGCAACGCCTCGGTCGCGTCCGCGATCTCGCGGGCGACCTCGACGATGTCCCGGTTCGTGTTGTAGATGCGGAGTTGGCGATCGGCGCTGGAGCCGCGGGAGAGGATCTCCCGTACCCCCTCGAGCTCCCGCTCGCACCCGAGCTCGCGCGCGTGGGGGGCAATCGTCGCGAGTGTCCGCCGAACCAGGCGCGCCACCGGGATGCGGTTGCGCCGCCCGGACTCGAGATCCATGACGGGCGCCTCCAACCCGTACCTGGCTGACAGCCATTTGTTCTCGGTCGTGAGGATGCGGTGGTACGACGGGATCTCTTCGCCTGCGTCGTGCTGCTCGGAGAGATGCTTGACGAGCGCTTGACAGTAGGCGGCGATGGCCACAGCGTCCTCCACGCGCGTGACGGCGTCGCAGATGCGGATCTCGACGGTGCCGAGACGCGGATGGAGCCGGATGTCCCACCAGATGCTGGTGTAGTCCGCGATGCAGCCGGACCTCTCGAGCTGGCCGACGACCTCCGCGTAGTCCGCGTAGTCGCGAAAGCGAGGCGGCGGCCCCGAGCGCGGGAACGCGGAGAAGACCATCTGCCGGCTCGACGCCAGCCCCGTGGGCTCCCCGCGCCAGAAGGGCGAGCTCGCGGAGAGCGCCAGCAGCGGCCCGAGCTGGGGGAGCAGCCCGTTGACGACCTTGATCGCCTTCTCGGGATCGTCGACGGCCACGTGCACGTGCATTCCGAAGATGAGCTCGCGCCGGGCGATGTACTGCATCTGGTCGATCAGCGCCCGATAACGGTCGTTCGCCGTGATCCGCTGGCGCTCGAAGAGGCTGAAGGGATGTGTGCCCGCCGAGCCGACGCGCAGGCCCTTGCTATGCGCGACCTCGGTCACGTAGCGGCGGAGCTTCAGGAGCTCGCGACTCACATCGCCGGCGGTCCGGCAGACGGGAGTCGTGATCTCGATCACCGACTGCATGAGCTCGGGGTTGATGCGGTCCTCGAGCTCGTGTCCACTGACCGCGTCCAGCATCGTCTCGATGTGCTGCACGAGGTCGAGCGACTCCTCGTCCAGGAGCTGGTACTCCTCCTCGACACCGAGCGTGTACGGATCGCCCTTGCCGAACGAGTGGTCGAGAACACTGCCCTCGTGAAGCGCGCCCTTGCCGGTGATCGAGGGCGGAAATGCCTGCCTGCCGGTCATGAGCCGCTCCGTGGCTCATGACCGTGGAGGGGTGTGGGGAACCGGGAGGTTCCCCGCGCTCTCGAGAAGAAGGGGGTACGCGGGGGAAACATGGTTTCCCCCGCGGGAGCGAGCCGAGGGCGAGCGACGGTCATGGCAGGAGCGCATCGACGTCGATCTCGACCTTCCATGCGGGATCGATTAACGCGGTGACGACGGTCGTGTTCGCGGGCCGAATGTCGCCGAAGACCTCGCCGTGGGCGCGGCCGACTCCGTCGATGTGGGCGGCATCGGTCACGTACACGCGGGAGCGCACCACGTTCTCGAACGATGCGCCTGCGCTCTCCAGTGCGCGCCCGATGATCTCCAGACAGAGACGCGCCTGCTCGTAGGCGTCCTCGGGCGGCGCCGAGCCGTCGGCCAGGATCGGGGCCGTGCCTGCCACGTAGACGTGTTTTCCGACGACGACCGCGCGCGAGAAGCCGACGATCGGCTCGTACGGCGAGTGTCCCGAGATCAGGCGTCTCTCCATATGGGGGCTAGTATCGCGCCGCGTGCAGGCCCTCCGCCAGATCGAGCGCTGGCCGGTCTCGTTCGTCGCGGCGGGAATCGTGACCGGCGACGGCCGAGTCGAGACCCACGGCGATACGCGTCACGTCGTGCGCCTCGCGTCCGTGTCCAAGCCGGTAGGCGCTTTGGCCGTCCTCATCGCCGCGGAGGAAGGCGTCGTCGACCTGGACGAAGCGGCGGGTCCGCCCGGGTCGACCGTGCGCCACCTGCTTGCGCAGACGTCAGGGCTGCCGTTCGAGGGGGGCGAGCCGATCGACCCTCCGGGCCGCCGGCGCATCTACTCGAACGAGGGCTTCCGCGTCCTCGCAGAGCACCTCGGTCGTCAGGCGGAGATGCCGTTTGCGGAGTACGTCCGCGCCGCGGTCTGCGAGCCGCTCGAGATCGGCCTCGATCCGGAAGGCGACCCTGGCTCGGGGATGCATGCGTCGCTCGACGACGTGCTGGCGATCGCAGGCGAGCTTCTCGCGCCGAAGCTCATCGCGCAGGAGACGCTCGACGAGATGACGGCCGTCCAGTTCCCGGGGCTCTCCGGTGTGCTGCCCGACCACGGCCGCTTCGATCCGCTCGACTGGGGTCTCGGCGTGCAGCTGAACACCCGTCCGGCGACCTGGATGGGGACGAGAACGTCGCTTCGCGCATTCGGCCACTTCGGAGGGTCGGGGACCTTCGTGTGGGTCGATCCCGAAGCGCGCGTAGCCTGCGTCGCGCTGACCGACCGTGAGTTCGGTGACTGGGCGAAGGAGGCATGGCCCGCACTCTCGGACGGCGTGCTCGCCGAACTCGCAAGCTGACTCCACCGGCAGAGTTGCATTCTTGCGCGTTTGAGCGTACGTTCTGGAACGCACCATCCTGCGGCGGCGGCTTCTGGGGAGGAGACGTGGCGTACACACTGCGGTATCGCGGAACGGGTCCGACAGCTTCGACCCGGCGGCTCTGTCCTTCAAGCCGGAGGAAGACGTGAGCTCGCGACGCCGGTCTCGCTTCGGTGTGCTCGTCTCGCTTCTCGCCCTCCTGCTGCTCGGTGTCGCGCTGCAAGCCGGTGCGCAGACACCGCCCCCGTCGTTCTCGATCGACGACGTGACGAAGGTCGAGGGAAACAGCGGCACGACCGCCTTCGTCTTCACGGTGACGATCTCGAACTACCCGACGTCCGGTAACCCGCCATTCCGGGTCGACTACGCGACCGCGAACGGCACGGCAACGGGCGGTGCATGCGCCAGCGGCTTCGACTACGTCAGCACGAGCGGCCAGTTGAACTTCAACAGGAACAACCTGACAAGGACCATCTCGGTTTCGGTATGTCGTGACACGACCTTCGAGCCGGACGAGATGTTCTTCGTCGACCTGTCGAACCCGAGCGGGGGCGCGGACATCGGAAAAGGCCGAGGAATCGGCACGATCGTGAACGACGACGCCTCACCCGTGCGCCCGACCGCCACGAACGTCAGCTGCACGCCTGCCACCGTCGCCGTCGCCGGCACCACGACCTGCACGGCGACCGTCACCGATACCGGCACGGGCACGCCGACGACTCCCCAAGGCACCGTGACGTTCTCCTTGGAGAGCGACCCGGACGGGGATGCCGGCACCTTCGTCCCCCTGGCGTGCACTCTGACTGGAGGGAGCGGTGCGAGCAACAGCTGCTCTGTCAGCTACGCGCCCACGGCTCGAGGGGACGGGATGCATTCGATCGGAGCCAGCTATACGGCCACGGACGGGGTCCACTCGGCCAGCAGCGACCCGACTCCCTTCCAGCTCACCGTCACCGCCCGCACCACCTCCACCACGGTCGACTGCCCGGCCTCGACCCCGGCCAACACCCCGGCCACCTGCACGGTGACCGTGCGCGACACCGACACGGGACCCAAGAGCCCGCCGCTCGG
>JALZOK010000117.1:0-1543 GCA_030857225.1 Actinomycetota bacterium
ACATCGGCGCGAGCGCACCCTCTGCGAGGTACTCGCTCGCGACCGTCGTCGCAGGATCGGCCGTCGTGCCCTCGAGGTCGGGGAGGAGCGTCCTTCCGTCCAAGGGGATGGACGCCTCGGCGGAGAGCCCAGGCCGCGCGAGGTCGCAGATCGTCGGCGCAAGATCCGCGAGCGAGACAGGCGTGCCGACGCGGTGAGGGGCGAATCGGCCCGGCGCATGGACGAGCAGCGGGACGTGCGCCGAGTGCTCGAGGAACGACATCTTGTACCAGAGCCCTCGTTCGCCGAGGAGGTCGCCGTGGTCGGAGGTGAAGAGGACCACCGTTTCGTCCGCGAAGCCGAGCGCGTCGATCGCGGCGAGCATCTCGGCAAGCTTCTCGTCCACGTAGGAAAGAGAGCTATAGAAGCCGTGTCGGGAGGAGCGGACGTGCTCTTCGCTGATCTCGAGCGAGCCCATCTGCGCCGCGTCGTACAGCCGCCGGCTGTGCGGATCGAGGTCTTCGTATGGCAAAGCCGGGATGCGGGGAAGGTCGATGTCATCGTCGTGGTACAGGTCCCAATGCCGCGGGCGGGCGACGTAGGGGTCGTGGGGATGCGTGAACGAGACACAGAGAAAGAGCGGCACGTCGCGCGCGTAGCGCGCGTGGTCGTACAGCCGTCGAATGGCGTGGAACGCCACCTCGTCGTCGTACTCGAGCTGGTTCGTGATCTCGGCGACCCCAGCCTGGGTCACAGAGGACATGTTGTGGTACCAGCGGTCGATGCGCTCGGTGCCGAGGCGCCAGTCGGGCGTCCAGCCGTAGTCGGCGGGATAGAGGTCGGTCGTCAGCCGTTCCTCGAACCCGTGCAGCTGGTCGGGGCCGACGAAATGCATCTTTCCGGAGAGACACGTGCGGTATCCCTCGAGCCGCAGCGCATGGGCGAACGTCGGCAGCGCGGACGGAAACTCCGCGCCGTTGTCGTACGCGCCGGTTCGGGACGGCAGCAAGCCCGACATGAGCGACGCGCGCGCCGGTGCACAGAGTGGGCTCGGCGTGTACGCCCAGTCGAACAGGACGCCTTCCTCGGCCAGCCGGTCGATCGTCGGCGTCCGAGTCACCGGGTGTCCATGAGCGCGCAGGAAGAGCGCCGACAGCTGGTCGGCGACGAACAGGAGGATGTTCGGCCGGTCGCGCACGCGTCTCTGACACTACCGCTGGCGTCGCTCTACGCCGGCGAGTCTCCAGCGCGATCGTGGATCTCGTTGACCGCCCTCGGCGGCCGAGAGCCTTCGAGTGCGACCTGCACCGACTCCGCCGCTCGACGGTGCACCTCCGCCTCGGCGCGCTCGCTGTACCAGGCTGCGTGCGGGGTGACGATGAGCCGCGACGTCCGGGGCGCCCTTGCAGGTGGCTCGCTGTGGAGCGTGTCGAGCGCTGCGCCCGCGAGCTGGCCGGACTCGAGTGCGGCGATCACCGCCGCCTCGTCGACGAGACCGCCGCGCGCGACGTTCACGAGATAGGCGCCCCGCGGCAACAGCGCGAGCTCGCGCGCGCCGATCAGC
>JALZOK010000117.1:1553-5600 GCA_030857225.1 Actinomycetota bacterium
GCCCATCTGTCTCCGCGGTCAACGGCGTGTGCAACGAGATGGCGTCGCAGCTCCGCAGCAGCTCGTCGAGCGTCGCTGAGTGAGGCCCTGCAGCCGCGATCGTGTCGTCGGGCAGGAGGGCGTCGGTCGCCCAGACGTCGACCCCGAGCGCGAGTAAGCGCTCGGAGAGCGCGCGGCCGATGCGCCCGAACCCGACCACGCCGACACGGATGTCCCGTAGCCGGCGGAGCGGGCCGGCTGCCTTCGCTTCCCACCTGCCCTCGCCGACCGAGCGGTCGAGCTCGACGACGCCGCGGACGAGTGCGAGCAGGAGCGCGAGTGCGTGATCCGCCACCTCGTCGATGCAGTAGTCCGGGACGTGACAAACCCAGATCCCGCGTTGAGTCGCAGCCGTGACGTCGATGTGCTCGAAGCCGACGCTCGGCGTCGCGATGACGCGGAGCGCGGGGAGTCGGGCGAGATCGTCCGCAGTGACCGGGTCAAAGGAGATGAGGCCGACAACGTCGTCTCCCGACCATGGCGGGGTGGACGTCTCGAGCATGACATCCATGCGCGCGAGCACGGCTCGGGCGTGCTCGGACGGAGAGGAGGGGTCGCAGAGAACTCGCGCCACGGCTCGTCAGCGCCGAAGCGTCTCGTGCGCATCGCGAACCTCTGCGGTGACGCGATCCATGAGCGCTGCGGGGCCGACGGTGATCCGCACGTACCCGGGCAAGCCGAAGTCCGACCCTGGCCGGATCAGGAGGCCGCGCCCGGCGAGCCGGTCGGCGAGCTCCAGATCGTCGACATCCACGCGGGCGAGCACGAAGTTGGCGGCTGCCGGGAGCGGCTCGGCGCCAGCCTCGCGAAGCCCCCTGGAAAGCGCCTCTCGGGCTTCCGCGATCTCGCTCCGCCGCCGCTCGGCCGCGTCGGTAGCGCGGAGACAGGCACGACCGGCGGCGAGTCCTGCGCAATTCACATTGAAGGGCTCGTCCACGACGCCGAGGTACGCGGCGAGAGCCTCGTCGACGATCGCATACCCGAGGCGCAACCCGGCGAGCCCGAAGAACTTGGAGAAGCTCCGCAGCACGACGACGGGGCGCCCGCTCTGCACGTCGCGCTCGCGGTGCGCGCGGCCGTCGGCGGGCAAGTAGTCGATGTACGCCTCGTCCACGACCGCGACGCAGCCCTCCGGCAGGGCGTCGAGAAACTCCTCCCACTCGTCGGTCCCGACGATCGAGCCGGTCGGGTTGTTCGGATCGCAGATCCAGACGATCCGCGCCTTCTTCTCACGCGCGGCTCTCGCCATCGCGTCGAGGTCGAGGGCGAGGTCTCGCAGCGGGACGCGCTCGATCGTCGCTCCCCTCACCGCCGACAGCTGTGCATAGAGCCCGTAACTCAGTGCGGGCACGACGGCATGGTCGCCCCGACCGAGGAATGCGCTCGCCAGCGACCCGATCAGCGCCAGCGTGCCGTGGCCAGGGACGATGCGCTCCGGCACCGTGCCTGCGTAGTGCGCCACCTCCTCGCAGAAGGCCCTATTCACCTGCTCCGGGTACAGCGAGAGGTTCTCGAGCTCGTCGCGTACCGCCTCGACCACCCCGGGTAGGGGTCCGAACAGATTCTCGTTCCAGTTCAGCTTCACGACGTTCTCAAGGCCATAGCGCTCCTGCGCGTCCGCGAGCGTCTCCCCGAGGGCGAACGGCTCGAGTTCGGCGAGCGCGGGGACGACGAGGGTGCTCCAGTCGGTCACGCGTGACAACTCTAAGTGCTTCCCGCCGTAAATACGGGCGCGATTCGCCGGCGAGAACCGAGCAGGCCTAGGACGCAGGGAGAGCCAATATTCTTGAATATTGGCGCGACTGAGGACGACGGCATGCGAAGTGTTCGCGAGGGGCGCGAGTGCGGGCGTATTTGCGGTGGGGAGCACTAAGGTTCCCGCCGTGACGGAGACGCGAGCCGCAACGCGCATCGGCGGTCACGTCGTCGCGGAGAGCCTCCGCGCGCTCGGGGCCGAGGTCGTGTTCGGGCTTCCGGGCGTGCATGCGCTTCCCATCTGGGAGGGCCTGCGCTCGACCGACCTCCGCGTGCTCGGCTTTCGCCAGGAGCTGAATGCGGGGTTTGCGGCCGATGGGTACGCGAGGATCACCGGCCGGCCCGCTCCCCTCGTCGTCTCGACCGGGCCGGGCGCCTTCATGACGCTCGCACCGCTCATGGAGGCCTTCATGGCGTTCGTTCCGCTCGTGGTCGTCGCCACGCAGATCGATGCAGGCACGATCGGCGCGGGACGCGGCGAGCTGCACGAGACGCCCGACCAGATGGCGTCCTTCGCGCCCCTCGTCAAGTGGACAGGTCGGGCACGAAGCACCGCCGAGATCCCCGAGGTACTTGCCGAGGGCTGGCGGCGGGCGGCAACGCCGCCGCAGGGCCCGGTGTACGTGGAGATCCCCTACGACGTGTTGCGCGCGACGGCAGTGGGATCCAACGTCGAGCTGGACGGAAGCCCCCCGCCGGGGCCTGTTCCGCCCGCCGCCGACCTCGACCGGGCGGCGACGCTGCTCGGGGAGTCGGCTCGCCCGCTCGTCGTCGCCGGGGGCGGCGCCGTACGCTCGGCCGCCGGCTCGGCGTTGCTCGAGCTCGCCACCCGCCTCGACGCCCCCGTGACGACGACCTACACGGGAAAGGGCGTCTTCCCGGATGATCATCGGCTCGCGGTCGGAAGCGCATGGGACGATCCCGCGCACCGGCGGCTGATCGCCGGCGCGGACGTGGTCCTGTGCGTAGGCTCGTGGCTCGGTTACGAGCTGATCGACGCCTTCGGTCCGGACTTCGAAGGCGCGCTGATCCAGATCGACGCCGTCCCGGAGCGGATCGGGATCAACCGTCCTGCCGCCGTCGGGCTCGTAGGCGACGCTCGAGCGACGCTCGAGTCGCTGCTCGAGCGCCTTGGCGCGGCCGACTCTCGCGGCGGCGCAGCCCGGGCCGCCGCAGTCCGCGAGGGGATCGCGAGCGGGTTGGCGTCACAAGCGGCGACGCTCGAGCTCGATCTGCTGGAGACGATCGAAGACGTCCTTTCCGAAGACGGAGCTGCCGCCTGGGACTCGACCATCCTCGCCTACACGGCGTGCTGGTACCTGCGTGCCGCTGCGCCCCGCAGGTTTCTCTACCCGGCCGGGTCGAGCACGCTCGGCTATGGCTTCCCTGCCGCACTCGGAGCGACTGCCGCGTTGCCCGAGTCCCCGGTGCTGGCGATCGTCGGCGACGGAGGATTCCAATACGGCATCGCCGAGCTCGCAACCGCCAAGCAGCACGACCTCGACGTCGCGCTGCTCGTGATCGACGATCGCGGGTACGGAATCCTGCGCCAGTACCAAGACGACGCCGGCTTCGCGCGCTTCGGGGTGGAGCTGGAGCACCCCGACTTCGTCGCGCTCTCGGCTGCGTTCGGGGTCCCCGCCCGCCGCTCGTCGCACGAGACCGTGAGAGGCGATCTCGAATGGGCACTCAGGGAGGCCGGCCCATCCGTGGTGGTGCTCGAGGAAACGCTCACGATGCCCGAGCCCGGCCGAATGTAAAGCTGGGAAAGCAGCCTTGTTTTTCACTCCCGGCTGGAAGAGAATGGCCGCAACAGTGGCTCATCGAGGCCGCGGACTACGGCACGAGGAGGACACGCATGACGTCGGTTGACGAAGCGCTGAGCCGCGAGGTTGAGCGTGGCATGACCCGTGAACATCTCCTTCGTCGCGCGGCGGCACTCGGGATAGTCGTCGCCGGCGGCTCGCTGGGCCCGCTCGCCGAGGCAGCGTTGGCCGAGACCCAGATCAAGCGCGGCGGCACCTTCCGGCTCGCAGTGTCCGGCGCCGGTGCGTCGGACTTCATCGACGGGCAGCACATCGTCGCGAAGTCCGACATCGCCCGTCTGATGACCGGGTGGGACCGGCTTGCGTACATCGACGAGAAGTTCAAGATCCAGCTCGAGCTCGCCGAGGAGCTGAGAGCCGAGAAGGCGAACCAGATTCTGATCCGCGTCAAGAGCGGGATCGAGTTCCACAACGGCAAGACGCTCAC
>JALZOK010000067.1 GCA_030857225.1 Actinomycetota bacterium
CATACGGATGACCTCCTGGGCGCAGGACTCGCGGCTGCCCATACAGCCCGTCTTGCCTGCTCAGGAGGTCATTTTGCGCCGCACCTCAGACGACACCCGGCCGGGAAAACGGTGGATCGAGGCTAAGGCCCATACGGGGTTCAGACACCCCTGCATAGGCATGTTCTTGCGGTTCGTATAGCACCCGTGTGTCACCGCGTGGACGTGCTCCGAGACGTGGCGCTCGTGGTGCTCCGCCTGTGTAGAGTCCCGCCCTCGCGGGCGATTCCGGGCTGGCGGAAGCGAAGGGAGTCAGGGGATGGACGAAACCCAGAGGGCTGCGCGGATCACGGGGCTGCTTTTTCTCGCCACCTTCGTCACCGCGATTGGAGCGCTCATTGCGTTCCAACCCGTTCTCGACGACCCCGGCGGCTATGTCGCCGGTGATGGCTCCGACAACCGCATTCTTCTGGGAGCGCTGTTGGAGCTGCTCTCATCATCACGAACATCGGCACCGCCGTGGTGCTGTACCCGATCCTAAGGCGACAGAACGCAACCCTCGCTCTCGGCTACGTCACGGCTCGTATCGTTGAATGCACCTTCATCGCCATCGGCCTCTTCAGCGTGCTTGCCGTCGTCACGCTGCGGCAGGAGGCTCCAGGCGCGGATGCTGACCTACCTCTCGCGCTCGCCGCGATCAAGGATTGGACGTTCCTGCTCGGCCCTGGCTTCATCGTCGGCATCGGGAATGGGCTGATCCTGGGCTACCTGATGTATCGGTCCGGCCTAGTGCCACGGGGCATGGCCATGCTCGGACTCATCGGAGGCCCTCTCATCATCGCCTCGGGAATCCTCGTGCTGTTCGACGTTTTTCAGTTCGGAGGCACGGGGCAGTCGATCGCGACAATCCCGGAGTTCCTTTGGGAGTTGTCGCTTGGCATCTACCTCACCGTCGTGGGATTCAAGGCGTCTCCTATTCTCTCTCTCGACCGATACGCGGGACCGGATGTCAGCCCCGTAACCCGCTCGTAGTCAACTCGCGGCCGTCGCTAAGGACGTGCGTGTAGGTGTTGGCGGTTACCGCGAGATTGCGCTGGCCGAGTGCTTCTCCGATACGAGCGAACGAGACACCCTGGTCGTGGAGCAGGCTGATGCGCCGGCCTGAGGTCGCCGGGGAGAACGTGGGCACACCGGCCGCGCGACAGGCGCGGGCAAGCGACGGTGCGGAACCGATCCGCTCAACGCGCTCAGCGTCGGTCACGAGATGAGTATGTCGCAGGCGACTCCCGCTCGCACTCGCCGCACTCCGATCCGCTCGGCTAAAGCCAAATCCGCTCAGCCACGCGCCCCCGAAAGGCCCATACGGGATTCGAACCCGTGCCGCCGCCGTGAGAGGGCGATGTCCTAGGCCACTAGACGAATGGGCCGAGCGCCGTAGGGTAGCGAAACGGCGGTGCGTACTCTTGCGCGATGACAAACGAGCCGCGCTTCCTCCCGCTCCGGTTCGTCCGACTTTCTGAGGATGAGCAGCTTGCCCGTTCACGGGCGTTTCTCGAGCAGATGCGAGAGCGGCGGACCGTGAGAGAGTTCTCTCCGGAGCCGGTTCCGGTCGAGCTCATGGAGAACGCGATCGCTACAGCAGGGACGGCTCCCTCAGGCGCGCATCAGCAGCCGTGGACGTTCGTCGTGGTCTCGGATCCCGACGTCAAGCGCCGGATCCGAGTAGCCGCCGAGGAGGAGGAGCAGCGGAGCTACGAGGGTCGGATGCCCGACGAGTGGCTCGAGGCCCTCCGACGGCTCGGGACAAACTGGCGCAAGCCCCACATCGAAGAGGCGCCCTACCTAATCGTCGTGTTCGAGCAGGCGTACGGAATTCACGCGAACGGAACGAAGTTCAAGCACTACTACGTTCGGGAGTCGGTCGGGATCGCCGTCGGCTTACTCCTCGCCAGCCTCCACCAGGCAGGCCTCGCGACGCTGACGCACACACCGAGTCCGATGGGGTTCGTGCGCGAGATTCTCGAACGGCCCGAGAACGAGCGTCCATATGTCCTGGTTCCGGTTGGACATCCGGCCGCCGGATGCACGGTGCCCGACCTCGAGCGGAAGGCGCTCGAGGAGATTCTCGTTCGACGCTGAGCCGCTTGCGCTAGACGGCGGACTCCGGCTCGCGGGTATCCAGGCGATCTTCGAACTCCCGGCGGATCGTCTCGCCGCTCGAGAGCACGTCCTCGTAACGGGCTCGGCGTGGGGGAAGCTTCACGAGCCTGACGTTCTCGTCACGGTCACCATGGCAGCGCGCATACGCGGACGCCTCGTCGAAGGGCCGCACGCGATCTCGCTTCCGTTGTCCCCACACAGCCGGGGATTTAGCAGAAGCGCGCGAAAAAAGAAACCCGCGGCCGACGGACCGGCTCGCACTTTGCGACGAAAGTCGCGAGAGCTACGAGTAGTCGTACCAGGGCTTGCAGCTCCACGGGCTCCAGTCTCGACCGGACCTGACGAAGTACTTGTGCGCCGCGATTGCCTGCTGGTGGGCTTTCTCGCCGTGCCCGAAGAGCCGACGCTCACTCCAGCCCATCTGGAAGAGGCCCAGGTACTGACCGTTCTCGGCCCTCGTCGAGTGGCGGGACTCACACCAGGAGACCCGCAGCGCCTGACCGCAGTAACGGCGTCCGAAGACGCGACAGATCGCGGCCTTCGGTGGCGCGTTGGCCAGCGCCCGCGCCTCGCGACGCTGCAGTGCACGCCTGAGCGCGACGATGGTCTTCGTCACGCGTGCGAGTCGCCGCTCCGCGCGCTCGAGCGCCTCGCGGGCCACCGTCCGATCCTCGGTAGAGCTGAGGAGCGAGCGGTGGTTCTCGAAAAAACGGATGACGCTGCGATGCTTCCGCGCAGCTGCGAGCTTTCGCTCGAGGCGCGTCTGTAAGGAGACGGCGGGCTGAACCGTCCTCACTGTGCGAGGGGGTTCGGCTGTGCGCTTCAAATTCTCGCCTTTCGCTACCGCAGAGACCTGTACCGCCAAAACAAGGACGCACAGGCCAACGAATAGGGCTTTCAGAATCGAACCTCCTGGTCGACGACAGGGGCGCGGACCCTTCCAAGGAGCCCGCTCGTGTCACGCGATCTCGGCCACCCTAGCGAAAGCGGCACGAACTCTCGCGCAGGGAATTACAAAACGCTTAGAAAGCTGTCACGAGCGTAGCCGAGCTAGACAACCCAGAGGAGCGAGTGATGGCTGCGGGACAGGGATTCGAACCCCAACTTCCTGGTCCAGAGCCAGGCGTCCTGCCGTTAGACGATCCCGCACCGGCCTGCTCAGTTTAGAGGATGGGCTGGCGGTTCTACGAGCCGTCCGGACCGCCGATCTCCAGGTGATAGACGGGCACGAGGCGCTTCTCGGCCTCGGTGTCGATGCGCGCGACGACCTCGACATACGGCTCGAGCCCGGAGCCTCGAAGCTTGGCCTTGAGCAGGCCGTCGACCTGGTAGATGCCCGAGGAGTTGTTCATGACGATCTCGACGCGGATGGGCCGAGTCTGGCCGTCCCCGATGCGCACCTCGTCGATCGCCGCGGCGGAGAGCGAGTGGATAGAGACGGATCCGCGCTCGAACGGGATCCGCGAGCGACCCTTGGCCATGTCGAGGGCGTCGGCGACTCGCAGGATGCCGGCCTCCACGGAGAGCGGCTCGCCGTCGGCGCGGTGGCTCGTGATCGCCTGCAGCACCTCCGAGACGACGACCGTGCGATCCGGCTCGTCGTAGATGTCCTCGAGTAGCTCCCGCATCTTTGGCTCCGCCAGGAAAAGGCTCCAATCCTCGTGGTCTCGGCGATGTACCGACATGCCGATGTCGTGCAGGAGGGAAGCGAGCACGACGACGACCTCGGACTCGTCGGCGGTGAGTCGGTAGTCGTGAACGAGCGAGGGCTGCACCCCGTGCTTCGTCAGCTGCCGAAGGAGCTTCAGCGCGATGTTGGCCACGATCTGGACGTGCACCCACGAGTGGTCGTTGATCTCCAGCCGCGCTACCGCGTTGACGTTCGCGACGTGCCACCAGGCCTTGATCTGGTCATCCGCTTCGATCCTCTCGAGCACCCGGCGGAGCTTTCGGTTCCCGCGCGCCGGGACGCGGAGATGCATTGCCGCCACCGCCTCCGTCGGCGAGAGCAGGGTCGCGTACGCGCTCTCGAGCGCGATCGACTCCTCGATCACCTCGTCGATCGCTTGGTCGGTGTCTCCTTCGCTGCTCATGGCCACCGGAGCCTAGACGCTTACAGGCTCACGCAACGTTCGCCGCCCAGTCGCCATAGAGACGTGTGTAGGCGCCGCCAGCAGCCATGAGCTCGTCGTGTGTCCCTTGCTCGACGATGCGACCGTGGTCGAGGACGACGATCAGGTCGGCACGACGGATCGTCGACAGACGGTGCGCGATGACGAAGGCCGTTCGGCCGGCAAGGAGGTGCCGCAGCCCTCGCTCGATCCTTCGCTCGGTCCCGATGTCGACGGAGGAGGTGGCTTCGTCGAGGATGAGAATGCGCGGATCGGCGAGGAGGGCGCGGGCGAACGCGACCAGCTGTCTCTGCCCGAGCGAGAGCCGGAAGCCGCGCTCGCCGAGCTCCGTGTCGTAGCCTTCCGGCAGCTCGGCGACGAATCCGTCGGCGCCGACCGCCCTAGCCGCGGCCTCTACCTCGGCTCGAGTCGCCGCTGGACGCCCGAAGGAGATGTTCTCCGCAACCGTCCCCGCGAAGAGGAAGCCCTCCTGGGGGACGATCCCGAGCCCGAGTCGGAGGGAGAGCTGGGTCACGTCCCGCACGTCGTGGCCGTCGATCGTGATCCGGCCGGCTCGCGGATCGTAGAAGCGCGCGAGCAGCTTCGCGATCGTGGACTTGCCGGCTCCCGTATGGCCGACCAGAGCCACGGTCGTGCCGGGCGGCACGTCGAGATCGAAGTCGTGCAGGACGTCCGGCAGCTCCGAGTACCCGAAGCGGACGTGGTCGAAGTGGACGTGCCCTTCGATCAGAGGCAGCTCGTGCGCCTGCGGCGCGTCGACGACTTCGGGATCCTCGTCGAGGACGGAGATGATCCGATCGAGCGCGGCGGTCGCGGAGAGGAATGTGTTGTACAGCTGTGAGAGCTGCTGTACCGGATCGAAGAAGTTCGCGAGGTAGAGCGTGAAGGCGAGGAGCGTCCCGGTCGTGAGGCTTCCGTCGATGACGAGCGCACCTCCGAAGCCGAGCACGATCGCCGTCGCGACCGAGGAGAGCACGTCGACCGCCGGGAAGTAGAGGCCGTTCAGGACGACGGTCTCGTAGTTGGCATCCTTGTAGGCGGAGTTCACACCGCGGAATGTCGTCTGGCTCGCCGGCTCGCGGGTGAACGACTGCACGACTCGCATGCCCGAGATGTCCTCGGCGAGCGTCGCCGTGACGAGGCCGAGACGCTCCCGGACGCGCCGGTAGGCCCGATTCGAGCGCACCCGAAACCATGCGGTCACACCGCCCATCAGCGGCAGGACTACTAACGTCGCGAGCGCGAGTCGCCAGTCGAGGAGAAAGAGCACGATCGCGGTGCCCAGCAGGACGAGGCTGTTCTGAACGAGGCTCGAAAGGCCGTCGGTGACGAGCTGATCGAGCGCTTCGACGTCGTTCGTGATCCGGCTGACGATCGCGCCTGTTCGATTACGCTCGAAGAAGCCCAGCGATAGTCGTTGCAAGTGCTTGAACAGCCGGATGCGGAGATCCGCGAGCGCGCGTTCGCCGACCCAGCCCGTGAAGTAGGTCTGGAGGCCGGAGAGCGCGAAGGCCGCGACTCCTGCGGCGAGGAACGCGAGGACGACCAGGGTCAGCGCCCGCAAGTCGCGGTCGCCGATCCCGTCGTCGACGGCGAGCTTTGCGAGATAGGGCGGCAAAAGCGCAACGAGCGTGTACGCGACGAGCGTGACGACGGCGAGCGCGGCTCGTCCCCGATATGGGCGGGCGAGACGAAAGAGCACGGCGAGGCGGCGCCGGGTCTGTCCCCACGACCAGTCGTCGACGCGACCGGCTCGCTCGTCGCTGAGATGGCTTCCCGCCTGCCAGATCTTCATTTTCCGGCTTTCAGACGGGGCACCCCGGCCCACCACCCACTGCGAGCATATCGCCGAAATTCGCACACATGGTGAACGTGTTCGTGGCGAATGTGTGTCTTTTGCGGTGATCTAGCGCAGTCGGTCCCATTGCGACGCCGGCGCTCATCCGGCGGTCACCTGTTGCAGAAGCCCGTGCTCGTGGATCTCCTGAAAGAGCTCGTTGTCGGCGAGGAGCTCGGTCTGTGTTCCGCGTGCGACGATTCGACCGTTCTCGAGCACCGCAATCTCGTCAGCCAGCGCGATCGTCGAGAGCCGATGGGCGATGATGATCGTCGTTCGCCCGCGCATCACCTCGCGCAGACCCTCCCGAATCCGAGCCTCCGTGGTGGCGTCGACGGATGCGGTCGCGTCGTCGAGAACGAGGATGCGGGGATCGATGAGAAGCGCTCGCGCAATTGCTATCCGCTGGCGCTGACCACCGGAAAGCGTGATCCCGCGTTCTCCGATGACCGTCTCATATCCCTGCGGGAGGTCGGCGACGATGAAGTCGTGAGCCTGCGCGGCCCGCGCGGCCGCCTCGACCGCCTCATGCGGTGCGTTCGGAACTCCGAACGCGATGTTGTCCCGAACCGAGGCAGAGAAGAGAAAGGGATCCTGGGAGATCACGCCGATTTCGCGGCGGAGTGAGCGACGCTGGACGTTTCGAACGTCGATGCCGTCGACGAGCACGCGCCCCGCCGTCACTTCATAAAAGCGCGGAACGAGCGCGGACAACGTGGTCTTGCCAGAGCCGGTTCGGCCGATGAGCGCGAGGGTGCAACCGGCCGCGATCTCGAGGTCGACGTCCTCGAGAACGAGACGCCCAGGCTCGTAGCCGAAGTCGACGCCTTCGAAGCGAACATGTCCGGGCCCGGGCGGAAGCGACTGCGCCCCCTCCCGGTCGGAAATCTCCTCCGGCTCGTCGAGAACCTCGAAGATGCGCTCGCCTGCCGCAGTGGCCCGCTGCGCCTGACCTACCCACATTCCGAGCATGCGGAGCGGCATGACGAGCATCGCGAGCAGCAGGAAGAAAGCGAAGAAGTCGCCGGGAGTCAGGGTTCCGTTGACCACCATGCGACCGGCGACGAGGAGCACCGCAGCTTGCGCGATCAGCGGCAGAAAGCTGAGCAATGGCACATAGAGCGCGCGCTGGCGGTTCGCGGCCAGCGTCCGATCGAAGACCGAGTCGGCAGCTCGCGCGAACTGCTCTCCTCGACGCTCCTCCTGTGAGAACGACTTGACAACGTGCACGCCGACGATGCTCTCCTCCGCGACCGTCGAGACGTCGGCGAGCTTCACCTGCACGTCTCGGAGCACGGGATGTGACACTCGGCTGTAGCGCTGTGCGATGAGGACGATCGCAGGAGTGATCGCCAGCGCGATGAGCGCAAGCTGCCAGTTGTAGACGAATAGCACCGCCGAGACGACGACGATCGTGACGACGTGCTGCGCGAAGAAGATGAGCCCATACCCGAGGAAGAACCGCACCGATTGCAGGTCGATAGTCGCCCTGGACATGAGCTGTCCGGTCTGGCTTCGGTCGTAGAAGCCGAACGAGAGACGCAGGAAGTGCGAGTAGAGCTCGTCACGCAGGTCGTACTCGACGGCGAGTGCCTGGCGACCGGAGAGCAGGCGCCGGCCGAGCATGAGCGCGCCGCGGACCAATCCGAGCGCGACAATGGCCGCGATCCAGTACCTGAGAACCGTCGAGTCCGGGTCGCCATAGAGCTCGTCGATGACGAATCCGATCAGGACCGGAACGAGAATTCCCGCCACCTGCGAGCCGATCGCGAGGGCCGACGAGACGGCGAGCGAGGCGCGATACGGACGGAGGAACATGAGCAGCCGGACGAACGTCCGCCCCGCGGACTGCGGTCGTAGAGTCGAGTCCTCCTCCGCCGTCACCGGCTCGTAGGGTACGGATCGTGTTGGAGGCGGTGCCGAACGTTTCCGAGGGGCGAAAAGCAGCCGCGATCGAAGAGATCGGACGCGCCTTCGCGAGCCGCGCCGGCCTCCTCGACGTTCATGCCGACGCTGACCACCATCGTTCGGTGTTCACCCTCGCGGCCTTCCCCGACCCACTCGTCGAGTCGCTCATCACGGGAATCGCGCGCGCGCTCGAGCTCGTCGACCTGCGGGCGCACGACGGCGTCCATCCCCGAGTTGGCGCAGTCGATGTCGTCCCGCTCGTTCCCATTGTCCCGTCGGAGCTGGCGGCGGCGGAGGCCGCTGCGCGCGCCGTCGCCGAGCGGGTGGGGGAGGAGCTTCAGGTGCCCGTCTTTCTCTACGGGACGGTGGGCGGCGGCAAGCGGCCCGCGTTCTTTCGCTCTGGAGGACTGGCGGAACTCGAGCGGCGCGTCATCGCGGGCGAGCTGCGCGCGGACGCCGGCCCGTCGAGGATCGATCCACGCTCAGGCGCGGTCCTCGTCGGAGCGCGCCGACCACTCGTCGCGTACAACGTCGAGCTTGCGGCCGCCGACGTGAGCGTGGCACGCGCGATCGCAGCGGCGATCCGGGAGTCCGGCGGCGGGATGCCCGGCGTGCAGGCGATCGGCCTCGAGCTGCCGCGCTCCGGGCGTATCCAGGTGAGCATGAACGTGCTCGATCTCGAACGGGCTCCGCTCCACGAGGTGGTGAAGCGGGTTCGCCAAGAAGCTGCATCGCGTGGCGCAGAGGTCGTGGACGGGGAGCTCGTCGGCCTCGTTCCCGAGCGCGTCTGGGCCGACGCAGCGGCGGCGGGTGTCTCGATTCCCGGGGTAAGCGAGTCGCGTGTGCTCGAGCAGGCCCTCGGGCGTTCGGCGTTCTAGACTCGAAGCGTGCCGCGACCGCTCGTCCTGACGGGAGAAGACCTCAGGCTCGGAGACGTGTGGGACGTCGCCGTCCATGGGGCGAAGGCGGAGATCGCTGACACTGCGAGGACTCGGATGCATGCCGCACGGGAGCTCGTCGAGTCGATGAAGGGCGAGAACACCTACGGTGTGAACACGGGGTTCGGGCGGTTCGTGACCGCCCGCATCCCCGAGGAGCTGGCTGACGAGCTCCAGCTTCGGTTGCTGCGCAGCCACGCTTGCGGTGTCGGCGAGCCTTATCCCGACGACATCGTCCGCGGGGCGATGCTGCTTCGTGCGAACGCGCTGGCGAAGGGCTATTCGGGCGCTCGTGTGGAGACCGTCGAGCTGCTCGTCGAGTGCCTGAATCGGGGAGTCCTCCCGGTGGTTCCGGCTCGCGGATCGGTGGGTGCAAGCGGCGACCTCGCGCCGCTTGCGCATCTCGCTCTTCCGCTCGTGGGCGAGGGCGAGGCAGTCGTCGAGGGCGAGCGGTTGAACGGGGGAGAGGCACTTCGCCGGGTCGGGCTCGAGCCGATTCGGTTGGTCAGCAAGGAAGGGCTGTCTCTCGTGAACGGAACGCAGTTCATGGCGGCGATGGCCGCGCTCGGCGTGGAGCGGGCGAAACGGCTGGCCGCGACGGCCGATTGTGCCTGCGCGCTTTCGCTGGAGGCACTCCAGGGATCGGCGACGAGCTTCTCCCCCGCAGTGCACCGCTCTCGCCCGCTGAAGGGACAGCAAGAGTCCGCGGCCAACGTCCTGCGGCTGCTGGCAGGGTCGGCGATCAGCGAGTCGCATCGCTGGTGCGACAAGGTGCAGGACGCGTACTCCCTTCGGTGCGCTCCGCAGGTGCACGGTGCGTGCCGTGACCTCCTCGACTACGTTGAGGCGACGGTGTCGGTGGAGCTGAACGCCGCCACGGACAACCCTCTCGTTCTGGTGGACGAGGGTCAGATCGTGTCGGCCGGAAACTTTCACGGACAGCCGCTTGCCTTCGCGCTCGACGTGCTGGCGATGGCGGTGGCGGAGCTTGCGAGCATCTCGGAGCGAAGAACCGAGAGGATGGTCAATCCCAGCCTTTCCGACGGCCTCCCGCCCTTCCTGGTCACCGAAGGCGGCCTGAACTCCGGCTTCATGATTCCCCAGTACGTGGCCGCCGCACTGGTCTCCGAGAACAAGGTGTTCGCGCACCCGGCCAGCGTCGACTCGATTCCGACGAGCGCGGGCCAGGAGGATCATGTCTCGATGGGAAACGCGGCCGGGTTGAAGGCGCTGCGCGTGCTCGACAATGCCGAATGGACACTCGCGATCGAGCTCCTTGCCGGCACGCAGGCCGTGGAGTTCCTGGCACCGCTTCAACCAGGAGAAGGAGTGCGCGCGGTGCACGACTTCGTGCGCTCGCTGTCCTCCCGTCTGATCGAAGACCGCTCCCTGGCGCTCGACATCGAGCAGGTGGCGGCTGCGATTCGCTCGGGCGAGGTCGTCTCGGCTGTAGACGCGACGATAGGGGAGATCGCATGACCGACCACGCGACGATGGACGCTACGGTCGAGGCGCTCGTCGGGGATCTGGCCCGGATTCGCGCGCCCCGCGGGACGACGCTCAACGCGCGCTCCTGGCAGACCGAGGCCCCACTGCGGATGCTGCTCAACAACCTCGATCCCGAGGTCGCGGAGCACCCGGAGAAGCTGGTGGTCTACGGAGGCACCGGCAAGGCAGCTCGCAACCATGACGCCCTCAAGGCGATCGTCAAGACACTCCTACGACTCGGCGACGACGAGACGCTCCTCGTACAGAGCGGCAAGCCGGTCGGCGTCTTCACGACCGGTGAGTGGGCGCCGCGAGTCCTCATCGCCAACTCGCTCCTCGTCCCGCGCTGGGCCACGTGGGACGAGTTTCGGCGACTGGAGGCCGCGGGTCTGACCATGTTCGGGCAGATGACGGCTGGAAGCTGGATCTACATCGGCACCCAGGGAATCCTGCAAGGGACGTACCAGACGTTCGCAGCCGCAGGGGAGAAGCACTTCGGGAGCGCCGATCTATCCGGACGAACGATCCTGACGGCCGGGCTGGGTGGGATGGGCGGGGCACAGCCCCTGGCCGCGACGATGGCGGGCGCCGCGATCCTGTGTATCGAGGTCGATCCTTCTCGGATCGAGCGTCGGCTCGAGACGCGCTATCTGGATGAGGCGTCGGACTCGGTCGAGGACGCGGTCGGGCGTGTGCGCGCTGCTGCCGCGGATGGACGGGCAGTATCGATCGGCTTGCTCGGGAATGCGTCGGAAATCGTGCCCGAGCTCGCGAGGCATGGTGAGCGCTTCGATCTCGTGACCGATCAGACGGCCGCGCACGACCCGCTGAACGGATACGTCCCGGCAGGACTCGACGTGAGCGAGGCGACGGACCTTCGCGCGAGCGATCCCGACGAGTATCTCCGGCGTGCGCGCATGTCGATCGTCGCACACGTGCAAGGACTGCTGGAGCTAGTCCGAGCAGGCTGTTATGTTTTCGACTATGGCAACAATCTGCGAGGGGAGGCGTATGAAGCCGGCGTAATGGACGCGTTTACATATCCGGGCTTCGTCCCGGCCTATATCCGACCGCTCTTCTCTCGTGGGATCGGACCGTTCCGGTGGGCGGCGCTCTCGGGGGACGCTGCGGACATCGAGGCGATCGACCTCGAGCTTGGGCGGCTGTTTCCGGACGACGCTCTCCTCCGTCGCTGGCTCGAGCTGGCACCGGGCCGGGTCGAGTTTCAGGGTCTCCCCGCGCGGATCTGCTGGCTCGGCTACGGCGACCGAGCACGCGCCGGGCTGGCGATCAACGACCTTGTCCGCTCGGGCCGCGTGGGCGCGCCTGTTGTGATTGGACGCGATCATCTCGACTCGGGCTCGGTCGCCTCCCCTTATCGGGAGACGGAGGCGATGCGGGACGGCTCGGACGCGATCGCCGACTGGCCGATCCTGAACGCGCTCCTGAACGTCGCCGCAGGAGCGACATGGGTGAGCGTCCACCACGGTGGGGGTGTCGGCATCGGCAACTCGATCCACGCGGGGATGGTCGTCGTCGCCGACGGGACCGACGCCGCTCGAGAGAAGCTCGAACGGGTGCTCACGACGGATCCGGGAACCGGCGTGATGCGCCATGCCGACGCGGGGTACGAGGATGCGCTCGACACGGCTCGTCGGGGTGGGATGGATCTCCCCTCGATTCCTGCCTCCGACTCGAACGCGTGAGCGCGTCCGGCGAGGAGATGTCCGCGCGGCTGCTCATACGCGATCTGGCGCAGGTCGCGACCCCGGGCGGGCGGAACGCGCCCTTGCGCGGAGCGGAGCTCGGGGCGGTGGAGGTGATCGAGGACGCGTATGTGCTTTGCGACGGGGAACAGATCGCGCGCCTGGGCGCGATGAGAGATCTCGAGCCGATCGTCGGCGAGGTGGAGGAGCTCGACGGGCGAGGTCTCTCGGCGATCCCAGGCCTGGTGGATTGCCACACCCATGCCTGCTTCGCGGGCGACCGCGTGGCGGAGTTCGCGCTGCGAGCGTCCGGCGCCAGCTACGAGGCGTTGCACGCGGCCGGAGGCGGCATCCTGTCAACGGTTCAAGCGACGCGGGAGGCGGGTGAGGCCGGCCTCCTTGCCGCCCTCGACCGTCACGTTGCCTGGATGCGCCATTCCGGGACGACGACGTTCGAGGCGAAGTCGGGCTATGGGCTCGATCGCGAGACGGAGCTCGCCCAGCTGCGCGTAATCCGAGCCACCGGCGGAGTCCCCACCTGGCTCGGCGCCCACACGGTTCCGCCGGAGTTCACCGACGACGGACCGGCTGCCTATGTCGACTTCTTGCTCGCGGAGGTGCTGCCCGACGCGGCTTCGCTCGCCGAGGCGGCCGATGTCTTTCTCGAGCGCGGCGCGTTCGGCGTCGAGGATTCGCGACGCTATCTCCACGCCTGCCGTGCTGCGGGCCTCGAGCTCCGGCTGCACGGCGACCAGTTCACGGAAGCGGGCGCGATTCCGCTTGCGATCGAGCTTCGGGCACGCTCCGTCGACCACCTGGAGATCACCGGCCCGGTCGGTGTCGCGGCCCTCGCCGCAAGCGACGTCACCGGCGTCCTGCTGCCGGCGAGCGCGCTCTTCCTCGGCCGACCTATGCCACCGGGCCGCGCCCTCGCCGAAGCAGGCGCGGCCATTGCGCTTGCGACCGACTTCAATCCCGGCAGTGCTTTTTGCGAGAGCCTGCCGTTGATTTGCTCGCTCGCGTGCACGCAGCTCGGGCTGAGCCCGGAGCAGGCGCTCACCGCCTGCACGGTGAACGCCGCGCATGTGCTCGCACGCGCCGAGCGAAAGGGACGCCTTGCCCCCGGCTACGACGCCGACATCGTGCTCGTCGGCGCGGAGGACTGGCGTCACCTCGCGTATCACCTCGGCGGCCCCGTCGTGCACACCGTTGTCCGAGGCGGCCTGATCGTCTAGCGCTCGCCAGACCGCGCGTCGAGTGCGCGAGTGGGATGTGCTGCCGTCTCGGTCATCATCGTCCTCCGGTCGGCGCACCGCCTCCCGACAGGGCATCGAGAACAGCCGGGCATAATCGCGGCATGCCGACCCGAAAGCAACGTCGCCGCCGCGCAAAGGAGAACCGGCACGAATACGTCTGGGAGGACGCCGGGGGGAACGAGCTGGACGCAGAGGAGGTTCCCGCCCGCAAGTCCGGATCGCAGTCGCAACGAACCGCTTCCCCCCGATCGGGCCGGGAGGCGCAACCGCCGTCATGGCGTCGCACGCTCAAACGAGGCCTCGTCTTCGCCCCGATCATGTTCGTCACAGTCATGCTGCTCTCGAGCGATCTCACACTCGTCGACCAGCTGATCCAGACCGCCTTCATCGTCGGCATCTTCATTCCGTTCAGCTACTTCCTCGACGGCGTCATGTATCGGTCGTTCAAGAAGCGGGAGGCCCGGCGCGAGCCGGGCAAGAGCTGACAACCGGCTGATGGCCCTCGATGTCGAACAGCTCGCGCTCGGACCGCTGGGCACGAATTGCTACATCGTCCGAGCCGATGCCTACGCCCCCGAGGCTGTGGTCGTCGATCCGAGCGGGGATCCGGCGGAGCTTCGGCTGTCCCTCGCCCGCCGGGGAGCGCGCTGCGGCGGAATTCTGGTGACCCACGGGCACTGGGATCACTTGCTCGGCGTCGCCGAGCTCGCGGAGGGAACGAGCGCACCGGTCTACATGTCCGAGGGCGAGCGCTCGCTCCTCGAGGATCCGCAACCGTTCACCCCGCCTGGAGTCCTGCTCCGACCCTACGCGCCTGACGTTCTCCTCGGCGGCGGAGAGACCGTGAGCCTCGCCGGGATCGCGTTCGACGTTCTCTCGGTGCCGGGGCACTCTCCCGCCCACCTCGCCTACTACGCGGACGGAAGCCTCTTCTCGGGCGATGTCCTCTTCGCCGGCTCGGTGGGACGCACGGACCTCCCTGGAGCAGACTGGAACACGCTCATTCTCTCGATCCGCTCGCTCGTCGACACGCTGCCCTCCGACACGGTGGTCTACCCGGGGCATGGACCCGCGACGACGCTCGGAGACGAGCTCGCGCACAACCCTTTCCTGGCCGAGTTGCGCTCGGAGCAGACGGCTTGACATCGCCCACGAAGATCGAGCGGCCCCGAGGGACGCATGACGTGGTTCCTGCGGAGCAGCCCCTGTGGCGGCTCGTGACCGGCGAAGCCGAGCGGTTGTGCGCGCTCTACGGCTACCGGCCGATCTTTACGCCCGTGTTCGAAGACACGACGCTCTTCGAGCGCACGTCCGGCGCGGGCTCGGACGTCGTACAAAAGGAGATGTACACGTTCGAGGACCGAGGCGGCCGCTCCCTCACGTTGCGGCCCGAGGGCACGGCTCCGATCTGCCGCGCCTACGTCGACCACGGAATGCATCGTGACCCGCAGCCGGTGAAGCTGTACACCGTCGGCCCCATGTACCGGTACGCGACACCGCAGAGAGGGCGATACCGCGAGCACTGGCAGCTCTCGGTGGAGGCGATCGGATCCGACCACCCGTCGGTCGATGCCGAGGTGATCCAGCTCTACCACGCTCTCCTCGCACGCCTCGGCGTGAGTGAGTTCACGCTGGCGCTGAACTCGATCGGCTGCCGCGAGTGCCGTCCCGCCTATCTCGCGCGCCTGAACGAGTGGTTGGCGGCGAACCTCCAGCGGCTGGATGCGGCCACGCGGGAGAAGGCCGCGGCGAGCTCGCTACGCGTCTTCGACAACTTCGAGGCCAAGCCCGAGGGCGTGCAAGAAGCCCTCGAAAAGGCTCCAAAGATCGGGGAGTCGCTCTGCGAGGCATGTATCCAGCACTTCGGAGCCGTCCGGCGTGACCTCGACGCGTGCGGTGTCGCCTACGAGGTCGTCCCGACGCTGGTCCGGGGGCTCGACTACTACACGCGCACGACCTGGGAGTTCGTCGGGCCGGACGAGGGCGCGCAAAGCGCTCTTTCGGGCGGCGGCCGCTACGACGGCCTCGTCGAGGAGATCGGTGGACCTCCCGTACCCGGGGTCGGCTTCGGCGCCGGCATCGAGCGCCTGGTGGCCGCCGTCGAGGGCGCGGGCGCGCACGCGAGCCCTGAGCAAACGGAAGTCTTCCTCGCAGTCGCTGAAGGGGCTTCGCGCGAGCTCGTCGCAGCGTGGCTCGGCGAGCTGAGAGCCAGGGGAGTCGCGAGCGACACGGACTACGCGGACCGCTCGTTGAAGGGTCAGCGGACCCAGGCCGCGCGCATTGGAGCGGTGACGGTCGTTCAGATTCGAGCCGATGGCGCAACGCTGCAAAGTCGCGGGCAGAAAGACGAGGAGGTCGCACTCGACGACGTCCTCGCGAGACTCATGACGTGAGCTGGCGAGATGCCATGTGCGGCCATCTCCGCGCCATAGACGTCGGGCGAAAGGCGACGCTCGCGGGGTGGGTCTCACGCCGTCGCGACCACGGCGGGCTCGTCTTCGTCGACCTCCGTGACCCGACTGGCCTGATGCAGCTCGTCGTCAATCCCGAGCGCGCTCCCGCGGCTGCGGAGCTCGCGAAGGAGATTCGCAACGAGTTCGTGCTGCAGGCGAAGGGAGAGGTCGTAGCGCGCTCTCCCGAGACGGTGAACCCGAAGATGCCGACCGGTGAGATCGAGCTACAGGTCGACGAGCTCGAGATCGTCTCGCGCTCGACGCCGCTTCCCTTCCAGCTCGACGAGGAAGGGGTCGACGAGTCTCTGCGCCTTCGCTACCGCTGGCTCGATCTCCGCAGCGAGCGGATGCAGCGTAACTTGCGCCTTGGCGCGAGCGTCGTCTCTGCAATACGCCGGTCGATGGAGGAGCAGGGGTTCATCGACATCTGGACGCCTGGACTCACGCTCGGAACTCCTGAAGGCGCCCGCGACTTTCTCGTCCCGGTCCGTCTGCAACCCGGCACCTTCTTCGCGCTCGCGCAGTCGCCGCAGCTCTTCAAGCAGGCGCTGATGGTCGGCGGATTCGACCGCTACTACCAGATCGCCACCTGCTGGCGCGATGAGGATCTCCGAGCCGACCGGCAGTTCGAGTTCCGTCAGCTCGACCTCGAGCTCGCGTTTCCCACTCGGGAAGACGTCCTCGAGGTGCTCGAGCGAGTTGTCGTCGCATCGTTCGAGGCGCTCGGCCGGGAGCCGCCCGAGCGCCCGTTTCCGCGGATCTCCTACGCCCACGCGATGCTGCGCTACGGATCCGACAAGCCGGATCTCCGCTTCGAGCTCGAGATCCAGGACGCGACGGAGGTGACCCGCGGCTCGGAGTTCGGTGTCTTCGCAAGCGCGGCCAGCGTGCGCTTTCTCGTTGTGCCGCGGGAGCTCTCGCGCGGCGACCTCGCCAAGCTGGAGACCTTCGCGAAGGAATGGGGCGCGAAGGGACTCGCATATCTCGTCTACGGCCCTGACGGCGACGTGCGCTCACCGATCGCGAAGTTCCTCTCCGAGCCGGAGCTCGCCGCCTTCGCAGCGCCGCCCGGCTCGACGGTTCTCTTCGCTGCCGACGAGCAGGCGGGCGTCGAGCGCGTGCTTGGCGCGCTCCGACTGCACCTCGGTCGCGAGCTCGGTCTCGTGGACGAGACGCGTGAGGTCTTTCACTGGATCCTCGACTTCCCGCTCTTTCAACTCGACGACGAGACCGACCGCTGGACGTTCGTGCATCACCCGTTCACCGGTGCGCTAGAGGGTCACGAGGAGCTCATCGAGGCAGATCCGGCGAGTGCCTTGAGCCAGCACTACGACCTGATCTGGAACGGCTGGGAGCTCGGCTCGGGCTCGATCAGAGTCCACCGCTCAGATGTTCAGCAGCAGATATTCCGGGCGATGGGAATGACGGAGGAAGAGGCGAACGCAAAATTCGGCTGGTTCCTCGAAGCTCTGCAGATGGGCGCGCCGCCGCATGGGGGGTTCGCGCTCGGCCTCGATCGATTCGTCGCGCTGCTCGCTGGCGAGCCGAACATCCGTGAGGTCACTGCATTTCCGAAGGTGTCGAGCGGCTCGGATCCGCTGACGGGGGCGCCGTCAGCGGTGCCTGCCGCAGTCCTGGCTGAGTTGGGGATCCGCGTTCTCGAAAAGCCGACGTAGCGCCGTCGCCTGGGGTGGTTGGGGCTGGGTGAGCGATCACCGGCCGCGCCACCTCGCGCACCTGAGACGGCGCTCCGACGACGCGATCCGCAACACTCTCTCTGATGGATCTCTTTGCGCACCGCATCCTGGTTCTCGGATGCGTCGCCCTCCTGACGGGCGTCGTCGCGTTCGCCGTCGCTGAGCGGCGGTCGCAGGACGAGGGAGCAGCAGCCCTGGCGAGCACGGCTGCCCCTGCTAGTTGGAACACGGCCTTCGCGGGATCCCGTGGTCAGACGGGCGACGCGCAACGCACGACCTGCGGCCAGGTGCTCGCCGCTGCGGCTCTCGGAGTGACACATCCAGTGCTTCCGTGCGGCGCGAAGATCGTGCTTCGAAAGGGTGAGACCCTGGTCTTGAGCGAGATCGTCGACAACGCGCTCGTCGAGCCCGGTCGCCAGCTCGAGGTCACCGAGGCTCTCGCGCGCATTCTCCGCCTCAAGGGAACGTCGGAGATCGAGTGGCGGTTCGCGACCGAGGCGACCGGCTAGCCGCTCCTACCGCAATGAACAGCCATGTCGAAGGGCGCTCTGCCTTGCGGCCGGCGGTCATCACGTCGGAAGCGGTAAGCTGCGCTCGCTCGACCCTGTGCGTGGCCTCGGTCCAAACGTGAACCAACACACACGTGAAGGGAGCCGGCGTCGGGGATAGGCGTTGCCGACGCCCCGCACGGCACCCACCTGG
>JALZOK010000008.1 GCA_030857225.1 Actinomycetota bacterium
GAACAGTCCGACCCAGTACCGGTATCGCTGGCTGCGGTGCAACGCCAACGGCAACTCGTGCGTGCTCCTAGCTGCGGACGGCAAGACGTACAGGGTTGGGCAGGACGACGTCGGCACCACAATGCGAGTTCGTGTGACGGCGGTGAACACCGACGGAGCCACGAACGCTCGCTCTGAGCAGACGGCTGTCGTCGAGTCCAACGCGGCGCCGCTCGCGAACTCCGCGCGGCCGACGGTCTCGGGTGAGGCACGCGTCGGACAAGAGCTCACGGCCAACGAAGGCACGTGGACGGGGAACCCGACGACCTTCGCGTTCCAGTGGCAGCGCTGCGACGTCGACTCGCTGACGTGCGCGGCCGTCATCGGCGCCACGGGTAGGACGTACGGCGTTCGGATTGCCGATCTCGGCTTCCGGCTGCGCGTCGAAGTGACCGCCCGCAGCGGCAATCGCTCGGGCACGGCGACGTCGAACGCCACTGCGATCGTCGTTCCGACGAATCCGATAACGAACCGGCGTCCGACGATCAGCATCATCTCCATCCGCTTCACCGGCGCACGTGTCTACGCGCGGTTCCGGGTCTGCGACGACGTCCGCAGGAATCTGGCGATTCTCGTGACCGAGACTCGTCCGGGCGTTGCCGTGGCCAACCGGCGCTTCGCCACACGTGTTCCCCCGAGGCCCTGTGGCGCCTACACGCGGAACTGGCTTCCCGCGCAGCGCTTCCGGGGACCGGGTCGCTACACGATCACGCTTCGTGCGCGTGACACCTCCGGATTCACGAGCGCTCCCGCTCGCCGGACCTTCCGCCGCTAACGCGGAAAAGGCAGCCTGGCG
Organism: Actinomycetota bacterium; assembly: GCA_030857225.1. Classification (GTDB taxonomy): domain Bacteria; phylum Actinomycetota; class Thermoleophilia; order Gaiellales; family Gaiellaceae; genus GMQP-bins7. The sequence continues at coordinate 836 of JALZOK010000008.1, forward strand.
CCGCTCGCTCTCGAGCGCGCGGCGCCAGGCGTTTTCCCCACTCAGCCCTCGTCGCTGACAACCAGCCGGGTGACCTCGAGACCCGGGAAGCGCTGCGCGATATCGGCGGCGCGGCCTTCCTCGAGCCAGGTCGCCTCTTCGTCCGGACGCGTGACGACCACGAGCTCGTCGGCCTCGAACTCGGCCAGCGCGTCCTCCGCAGCCTGCAACGGATCCGAGTCGCCTGCCTCCGCCTCGACTCTGTCCGAGGTCGCGTCGTCGATGGAGGCTGCAGCACCCTCGGCGTCCTCGCGCGCATCGTCGTCCGCGTTGGTCAGCCACTGGAGACGCGACTGCTTGACGGCCGGGACGACGACCTTCAGCTCGTCGACGCCGTCACCCAGCGCCTTGCGAATGACCGCGACCGGCCGATCTACCGAGCTGATCACGAGGACGTTGCGGCGGTTGCCTTCTGACATTCTCCGTGCCTCCTTTGGCTTTACTTGTCGTCATGTCTGTACCCACTCCTATCGCCACCGACGCCTCGGAAGGAGCTCGATGAAGATCCGCGCAGCCGTGCTCGAGGAGTTTGGACAACCCCTCTCCATTCAGGAGCTCGAGCTGGCCGAGCCCAGACCCGGCGAGGTGCTCGTGCGGCTGGCGGCCTGCGGCGTGTGCCACACCGATCTCTACACCGCTTCCGGGGCCGACCCGAGCGGCTACGCGCCATGCGTGCTCGGCCATGAGGGCGCCGGCGTCATCGAGGCCGTGGGGAGCGATGTCAGCTCACTCGTCCCCGGCGATCATGTCGTCACCCTGTTCGCCCCGGAGTGCGGGCAGTGCAACCACTGCCGGAGCGGGCGGACGAATCGCTGCGTCGCGATCCGCGACCAGCAGGGACTCGGCTATCTCCCGGACGGCACGACCCGCCTCTCTCGCGGAGGCGAGCCGATGCGCCACTTCATGGGCACGTCGACCTTCGCGGAGTACACGGTGATGCCGGAGATCGCGCTCGCGAAGGTGTCGCGGGAGGCGCCGCTCGAGGGCTGCGCTCCGTTTGCATGCGGGCTCACGACCGGAATCGGGGCCGCCCTCTACACGGCGCAGGTGGAGCCGGGTACGACCTGTGTCGTCTTCGGCTGCGGCCTCGTGGGGCTCGGAGCGGTCATCGGCGCGAGGCTCGCGGGCGCTGACCGGATCATCGCGATCGACCTCTCGGAGGAGCGTCTGACGCAAGCACGTCACCACGGCGCTACGGATATGCGCGTCGCAGGCGAGGACACGGTCGACTGGATCCGCTCCGAGACCGGCGGGTTCGGCGCCGACTACACCTTTGAGGCAACCGGCAACGTGCACGTGATGCGGCAGGCCGTCGAGGCCGCACGGGAAGCCTGGGGGCTGGCGACGATAATCGGCGTCGCGGGCAAGGGCGAGACGCTCGAGATCGTGCCCCGTTTCCTGATCACCGGCCGTCACGTCACAGGCTCGTCGTTCGGTGGTGTCAAGGGTAGGACGCAAGTGCCGGAGCTGATCGACCGCTGGCTGGGCGGGGAGATCGACGTCGACTCGCTCCTGAGCCACCGGCTCTCACTCGACGAGGTCAACCGCGGTTTCGAGCTGATGGAGGCGCAGGACGGCATCCGCAGCGTCATCGTGTTCGACTGAGGCGACACGAGTTAACAATCTTGACGTCGAGCGGTAGCGACACGTAGCCTGGCTGCCGTCGCCGTGCGCTTTCCCATCCGGACTGGTCTCGTTCTCGCGGTCGCCGCTTTCGTCGTGGCGCTTCCGACCGCGGCCGGAGCGCTCCCCGGTGGAACAACGACCCCGGCGTTCATAGCGGCGAACAGCCAGAACTACCAGGACTCGACGGGCGAGGACGCGCTTGCCCCGGACATCACGACCCTCACCGTCTCGAACGACGACGCCGGAATCATCTCGTTCCGGGTCAACGTCCCCAATCGGCCGGCGCTCGGGCAGGACATGCTCTTCGAGCTCTGGGTGGACTCGGACAACAACGGCGCGACAGGCTCGCCCGATGTCGGAGGCGCCGACTACGTCATGCAGCTCGTGCGCGGGGAGGTCAGCCTCTACAAGTGGGATGGAACCGACTACACGCGCCGGTTCGGCGATCCGTCCGCAGTCACCCTGAACTTCTCGTACCAGGCGGGCCTCACGGTCCGCATCTCGGCGGCCGAGCTCGGCAACACGAAGGCGTTCAAGTTCTTCGTCGTGGCGATCTCGGGGCTCGTTGTCGATCCTGTCACGGGAGACCTGGACGGCGCGAACTCCAAGGCAGACGTTGCTCCCGGTGGCGGTGTCGGCCTCTTCCCGTACACGGTGAGCATCGCGAAGCCAACACTCGTCGTGCGCGGGCTTGCCACCACACCCGCGACGGTGAAGGCCGGCAAGACGTTCACGATGCGCATGACCGCGGCCCGATCCGACACCGGCGCCGTCCTCCAGAACGGGCGAGTCACCTGTGTCGGCCGCGCCGGGACGGCACGGCTCCGCGCGCAGCTGGCGCGTGTCCAGGGCGGAGCAGTCGTCTGCACCTGGCTCATTCCGGCGAAGGCGAAAGGGAAGACCTTCAGGGGCTCGGTGGCCGTCGTGTTCGAAGGTCTCCGGGCTTCGAGGAGCATCTCACGGAGGATTTCGTAGCTCCCTTCTCGTGCGTCGCCTCGCGCCTCTCGCCTGCCTAGCCTTTCTCGTCGCCTCCGCCGGAACTGCGGCAGGCGCGGTCGATCCCGACCCGAGGAGCGTCATCGAGCGCGCGCAATCGCGTTTGCACAAAGCTCAACCAGTCGTTCCGGCGGTTACGAGCGTGGACACCGGATCGCGGGCTCGAGTCATCGTCACGCTCGACGACCCGCCGCTCGCGGCTGCGGCCCCCCGGAACGCGTTCGCGACCGTCGGCTCGCGCCGGAAGCTGAACCTGGCGAGCTCCTTCTCCCGCTCCTACCTCGCCCGCATAGACGTCGCCCAGGATCGCGCGATCACGAGCCTCCGCGCTGCGCTGCCCGAGGCCAAGATCTCGCGACGCTATCGCGTGCTCCTGAACGGATTCGTCGTCAGCGTCCCGTATGCCAAGCTCCCGGATCTGCTGAACCTGGGCTTGGCGGACAAGGTGTTTCCGAGCTACACGTACACCTCGCTCCTGAACAGGGGCCCTGCGGTCGTCGGAGCGCCGCAGTTCGCGAGGCTGACGGGCGCGAAGGGAGAAGGCGTCAAGGTCGCGGTCATCGACGACGGGGTCGACAACGAGCACCCGTTCCTCTCACCGGCCGGGCTCTCCTACCCACCGGGATTCCCGAAGGGGCCCGGTGGAGGAACGACGCCGAAGGTGATCGTCGCGAAGGGGTTTGCCGGCCCTGGGGTGGGCGGCGGGTCGATCAATCGCGAGCAATCGTTCCACGGAACGTTCGTCGCCGGCATCATCGCGGGTGTCGAGGGGACCGACGTCGAGGCGAGCCGACCGGGGTTCTGCAACGAGGACGTCGGCGCGTGCCATCCGGCGGTCGCGAACGTGAGCGGCGTCGCGCCCCGCGCGTACATCGGGAACTACCGGGTATTCAACGTGCCGCTGCCGCTCGGCGGCTGCTGCTCCGGATCGACGCCCGAGATCGTGTCGGCGTTCGAGGCGGCTGTCCAAGATGGAATGGACGTCATCAACTTCTCGGGTGGGGGACCTCAGGCCGACCCGAGAACGGACGCGCTGATCGAGACCGTCGCCAACGTCGTTCGCGCGGGCGTCGTTCCCATCATCTCCGCCGGTAACGACCGCGACTTCTTCGGCCTCGGCACCGCCGGCTCACCCGCGACCGCCCCTGACGCGATCGCCGTCGGAGCGACCACGAACTCGCACGTGTTCGACGCTTCGTTCTCGGTCGTCTCGCCCGGCGTCTCCTTCGGGAGGATCCCGTTCGTCCCCACGGACGACATCCCGCAGACCTGGATCCAGACGAATCAACGCCTGGTCGACGTGGGCTCGATCGCGGGAGCAAGCAGGTTGCTCTGCGAAGGTGCGCTTCCCGCGGGCTCGCTCGGGGGAGCGATCGCGCTCGTCAGCCGAGGCGGCTGCCAATACCAGGCGAAGATCAATCGTGCTCGTGACGCGGGCGCGATCGGCATGGTTATCTCAGAAACCGCGCCCGGTGATCCTGGGTTCTCGATCTTCCAGGGTGCCGGTGGCACCATCTCCGACCTCGATGGCGCAAGGCTCCGTGCCGCGGCGGCGGGCTCGGGCGGCGCAGTGACCGTCCGATTCACGAAGGACCGGCTCGAGGTGCCGACGACGTGGCCGGGTGTTCCCACGAGTTTCTCCGCGGGCGGTCTGACGCCGTTCGGCCACGCGCTCAAGCCCGATGTCACCGCTCCAGGGGCGAACATCCTCTCTTCGACGCTGCCCGAGTTCGGGGGAGACCCCTTCATCATCTCAGCGGGCACGAGCTTCTCCGCCCCGCACGTCTCCGGTGTCGCCGCCTTGCTCCTTCAGCGCCATCCGACGTGGACTCCCAAGCAGGTGAAGTCGGCGATGATGTCCACGGCCGGACGCGCGTTCGCCGACACCGCGCTGACGCAGGAAGCCTCGGTGCTGCTCCAGGGCGCCGGACTCGTCAACGTGGGCGCCGCCGACCACCCGGTTCTCTTCACCGATCCGCAGTCGCTCTCCTTCGGCTATCTGGACGTCAACGCAGGCGCGGCGAGCCGCGCGATCCCCGTTCTGGTTTCGGACGCCGGGGACGGGGCCGGCGCCTGGAGCGTGGAGATTCAGCCGCAGGTGAGCTCGAGCGGCGCCAGTGTCAGCGCGGCGCCCTTCTCGCTCTCGAGCGGAGGGACGGCTGTCGTGCAGATAGTCGCGAACGCAGCCGCGGGCGCTCCTCAGGGCGACAACTTCGGTTTCGTCGTGCTTCGTCGCGGAGACGTCGTGAGACGTATTCCGTACGCGTTCTCGGTCACGCGGCCGCAGCTGACGGGGAGCCGCACGATCCCACTGAAGGCGAGCCAGACCGGCAACACCGCCACCGGCGGGGAGGACCGCGCCCGCGTCTATCGCTGGCCGACCCTGCCGTTCGGCATTCTTGCGATCTTCGGCGTCGATCCCGCGGTGAACGACGACGGCAAGGAGACGGTCTACACCCTCGACATCGCGAAGCAAGCGGTCAATGCCGGCGTCGTGGTCGAACGGCCGGCGCTCAGATTGGACGCGTCGATCACAGCGCTCCTCAGCTCGAACGCGCCCATTCATCCCTGGTTTCTGAGCTCGCTCGACGAGAACGACGTGCAGGGCTACTCGGGGATTCCGGTCAACTCGAACGGCCTGATGCCGGACTTTCTCCGCAACGTCGGAGCCGCAGGTGGTGTCTTCCTGCCACCCGGCCGGTACTACGTCTCCGTGGACTCGGGACGGGACTTCTTCACAGGTCGCTCGCTCGCGGGCCCGTATCGGCTGCGCTCTTGGATCAACGACGTCAAGCCGCCGAATATCGAGCTGATCACGAGACGGATCTCGGCGGGTCGTCCGACGATCGTCGCCCGTGTGCGCGACGCGGGATCGGGCGTCGATCCCTTGTCGATGCTGCTCCTCTTCGGCCAGGATTTCCAACTGAGCGCCACCGCGTACGACGCCGATACCGGCATTGCCATCTTCCCCATCCCTCGCGAGGCGAACCCGCTCGACGCAGGGCCGGAGTTCATGCGGATCTTCGCCTCCGACTTCCAGGAGACGAAGAACATCTCGACGGAAGGCGTCAATCCGATGCCGAACTCTCGGTTCCGGGGAGTCCGCATGGAAGTCGTCACGCGGCCCACGGTGACCTGGATCCTCCCGAGCAAGGGCGTTTGTCTTCCAGCCCGGGCCCGCCTGCAGGTCGCCGCGGGCTCGAACGCCACCATCTCGTCGGTCGGGTTCTTCGACGGAAAACGCCAGATCGGGCGCACGCGCCGAAACGTCGCGGGCATCTACGAGATCAGCTGGCGGACGAGCGGGAAGAAGCGTGGGGCGCACAAGCTGACGGCCGTCGTCTCGGACACGCGTGGGCGCGAGGCCGAGGCCGTGCAGACCGTTCGCGTCTGCCGCTAGCGAAACGGGCGGTTGTCGACGTCGTCGGTGATCTCGGGCTCCTGATAGACGACCAGGCCGCGGAGGAAGCCCTTTAAGCGTGCGCCGATCGGCGGCCCCGGCGGCCCCGGCGGCTGCGACCACTGGTAAGCGAACTCGGCGCCGATGAGCAGGATCAACGCGACCACGTAGACGAAGATGAGGAACGTCATCACGCCCGTGATCGACCCGTAGATGACGTTGTAGCTCGAGTAGCCAAGTAGGAACGCGAGGAGCTTCGCAGCGCCCCAGATGCCGACTGCCGTGAGGATTGCTCCGGCGAGCGCCGCGCTCCGGCGCAGCTTCCTGCCCGGCGCGACGCGATACAGGAGGAGCGTCATCACCGCGATGAGAACGAGCTGCACACCATCGCGGACGAGCGCGCCGGTCGGGCTCGTGATGACGCCGATGCCGAGCCGATCCGAAACGGAGTCGACCACCCGGCTGAACAGCGTTGCGAACGCCGACAGCGCGATCACGGCCAGGACGAGCACGCCCGTGACGCCGACAAGCACGAAGTCGACGAGCTTCGCGTGCGCCGCCGGCCGCCTGCGGTCGGCTTTCAGCGCGGATTCGAGGCCGACACGGATCGCCGCCATCATCCCTGAAGCACCCCAGAGCAGCGCGACGAGGAAGAGGAGCCCGAGCGCGGACAGCGGCGAGGCGATCTGCTCGATCGAGCTCCGGACATCCTCCTCGCCCGAGGGTGAGACCGGGAGGACGGCCAGCAGCTCGTCGATAACCCTCGACCGGAGTGTGTCGTCCTGGAGCACGAGCCCGAAGATGGAGACAAGCAGGATCATCAGAGGGAAGAGCGAGAAGAGCACGTGGAAGGCGATCGCCGCCGCGTACTGCGGGCCACGGTCGCGAAAGAGGTCCTCGATAGCGAGCGCGAGCGCGATGACGACGCCCAACGCTGCGCTTACGGGCCCGCGCACTCCACGTGCGATCCACCCCTCGCGCTCCACGGCCGGGGTTCCGCTCATCACCGAAGTCTACGGCCGCCGACGGCCCCGCCAGACTTAGCGGCCGTGCCGTCGAGAAACCCTCTCTCCCGGTTTGTCGACTCCGTGCCGTTCACCGTGGTCGTGGTGGCTACGATCGCCCTCAACGCAGTCGTCCTCGGCTTGCAGACGTACGAGGGTCTCGAATCGCGGTGGGGCTCGCTGCTCAATGCGGTGAACGCGGCGTGCGTCGCGGTCTTCATCGCCGAGCTCAGCCTTCGAATCGCCACATACTGGCCGCGGCCCTGGGAGTTCTTCAGGAACGGCTGGAACCTCTTCGACTTCGCCGTCGTCGGGGCGACGTTCGTTCCCGGTGTCTCTGGAAACTCGACTCTGCTCCGTCTCGTGCGCCTGCTCAGGGTCGTCCGCCTCGTACGCGTGCTCCCAGACCTGCGCGTGCTCCTGCTCGGCGTCTGGCGTAGCGTTCCCCCGCTCGCCTCGATTGCGGCGGTGACCGCGATGATCCTCTTCGTCTACGGGATGGTCGGCTGGGTGCTCTTCGCCGACGACCTCCCGGAACGGTGGGGGAACATCGGCACCGCGATGCTGACGCTCTTCGTCATGCTGACGCTCGAGGACTTTCCCGTGTACATGGCCGAGGCGATGGAGATCCATTCGTGGGCGTGGATCTACTTCGTGAGCTTCATCCTGGTCGCTGCGTTCATCGTGTTGAACGTCTTGATCGGCATCGTCCTGAATTCGATGGAAGAGGCGAGAGAGCTGGAGCGACGGCAGGCGATCCGTGCGCGCCACCCTGGGCGCAAAGGCTCCGCGTCGCCGCTCGACCCGGAGGCGCATGCTCATGTCAGCGAGCGAATCGTGATCCTGCGCCGGGCTCTCGACGATCTGGAGCTCGAGCTCGCTCTGGAGAGCGAGCCGCGAGAGTCCTAGGGCTCGCGTTGCAGGCTCTTCACGCCGTGGAGTAGATATGCACCGACCGGCTCCGCCTTGCCCTTCACGAGTCGAGGCGGTAGCGCCTCGACTCGGGCGCGCTCTCCGAGCAGACGATACGTCTCGGCTCCGATCAGAACCCCACCGACGGGCGCCTCGGCCTGGAGCCGGGCTGCCAGATTGACGACGTCCCCGACGAGCCCGTGCTTGCGATGGCCGCTCGCAGCGCCGACGATGCCCGCGTGCACCTCGCCGCTGTTGACTCCCACACGGAAGCGCGGCCAGTCGTCGTGCCCGGCCGCAGCGCTTTTCGCAGCCCGCTGCAGAAGGAGGCTTGCGCGCGCCGCACGGGCGGCGTGATCGGGCTCGTCGCTCTTTCCGAACACGATCATCAGCTCATCGCCGACGATCTGGTGCACCTCACCACCCGCGCGCTGCATCAGCGGGATGATGCGCTCGAAGTAGACGTTCAGCATCGCTGCCACCTGTGACGCTTCGTGCCGCTCGGAGTACCGCGTGAAGCCCTCGAGGTCCGCCAAGACGATGCTGACGTTCTTGGCTCCGGCCAGCGTCTCGTCGAGGTAGAGCGCGCTGAAGCGCTCCTCGTGCCACTCGCTGCGTGCGGCCTGGCCGATCACGAGAAACGCGCCGAGCATGAGGATGTGCCACTCCCACCACGAGATCCGCCAGTTGCTCGCCCATGCGATGACCACCATCGCCTCGGCGAGAAACGCGAATGCGAGCGTGAACGCGAAGACGAAGCGCGCAGGGCGGCGTCGATACAGTCGTACGTAACCGAGGGCGGCGAGACCGTAGAGTCCGAGGCCGACCGCGGCGAGCACGAGTTGCCAGCCGTCGAGCTCCTCGGCCTCGAGGGGGCCGTCGAGCGGCGGAAGCTCCGCGAGCGAGACGACGGCCCAGAGCGCCATCAGCGCGACAAGTCCCGCCAGGGAGGATCGAGCGTGCCGGACGACGTCGCGCGCCCGCGCCGGTCCGAGCTCGATCGCCGACGCTGCCGCGAAAGCACCCGCGACGACGAGCCCGAAAGGGGTCGCGAGCTCGAAGCCGGCGTTCGGGCCGAGGAGGACGGACGGGGTCGCCAGCGCATGCAAGCCGAAGAACCCGGAGCTGGCGATGAATGCGAGTGAGATGAGGAAGAGCCGCGCGTCGCGGCGTCTGCGAGCGGCGGTGCTGATCGCCCAACCGAGCGCGGTCGCCACCACGGCCGCTCCGAGGACGAGCCAGAAGTGCGCCTGCTGGTTCTCCCAGCCAACGTCGACCTTCGGCCGGGCGAGCAGGACGCCTAGAAGTATGAGTGGTGCCGCTACGACCACGAGCCAGGACTGAACGCGCATCCGTCTATTGTGCGCCGCGATGAAGGTCGTGCTCCCCGACTCCTCCGAGCTCGAGCTCCCGAGCGGCGCATCGGGGCTCGATGCCGCCCGCGCGATCGGCCCGAAGCTCGCCGAGCAGGCGGTGCTCGCGCGTGTGGACGGTGAAACGCGGGACCTGCGCCTCCCGCTCGAGGACGGCGAGCACATCCAGCTCCTGACGACACGCGATACCCAGGACTCGGACGCGCTCTGGGTGCTCCGCCACTCGGCAGCGCACCTACTGGCCGAGGCGGTGCTCCGGCTCCATCCGGGCGTCAAGATCGCGATCGGGCCCCCGATCGCCGACGGCTTCTACTACGACTTCGAGTTTCCGGAGCCGATCTCGGAGAACGATCTGGCCGCGATCGAGGACGAGATGCGCCGCGAGATCGCCGAGGGCCGCAGCTGGACGCGGGAGGAGATCTCGCTCGAAGACGCCCGCCTCCGCTTCGCAGCTGAAGAACAGCCCTACAAGATCGAGCTCGCGGAGCAAGCGGAGGGGACGATCTCGCTCTACACCCAGGGCGACTTCACCGACCTCTGCCGCGGGCCGCATCTGCAGGACTCCTCGCCGATCGGTGCGCTCAAGCTCACGAGTCTCGCGGGCGCTTACTGGCGCGGCGACGAGAAGAACACGCAGCTGACGCGGATCTACGGCACGGCCTTCTACTCCCAGGCCGATCTCGACGCGCACCTCGAGCGGCTCGAGCAGGCGCGCGCGCGGGACCACCGTCGCCTCGGCCGCGATCTCGATCTCTTCCACCTCTCCGAGCGCTCGCCGGGATCTCCGTTCTGGCACCCGAAGGGCATGGTGATCTGGAACTCGCTCGAGGACCTCCGCAGGGAGGAGAACCAGAAGCGTGGCTACCTCGAGGTGAAGACGCCGCTTCTCTACGACCTCGAGACCTACAAGACGTCGGGTCACTACGAGAACTACGAGGAGAACATGTTCTTCGTGCAGCCGCACGAGGGCGAGGAGCCGATGGCGTTGAAGCCGATGAACTGTCCCGGCCACATGCTGCTCTTCGGCTCGCAGCTTCGCTCCTACCGCGATCTCCCGATCCGCTACGCGGAGTCCTCGACGCTGCATCGCGACGAGCGCGGTGGAACGCTCCATGGCCTCCTGCGCGTGAAGCACATCACCCAAGACGACGCGCATGTCTTCGTCACCGAAGACCAGATCCAGGGCGAGATCGACGCGATGATCGACTTCGTCCGCTTTCTGTACGACCGTTTCGGCGTGGCTGCGCGCGGGGAGCTCTCGACGCGTCCCGAGAAGCGGCTCGGCACGGACGAGCAGTGGGACCGTGCCGAGGAAGCTCTCGAGTCGGCACTTCAGCGCCACGACATGCAGTACGCGATCTCGCCGGGGGAGGGGACGTTCTACGGCCCGAAGATCGATCTGCACATGACCGACGTCCTGGGGCGAAGCTGGCAGATGGGCACGATCCAGCTCGACTACCAGATGCCCGTGCGCTTCGGGCTCACGTACATGGGGTCGGACAACCGCGAGCACAGCCCGGTTGTCATTCATCGGGCGCTTCTGGGCTCGCTCGAGCGCTTCATCGGGATTCTCGTCGAGCACTACGGCGGCGACTTCCCGTTCTGGCTCGCCCCCGTGCAGGTGCGTGTCGTGCCGGTCGGTGAGAGTCACAGGGTGCTGGCGCGGGCGCTGCGAGAACGTCTCTCGGAGGAAGGCTTCCGCGCGGAGATCGACGAGCGAGACGAGACTCTGGGCAAGCGGATCCGCGAAGGCGAGCTCGAGAAGGTCCCGTTCGTCATCGTCTACGGCGATCGCGAGTCCGACGAGTCGCTCGCTGTTCGGGAACGAGGGGGAGGGCAGTCTACGCTCTCGCTCGACGGGCTTCTCGAGCGATTTCGGGCCTTCTCCGGCTGATCGTGGGTCCGAGTCTCCGGTGACACGGGTTGGAAGGGCCAGGCATGCCCTGTCCCTACGGAGGGTGGAATCCGTTGCAGGAGCATCGACCGACGATCCGAGGCGATGCTGCTACCATCCTCGCTCTGCAAGCAGGAGCGGAGCAGCTTCCTCACCTCCACGAGCAAGCCTCGCGGGGGTTCAACCGAGCCGATCGGTCGATGAGGATCATGCCGCTGCTTGCAGCGGTTTTGTCGTATACGAGGAGGGAATCGAGAGTCTGGTGATTAGCTTTTGAGACCGCGCCGCCGCCGGCCCAGCCTGGACCGGGTCGTTCCGCGAAAGCGGGAGGAGCGCATCAACGAGGAGATCCGCGTGCCGCGAGTCCGCCTCGTGGACGAGAACGGAGGACAGGTCGGGATCACGGAGACGAAGGAAGCGCTCGAGTTCGCGTTCAAGAAGGGGCTCGACCTCGTCGAGGTGGCCGCAGGTGCCGATCCGCCCGTCGCGCGGGTGATGGACTACTCGAAGTACCGCTACGAGCAAGAGCAGCGCGCGAAGCAGGCTCGTAAGCACCAGCTCCAGATCCAAGTCAAGGAGATCAAGCTCAGACCAAAGATCGGAACCCATGACTACGAGACCAAGAAGGGGCACGTCGTGCGCTTTCTCGGTCAGCGAGCGAAGGTGAAGGTCACGATCATGTTCCGGGGGCGCGAGACGCTCCACCCGGAACGGGGCCGAAACCTCCTCATGCGGCTCGCCGAGGATGTGAAGGAGCTCGGATCGATCGAGCAACAGCCGATCCTCGACGGACGCAACATGGTCATGGTTCTGGCGCCATTGAGAAACGTGGGAGTGAAGACCGATGCCAAAGATGAAAACCTCGTCGGGAGCGAGGAAGAGGTTCAAGGTGACGGGGACAGGGAAGATCCTGCGCCGGCACGCCATGAAGAGCCACAACCTCGAGAAGAAGTCGTCGAAGCGTAGGCGCGGCTTTCGAAAGATGTACGACGTCGCCGAGAGCGACGTCAAGCGCGTTCAGAAGCTCTTGAGGGGAGACTGAGATGCCTCGGGTAAAGAGGGCGGTGCACGCGCGCAAGAAGCGCGCCAAGGTTTTGGAGCAGGCGAAGGGCTACAGAGGGCTCAAGAAGTCGAACTACAAGTACGCGAAGGAGCAGGTCGATCGCTCGCTGGTGTACGCGTATCGCGACCGGAAGGTGAAGAAGCGGACGTTCCGATCGCTCTGGATCATTCGCATCAACGCGGCCGCGCGCGCGAATGGCCTCTCCTACAACCGCTTCATGGCGGGTGTGCGGCTGGCGGGAATCGAGCTCGACCGCAAGTCGCTGGCCGACATTGCGGTGTCCGACCCGAAGGCGTTCTCGGTGGTCGCGGAGAAGGCAAACGCTGCGCTCGAGTCCGCGTCTTCCGCGGCATAGCTTCTAGCGCGATGATCGTCCGTCATGGCCGTTCATTGCGTTAGGAGCTCTTGATCGAGTCGCGTCAGAACGAGAAGGTCCGGCTCGTCCGGAGGCTCCTTGCTGCGCGCAAGCACCGCGAAGAGAGCGGGCTCTTCGCGGTCGAGACCGAAGATCTGGTCGAGGCGGCGCGTGAAGCGGCGATCGAGCCGGTCGAGCTGCTCGTCGCGGGAGAAAACGTGGTCGGCGAGCTCTTGGCCGAGGTGTCGACTCTCGGGCACGCGCCGCGTGTCATCGGGATCTTCAGGAGGGCCGACCTGCCGGTCGGCACGCGAGACGTGACGGTCGCTCTCTGGCGCGTAACGGATCCGGGAAACGTGGGCGCGCTCCTGCGGACCGCGGACGCGTTCGGCGCCGCGGTGTCGCTGTCGCCGGAGTGCGCGGATCCGCTCGGCCCGAGAGCGCTGCGTGCGTCGGCCGGCGCGATCTTCCGCGTGCCACTCGTCCACTGGGACGTCGCTCCCGGTCGCTGCGTCGCGCTGGTTGCGCACGGCGGCATGCCGCTTGCCGACGTGGACGTCGAACCTCCGCTCACGATGCTCCTGGGCTCGGAACGCGAAGGGCTGCCTGAACGCCTGGTAACAGACTGTTACAAGGCGACGATCCCACTCCCCGGCGACGCCGAGTCGCTGAACGTGGCTGCGGCTGGGGCGATCGCGCTCTATGAGCTCTCGCGCCGCTCTGTTCCTCGACCCCGCTCTTCGGCTTCGGCCCGAGCCTTGTGATACGCGATCCGCTCCCGTAGCCGCTGTTGGAGCGGATCGGTCCTCAACCACTCGGCGTGACGCTCCTCAATCCTCTTCCTCTTCCTCGGATTCATCGTCTTCGTCTCCTTGTACGACAGTCACCAGATAATCCACTCCGGCACGGATATCGAAGAGCGACTCCATGATCGCCTGCACGTCGGCATGAGTCAGGGGGAGATCGTCCTCCACGGTTCTCATGGTGCCGAGCGCGCGCTGTCCTCGCAAGATTCCCCTTCGGACCCGGCCGCGAAGCGGTTGGCTTCAGGGATGTTCGCGCGATCGGAATCCGCGCGAGCGGATTCCGATCTGCGCCAGCCAGCTAGCCGAACCCGCCACCTCCGCCGCCGCCGCCACCGCCGCCGCCCCCCGAGAACCCGCCTCCGCCACCTCCCGAGCCCGAGTTGGGCGGCGCGAGCGCGCTGCCGAAGCCCGAGGTCAGATCGCCGATCGAGAGGCTGGTGACGCCGGAGCTCAGGTCACCGCTGGGCGAGATCCAGTAGATCGTGCTCGCTTGGTGGAGCGCTTCGGGCATGTGGATCTGCGCGCCCTGCAGCACGCGCTCGGCGATGCCGAACGCGATCCCGTAGACGAGGAAGCGCTCCCAGAGAACAAGCGTCGCGGGCGGCGCCTCCTGAAGGCGCGGGAAGTCGGTCAGGTAGCGGCGGAAGGCGTCCCAGCGCTCGGCCTCCGTCTGCGCAGATGGCGAGCGCCTGCGCCAGAGGCGACGTCCGAAGACGACCGTCGCGCCGAGCAGCGCGGCATTCACGACCAGGCTGATGCCGACGCCGACGAGCACGACGTCGGAGTAGCGTGGGTACACCGAGCGCCAGCCGTCCTGTGCCAGGAAGAAGAGCAGCGCTCCCACGAGCGCGAGCAACACTCCGGCGGCAACGAGCGGTACGACGCCCAGCGAGCGGAACCAGCTTCGCCGATCGGCCTCTCGACCAACTGCCGACTTGAACGAGTCGAAGCGCCCGGACATCGACTCCCGCTCGCCCTCGATTCGTTCACGGAAGTTCGAGAGCCGCTCCGAGCCGCCGTCCAGCACCGCATCGACGACTTCGGCGACGTAATGCTCCCAGGGAGTCAGATCCGCTCTCTCGCCCGCCGAGAGCTCGAGATCGGAGACCGTCTGCGTGCGGAGCCCGCCCCAGATCTTCCGCTCCGTGGTCGTCGGCGTCGCCCTGTAGACGCCGCGCCGGACTAGGTCGAAGAGCGTCGCCGTGAACTCGTACGACCCTGCCTCGCCGCCCTGTCGAAGCAGCATGGGGATGAGGGCCGGCTCGGTGTTGGTCGGCGGCTCCTGCTCGTACTCCCGGTCATAGCGAGTGCGCCGCTCGCGGCCGAGGAACCAGAACACCGCCCCGATGACGATGAGCGCGGGAAGGATTGCGAGCCCGAGCACAACGAGACCCGTGCGGAGCGGCTTCGACTTGAGCTCGTCGATCCGCTCCTGATCTCTCGCGTATTCCTCTGCATCCGCCCGCTCCTCGGCGACGATCTTCGCGAGTCCAGGGCCGTCCTCGACACGCATGCCCGCAGTCGAGGAGAAAGCACCCCGCGGGTACAGGGTCCTGAGCTCGACGAACTGCCTGGCGGGCACGTCGAGCGCACGCAGGAGCGCGCGTGGCCGTGCGAGCGTGACATCGCCACGAACCCACACCGGATGACCCCAGGCACGGACGACCCGTCCCGGGCCTGAGGTCGCTGCGCTGAGGCGCCCGAGCGATTGCTCCCACTCGTCTCCCCACACTTTGAGGTTGACGTCCACGACATCGTCGTAACCGATCGCCAGACCGCCGAAGCGGTAGCGGATCGTGAACGTGCGTGTCTCGCCCGTCGCTCGGAAACGCCAGACGACCCGGATCTTGCCGCCGAGATCGCGAATGCCGAACGTCCCGGCTGGACCGCCTGGCTCGAGCTCCGTCGGGGCGCCGGGGCCGAACGCGCGCCCGTTCTCGAGCACCGTGACGTCCGAGATTCGCTCGCCGCTTCGGTAAGGGATCTCACGGAAGCCGTACGTGAACGGAAAGTCGCTCCCGAATGCGACCGTGAGTCGCTCCTCGACTCCGACGCGGCCGTCGGTTCCGACTTGTGTCTGAACGTCGGACGCGACGAGCTCGTAGGACTGCGCAAGGGCTGTCGGTGCGATCGCGAGCGCGACAAGCGCTGCGGCGCTCGCGACGAGCAACACACGCAGCCTTGATTGCGGCGCTACCGGTATCAACCCCCGAGGCCTCCGGATATGCCCCTATATGAAGGGGTTTGCTTCGCGCGCACTAAAAACCGACGACCGGGACCTCCCGTTGTGCCTCCTCTTCGACCTCGAAGAACTCGCGGATGCTGAACCCGAACGGACCCGCGATGACCAAGCCAGGGAAAGTCTGGATCGCGTTGTTGTAGGTCAGAACCGTGTCGTTGTAGACCTGGCGAGCTGTTGCCACGCGGTTCTCGGTCTCCGCGAGCTCCGTCTGGAGCTGCCGGAAGTTCTCGTCGGCCTGCAGCTCGGGATACGCCTCCGCTACGGCGAGGAGGCGGCCAAGCGCGGCACCCAAGATGCCTTCCGCCTGCGCGGTCTCGGCGGGTGTCCCCGCCTGCTGAGCCCGTGCGCGGGCGGCGGTCACGGCCTCGAAGGTCTCGCGCTCGTGCGCGGCGTAGCCCTTCACCGTCTCAATCAGGTTCGGGATCAAGTCCCAGCGCCGCTTGAGCTGCACCTCGACCTGCGCCCAGGCGTTGTCGACCCGGTTCCGGAGGCGAACCAGGTTGTTGTAGAGCAGGACGAGGACGACTGCGATCACGAGAATGACCGCGAGGACGACAATGATCCAGATCACGAGCCGACTCTATGGATAGGCTGGACGGATGGCAACCGTGACCGGTCTTTTCGTGTCACCGGGTCGCAAGAGTGGGCGCTCGAAGGCGCGAGCGCGCGTGCTGGCAATCGAGAATCAGGGGCTCGAAGGTTGCGCGCATGGGAACCCACCCCGGCGCGAGGTGTTGCTCGTCTCCAAGGAGCACTTGGACGCGGTCGGCGTGGCGCCGGGAGCGATCCGCGAGAATGTGACGGTCGAAGGGGCAGACGTCCAATCGTGGCCGGTCGGTCAGCACGTCAAGGTCGGCGGAGCTCTACTCGAGATCACGATGGTGTGCGATCCCTGCCACCGGATGGACGAGCTACGCGAAGGACTGCGCGCCGAGCTCGACGACAAGCGCGGCATGCTGGCTCACGTCGTCGAGGGCGGAGAGATCGCTCTCGGTGACCCGATCGAGCTCGTACCCGATGGGGTCAGGCTTCAGCCTGACCTAGCGTTGAAGGTTAGGCGGTCGTGCCTGCCGGGTGAAGCAACCTAAAGACGGGATCAGGCTAAAGCCTGACCCCGCGCCTGCGACAGACGAAGACCATGTCCTCGTCGTCCTTGTACGGCCTCGAGTCGAACCAGCCGTAGAGCGCCTCCACCTCGAATCCGGCCTCGTCGAGCAGGCGCAGCCACTCCGGAGCGGAGAGCCAGTGCAGGCCGAACGTCACCGACGCGTCCCCTGAGCGAACAGACAGTGAGAGCGTCCGCGATCCCTCGTCCCACGCGGCGCGCTCGTAGATGCCCGGCTCGCGCTCGAGCCAGCGGTCATGCGTCTCCACGATGTCGTCGCGGCTCGGCGCGAACACGTCGAAGACGTAGCGCCCTCCCGATTCCAGGAGCGAACGGGCGGCGCGAAGCGCGCGCAGCTTCTCCTCCTCGGTCTCCATGTGCAGGAGGGACCGAAACGGACAGATGACGAGCGGCACGCGTTCGGAGACGGGCGGTTCGCGAAGGTCACCTACGCGGAGATCGAGGAGATCACGTACGCCTGCTATTTCCGCCGCCTCCCGCGCGACCGCCAGCATCCCGGGTGAGGAGTCGACCCCGATCAGGGAGACTCCCGCCTGCGCGATGGGGACGGCGATCCTGCCGGTCCCGACAGCCAGCTCGACGACGGGGCCGCCAGAGGCGAGCGCCTGGTCGACGTAGAAGCCCACGTCCTCGGTCACGGAGCGGCTCCAGGGGTCGTAGAAGCGCGCGATCTCGTCGTACAGGGTCATCCGCGCTTGCGGGCCACCCAGACGAACTCGCGACTTTCGTGGTCGAACGGGCGCCGGTCGAACCAGCCGTAGAGCGCCTCGATCTCGAGCTCCGAGACCTCGAGCAGCCCCTCCCATTCACTGCGTGACACCCACCAGAGCGAGATGTGCGGGCCGTCCTCGACGGCGATGTCAATGCGGCTGTCGGCGGGCGCGTAGTCAATTCGATGTCTGATGGGCTCCTCTTGCCACTGGCCGTCGAGCGGGTCTGCGATGCGATGGTCGAACGCGAAAGCGTTCCACGCGAAACGGCCTTCGGGGCGAAGAGCTGCGGCCACCCGTTCGAACACCCGACGCCGGTCGCTCCACGTGGGGAGATGGAGGAGCGAGCGGAACGGGCAGATGACGAGCGCAGCCGGCTCCTCGAGCGAGAAGTCGCGCATATCGCCTTCCCGAAGATCGAGCTCGACGCCGGCGCTGGCGGCACGTTCTCGCGCGACCGCGAGCATCGCGGGCGACGAGTCGATGCCGATCACCTTCCGCCCGGTGAGCTCCGCGATCGGGATCGCGACCCGTCCAGTACCGACGGCGAGCTCCACTATCGGTCCCTCGACTTCGCGCGCGAGCTCTACGTAGAACTCGATGTCCTCGGTCATGTCCGCCGACCAGCGGTCGTAGATCGGCGCGAATCCGTCGTAGCCCACAACGCGATTCAAGCAGCGGACGACCGTCGTCGTAGGGTTGGTAAATGAACGGCGGCGACGGACGCGTGGTGCTCGCGGCCTTTGTAACAAGCGCCGTTCTCGCAGGAGGCAACGCGGTAGCGATTCGCTTTAGCAATCGCGAGCTCGACCCGCTTTGGGGCGCCACTTTGCGGTTCTCGCTCGCTGCGGCGTTGCTCGTGGGAGTCATGGCGGTACTACGTCTTGCATTTCCACGAGGAATAGCGGCGATCGGCGCCGTGCTGTATGGGTCGCTGAACATCGGCGCGGCGTTCGGTCTGGCGTACTACGCGCTGGTCGAACTCCAAGCGGGCTTCGGCCAGATCGTCCTCGCACTCGTGCCTCTCGCGACGCTGGTGCTCGCTGTCCTCCAACGCCAGGAGCGCTTGCGTTTCGCCGCCCTCGTCGGCGCCCTTCTAGGGCTCGCCGGCATCTTCGTGATGTCGCGAACATCGCTGCCCGACACGGTGCCGCTTGTCTCCCTTTTCGCGGCCGTGGGTAGCGCGCTCTGCTTCGCGCAGGCGGCGGTGGTTGTGCGTCGCTTCCCGCGAGTGCACCCCGTGACCATGAACGCGACGGGGATGGCGACCGGCGCTGCTCTCCTGCTCGTCGGGTCGGCTCTCGCCGGCGAGACCCGCCAGCTCCCTCGCGACGGTGAGACGTGGGCGGCGCTCGCGTATCTCGCGGTAGTCGGCTCCGTTGTCGTGTTCGTGCTCTACCTGTTCGTGCTCGAGCGCTGGAGCGCATCCCGCACGTCGTACCAGTTCCTCCTCATCCCCGTCGTCACCGTCGCGCTCTCGGCCTGGCTCGACGACGAGGCCATCGGCCTCGGGCTCGTTTTCGGCGGACTCCTCGTGTTCGCAGGCGTATACGTCGGAGTGCTGCGCCCCATGCGCGAGTGAGGCGCGAAAGCTAACCTCGCTCACTCTCATGGACGTGCACAACCTCGAGAAGGACGCGCTTGCCGCTGCTACAGGCGCCGGCTCGACGGACGAGATCGAGCGCGTCCGGGTCGAGTACCTTGGCCGCAAGAGCGAGCTCAAGCTCGCGCTTCGCGACGTCCGGGACCGTGAGACGGGCATGGCGCTGAACTCGCTCCGCCAGCGGCTCGAGGACGCGATCGACGGTCGCGAGCAGAATTTGCGTCGAGCCGAGCTCGACCGGCAGCTGACCGAGGACAAGGTCGACGTCACTCTGCCCGGCGAGGAGCGCCGCCTCGGAACGCTGCATCCGACGACGCTCACCCGCCGGATCGTCGAGGACGCGTTCCTCGGTCTCGGCTACGAGGTCATCGACGACCGCGAGGTCGAGACCGTCCATTACAACTTCGACCAGCTCGCGTTCGGGCCTGCGCACCCCTCGCGCTCGCACCGCGACACGTTGTTTTTCGATCCTGTTCGCCTGCTGCGAACCGAGACGTCACCCTCGCAGATCCACGTCATGGAGGCGAAGAAGCCACCGATCTTCATGGTCTCGCTTGGCCGTGTGTATCGGCGGGACGCCCCGGACGCCACGCACTTCCCGATTTTCCATCAGTTCGAAGGGCTTGCCATCGACCGCAACCTGACGCTCTCCGATCTCAAAGGGACGTTGCGGCACGTGATGCGAGCGCTATTCGGCGAGCAGCGTCAAGTGCGGTTTCGAACGCACTTCTTTCCCTTCACCGAGCCCTCGCTCGAGCCCGACGTCTCCTGCCCGATCTGCGAGATGGAGGGTTGCCGCACGTGCAAGTACACGGGCTGGATCGAGCTCGGGGGATCGGGCATGGTGGATCCGCAAGTCCTCGCGAACGTCGGTATCGACCCCGACGAATGGAGCGGATTCGCCTTCGGGTGTGGAATCGAGCGGGCGGCTCAGCTCCGCCACGGCATCCCGGAGATCCGCCCCTTCTGGGAGAACGACCTGCGGATCTTGAGGCAGTTCTAGTGCGCGTACCGCTGTCCTGGCTTCGTGACTATGTCGCGCTCGAGATGCCAGTCGAGGATCTGGCCGCGCGGCTCGATATCTCGACGGCGGTCGTCGCCGGGATCGAGCGGCGTGGCGTCCAGGACGAGAACGGCAACCTCGGGCTCTTCCGCTTAGGCAAGGTGCTCGAGGCGGCCAAGCATCCGAACGCGGACCGGCTCCAGCTCTGCGTCGTCGACGTGGGGGAGTCGGAGCCGTACCAGATCGTCTGTGGCGCCTGGAACTTCGGCGCCGGCGCCACCGTCGCCGTCGCCCTCCCTGGCGCCACCCTTCCGGGAGGGCTCGTGCTCGAGCGCCGCAAGCTTCGCGGCGAGGAGTCCGCCGGCATGATCCTCTCCGAGCAGGAGCTCGAGCTCGGACAAGACTCGAGCGGGATCATCGTGCTGGACGACGGAGAGCCCGGGACGCCGCTCGGCGACGTGCTCACGCTCCAGGACGTCGTTCTCGATCTCGAGATCACCGGGAACCGTCCGGATCTACTCTCCATCTACGGCGTCGCCCGCGAGGTCGCTGCGCTGTTCCGGCTGGATCTCGCGTCGCCGCCGGGCCATGATCCGGCGCCGGTGGGCAACGAGGTCGTCGATGTGACCATCGAGGACTTCGAAGGCTGTCCGCGCTACATCGGCCGGCTCCTCCGCGACGTCAGGATCGGTCCGTCGCCGCTCTGGCTCCGCTCCCGCCTCGACGCCGCGGGAATGCGGCCGATCTCCAACGTCGTCGACGTGACCAACTACGTGATGCTGGGGCTCGGGAACCCGTTGCACGTGTTCGACCAGACGACACTCGCTGGCGGGAAGATCGTCGTCCGCCGCGCGCGCCCCGGCGAGAAGTTGAGAACTCTGGACGGCGTCGAGCGCGACCTCGATCCCTCCGACCTGATGATCGCCGACGCCGAGCGCTCGGTCGCGCTCGCGGGGATCATGGGGGGTGAAGACACGGAGATCACCGACGAGACGACCGAGGTCCTGCTCGAGGCCGCGAACTTCGAGCCCACGGGGCTGTGGCGAACATCGGAGCGCCTCCGGCTGCGAACGGAGGGCTCGAACCGCTGGGAGAAGGGCGTCGACCCGTACCTCGCGGAGCAGGCCGCCGCCTGGGCGACCGAGCTGATCGTCTCCCTCACAGGAGCTCGGTTCGTGGGGCATACCGATGCGAAGCGAGAGCTGCCGGAGCGACCTGTCGTTCGGTTCCAGCCCGAGAAGGCGAGCGCGTTCATGGGACTGGAGGTGACGGAGGAGGAGCAGGAGGACATCCTCACGCGGCTTGGAAACGAGCGGCGCGACGGCGAGTACGTCGTTCCCACGTGGCGCGCCCGCGATCTCGTCCGCGAGGTCGACCTGATCGAGGAGGTCGCCCGCTTCCATCTCGCCGAAGTGCCGTTCACGCTCCCCGTTCGACGGGAGATGTCCGGGCGGCTCGACCGAGCGCAGCGGGTACGCAGGAGGGTCGAGGACACGCTGGCCGCGCTCGGCTGCTCGGAGGTGTACACCCCGTCCCTGGTCGAGCAGGATCGCGATGCGGGCGCGCTTCGGCTGCAGGAGCCGATCACCGTCGAGCTCGCGCTCTTGCGAACAGAGCTTCTGCCCTCGCTGGTCGAAGTGGCGCGGCGGAACGCCGAGGTCGGCAACGCGCCCGTCGCGCTGTTCGAGGTGGCGCGCGTCTACCTCCCGAAGGGAGAGGCTGAGCTACCGGATGAGCGGGTGTGCGTCGCGGGCGTCGCCGAAGGAGGCTTCCTCCACGTCAAGGGAGTGGTGCAGGCGCTCCTGCGCTCGCTCCATGCCGATGCTTCCTGGTCGCGCGCGCGGCATCCGCTGCTCCATCCCGGAAAGGCAGCGCAGATCGAGGCCGGAGTCGTGGGCGAGCTCCATCCCGCGCTCCTCGACGGAGTGTGGGGCGTCTTCGAGCTCGACCTCGAGAAGCTCGCCCGCGCTGCGCGCGACCCGGTTTCGTACGAGGACGTGATCACGTACCCGGCGATCCACCAGGACATCGCCGTCTCCGTCGGAGAGGATGTCGAAGTCGGCGCGCTGGTGGAGGCCGCTCGCTCGGCGGCGGGGCCGCTGCTTCGCGAGGCGCGCGTGTTCGACGTCTACCGGGGAGAGCAGGTGGGGCCGGGGAAGAAGTCAGCCGCGATCCACCTCACGTTCCAGTCTCCCGAGCGCACGCTCACGGACGAGGAGGCGGCCGAGCTTCGTGGCCGTATCGTCGCTGCGCTGGCCGAGGATTTCGGGGCGGAGCTGAGGGCATGAGCAATCCGATCACGGGAACGGCCCGTAAGGTGCAGCGATGACCCGTGCCGTCGCGCTCGCCGTCGCGGTCGCCGTCGCCGCGCTCCTCGGAGCGGCCGACGGAGCGGCGGTCCAGGCGCAGAACCCGAAGCTGTTCGGCACGGTCGGACCCGAGTTCGAGATCTCATTCCGAGACGCGCAGGGCAACAAGGTGACAAAGCTCGACCCGGGCACGTACGACGTTCAGGTGCGCGATCTCGCTGACGTCCACACATTCCATCTGCAAGGGCCGGGGGTCGACGAGCGAACTGAGGTCGCGTTCACGGGGACGGTCAACTGGACGGTGACCTTCAGAGACGGAAACTACTCGTACTTCTGCGACCCGCACCCGACACTCGGCGACAAGTTCGTGGTGGGGAATCCGGCGCCACCGCCGGCAAATCCGTCTCCGTCGCCCGCTATCACCGCGAAGACGAAGCTCCTGCTCACGGCGGGACCATCCCAGGTCATCACCCTGAAGACCGCGGCCGGCAAAGCGGTGAAGAGCATGAAGCTCGGCACGTACACGGTGACCGTCCGTGACCGCGGGAGCGATCACAACGTGCACATCATGGCTCCGGGCTACAACCGCAAGACCAGCCCCCTCGCCTTCAGGGGGGTGCAGACTTGGAAGGTCGCGCTGAAGCGCACAGGGACGTTCCGTTTCCTGTGTGACCCGCACGCCGCCTTCGGAATGCGCGGGTCGGCGAAGATCGTCCGCTAAGCCGATGCCCTAGGGGATCTTCTCGCGCCTAGACGGAGTGCCCGGCGACACGCCAGACCGGCCCCAAGGTGGCTTCGTTTCCGGTGTCGGAAAGCACCTTCAACACGCTCACGCCGCCTGTGATCCCGTCGCCTTCGATTCGCTCCAGGCAGCGCCGCGCCATTCCCGGCGACGTTCCGTAGCCCACACCCGAGGAGACTCGAAAGCGAAGCGCGATCGTCTCGGGATTCCGCGTCGGATTCAACGGTGCGCCGAGCAGCGCCGCGCGTGGAAGGTAGTCCGTCGAGTCGATCTCGAGCTCGCAAAGAAGATCCCGCCAGCCCGGAGGAAGGACTGCGAGTGCGGCATCCCAGCTCTCGACGAGGCCTGGCAGCTCCACCGGCTCGACGCCAGTTGCGGTCGGGCGGGCCTCAGCGCTCGACTCGACCAGCGTGAGCGTGCCCCAGATGCGCTTCCGGTCGAGCCGTCCGACCAGGTTCCGGATCTTGTCGGGGCCCCCTCCTTCGCGCCTGACCTGGAAGCGGAGCTGTCCACCAGCGCGGCCGGGGCTCAGGGGGGCGAGAACCGCCGCAGCAGCGCCGATGGAGCCCGGATCCTCGACCGAGAACACGAAGTGCGCCTCGTCCCAGTCGGCCCCGAGATCTCGCTCGATCAGCTTCCATTGGCCCGCCGCCTGCATCGGCCGATCAGCTTACGTGAGCTCCGACGTCGATTCGCGTTCTTCGGCTTGCTCCGCGACCTCCGCGTTCACCTCACCCCCGAAGAGCAAGGCGACGGCGGTGAGCCACAGCCAGGTCAACGTGACGATGACGGCGGAAAGCGATCCCCACGTCTTGTTGTACGACGCGAAGAGGCCGGTGTAGAGGGCGAACGCGAGCGAGACGAGCACCCACACGACGACGGCGATCGTCGCCCCGGGTATGACGAACCGCCAGCCGCGACGCTCGACGTCGGGGCCGAAGTAGTGCAGAACCACGAACGCCGCCAGCAGGCCGGCGAAGAGCAGCGGCCACTGGAGGACCCACCAAGCCCAGGAGAGCACGCTCTCGATCCCGAGCAGATTTCCGACACCCCGTTGCGCGTAGGGGCCGAGGATCAGGAGGAAGACGACGAGCGCGACGGCGCCTCCCATCACCGCGACGAGTCCCAACGCGACCAGTCGCTTGCGGACGAAGCCGCGCGTGTCCTTGCGGTCGTAGGCGCTCGAGAGCGCGGCCATGTAGGTGGTCATTGCGCTCGTCGATGCCCACAACGCGAGCACGAGCCCGAGGAGCGTGATCAGGATTCCGGTCGAGGGCTGTTCCTCGAGGCGCGCCAGGCTGTCGCCGAGAAGCTGCGTAGCGTCCGCGGGCATGAAGGCGTCGAGTCGATCCATGAAGTCCCGGATCGTCTCTGCGCTCGAGACGAGCGTGAAGAGACCGAGCGCGAGCAGCAGCGTGGACGGGATCGCGAAGAAGGAGCTGTACGCGACCGCCGAAGCGGTCATGGGGACGCCGTCGTCGAGCGACTCCGTGACGGCGCGTTTGAGAATTGCGATCCAATCACCGCGAGACAGGTCGCGGAGCTTTGTCAACCGCGGCGGAGGCGCGCTTCGCTGGGGCGGCAGGGGATGCTCTCGACGGGTCGGGGCCGGGGTCGGAGCGGGAGTCAGCGGTCGCGGCCGCGGCGCGCGAAGTAGCGCATCGTCGCTCCGATGCCGCCTGAGACGACGAAGGCGGTTGCGAACGCTGCGGGCGCGAGCACGGAAATCCGGGAGCCGACCTGACGTCGCATGTTCGTAGCATCACCGACGCGGTTACGCAACTCGTCGACGGCTGCGGCGAGCCGCTCGCGCTCGACCGCGATCTCCCTTCGCACCACCTCAGGGCTTCGGGACTCAGCCACGGTCGCTTCCTCTCAGCACGCTCGCTGTCAGCTTCGCCTCATTCACGGCACGCTCGGGAATCGGCGGTACTCCCCGCTTGAGCGTGGAGATGCCGACTGCCGCGGCCACGGCCGTCAAGACGAGCAGTCCGCCAGCGACCATGAGCAGGGCAAGCCAGGTGTCGAGAAAGATTGCGAGCCCGGCTGCGGCGGTTGCGAGAAGGAAACCGACGGCGAAGAGCCCGAGGATTCCTGCGCCGAGCACGAGAGCCCCACCGATGCCGAGCGAGGTGATCTTCCTCCGGAGCTCCAAGATCGCGAGCTCGGCCTCGAGCCGCGCCAAGGCGCTCGCGCGCTCGGCGACCTCGTGGATGACGCTGCCAACGCCGCCGTTAGCGGGGGTGGGCATGACTCCGCCAGTCGATCACGCGTGCGACGAACGCACCTATCGCGGCCGCTCCCACCAGGAGAAACACAGGACTGCGTCTTTTGTCTTTCATCGACGACGTGCCTACCCGCGCGGTAAACAGGGCAAACAGCAGCCCCCGAGAGCGGATCAGCATAATGGCCGGTTCATGACCGCGGTCGAAGAGAAGGCCGGCTCCGGTGGAGGGCGGGTGTCGAAGGAAGGTATGCGCGGATTTTTCCGCGAGATGCTCCTGATCCGGCGCTTCGAGGAGAAGGTCGAGGAGCGCTTTCGCGCGGGCGAGCTGCCGGGCTTCTTGCACGTCGCGATCGGTCAAGAGGCCGTTGCGTCGGGAGTGTGCGCCGCGCTCGAGCGCGAGGACGTGATCGCGTCCACGCACCGCGCCCACGGCCACTCGATCGCCAAGGGCACTCGGGTCGAGCGGATCATGGCCGAGCTGTACGGCAAGACCGAGGGCTGTTCCCGCGGCTATGGGGGCTCGATGCATCTCTACGACGTCGAGGTCGGAAATCTCGGCGCGAACGCGGTCGTCGCGGGCGGAATCCCAGGCATCGTGGGCGCGGCGCTCGCGTTCCAGATGCGTGGCGAGAAGCGCGTCGCGGTGGCGTTCTTCGGCGACGGGGCCACGAATGCCGGCACCTTCCACGAGTCCATGAACCTCGCCCAGCTCTGGAAGGTTCCCGCGATCTTCGTCCTCGAGAACAACGGCTGGGCCGAGTCGACGCCGGCGAAGCAGCACTTGCCGCTTCCGGTCGACGAGCTCGGTAAGCGCGCGCTGGCCTACGGAATGAAGCTGATCGAGGCCGACGGGCAGGACGTCGAGGCGGTCTACCTCGCCGCGCTGGCCGCGCGGGAGCACGCGCTCTCCGGATCCGGGCCGGTTCTGCTCCACCTGCGCACGTACCGGCTCGTGGGGCACTACGTCGGTGATCCACAGGTCTACCGCGACAAGAAGGAGATCAAGGAGGCGAAGGCGACGAAAGACCCGATCGAGCTCTTGCGCGCGCGACTCGAGCTCTCCGAGGACGAGTTCGACGCGCTCGACGCCGAGGTCACCGCCGAGGTCGAGGCCTCCGTCGAGTTCGCGAAGGCCGGGACCGATCCGAAGCCCGAGGACGCGCTCGCGAACGTCTATGCCTGAGCTGACCTACCGCGAAGCTGTCCGCGACGCCCTCTCCCGGGCGTTGCGTGAGGATGAGAGCGTCTTCCTGATGGGCGAGGACATCGCCGAGATGGGCGGCTCGATGGCCGTGACCCAAGGCCTTCTCGACGAGTTCGGCCCGGTGCGGATCCGGAACACGCCGATCTCGGAGATGGCGATCGTCGGCAGCGGGATCGGGGCGGCGATCCAGGGCATGCGGCCCGTCGTCGAGATCATGTACGAGGACTTCCTCACTCTGTCCATGGAGCAGCTCGTCAACCAGGCGGCGAAGCACCGGACGATGTCGGGCGGTCAGGTGAAGGTGCCGCTGACGATTCGTACGCAGGGCGGCGCTGGTTGGTCCCCCGGCGCGCAGCACGCGCAGCAGCTCGAGTCGTGGTTCGTGCACGTTCCCGGCCTGAAGGTCGTGTTCGCCTCGACCCCGGAGGATGTCCGTGGCCTGCTGTGGTCGGCGATCTACGACGACAACCCGGTCGTCTTCTTCGAGCATCGCACGCTGTATCCGCTGAAGGGCGAGGTCCCGGACGAGCTCGAGCCGATTCCGCTCGGCACGGCGCGCATCCACCGAGAGGGCAAGGACGTGACCGTGGTCGCGACCGGCCGGCTGGTGCACGACGCGCTCCAGGCGGCCGAGGAGGCGGAGAAGGACGGCATCTCGGTCGAGGTCGTCGACCCGCGCACGCTGCTTCCGCTCGACGAGGAGACGATCATCGCCTCCGTGAAGAAGACCAATCGCTGTGTGACCGCGCACGAGGCGGTCGTCCGCGGCGGGTTCGGGGCCGAGCTCGCGGCGGTGATCCAGCATGCCGCTTTCGACTGGCTCGACGCTCCCATCGAGCGCGTCGGCTCGAAGTTCGCCCCCCTCCCGTTCGCTCCCGTGATGGAGCAGTACGTCGTCCCGCAGGTCGAGGACGTTCTCGGTGCGATCAAGCGCACGGTCGCGAGGGCCTGAGGCAGGCGGAGCCATGGCGACCGAGATCAAGCTTCCGCGTCTCGGGCAGGGCATGGAGGCGGGCACGATCGTCCGGTGGCTCAAGTCCGAGGGCGATCAGGTGGCGAAGGGCGAGCCGCTCTTCGAGCTCGACACGGACAAGGTGACGCAGGAGGTCGAGGCGGACGCGGCAGGCGTCCTGCTCAAGATCGTCGTCTCCGAAGGCGAGGCGAGCGTAGGCGCCACGGTCGCGGTGATCGGCTCGGCTGACGAGGACGTGTCCGAGCTTCTTGCGGGCGCGCAGGGCGAAAATGGAGACAGCGCTGCTCCTCCGGTCGAGGCACCTGCCGAGGACGCGCCAGCGAGCGAGGAGCCCACGACTGAAGACGGCGGCGACCAGGACGCGCCACCGTCCACCAAGACGTCCGAGGACGAATCCCCAAGTAGCAGTCGGTTACAAGGCGAGGAAGTGGCCGGCTCCGAAGCCGCTTCGGTTCCGACGCGTGCCGAAGGCGAGCGGATCAAGGCGAGCCCACTGGCTCGGCGTATCGCCCGCGAGCGCGGTCTCGATCTCGCGGCGTTGAGCGGCACGGGTCCCGAGGGCCGGATCATCGCGGAGGACGTGGAGAAGGCGGGCGACGGCGTCCCGCCAGTGGCTGCCGCCGCTGCGAGCGCAGCTCCCCAGGCCGAAGCCGAGATCGAGGTCGTCGAGCTCACCTCGATCCGCCGGACGATCGCGCGTCGCCTGACTGACGCCTGGGCGGCCCCGGTCTTCCAGTTGTCGGTAACCGCTGACGCCTCCGAGCTCACCTCGACTCGCGAACGTATGGTCGAGCTTCTGCGCGAGGGCGAGACGAAGCCGACGGTGAATGACGTCCTCACGCGTCTGGTCGCAGTGGCTCTGCAGCGCCACCGTGCGGTGAACGCACTCTTCGTCGACGGGCAGATTCATCGCTACTCGCGCGCGAACATCGGCGTCGCCGTTGCGGCTCCCAGCGGTCTTGTCGTTCCGGTCATCCGCGCCGCCGACCGCAAGTCGGTGCTCGAGATCGCAGCCGCACGCGCGGATCTCGTCTCTCGCGCGCGCGAGGGCAAGCTCAAGATGCCCGACCTCGAAGAGGGCACCTTCACCATCTCGAACCTCGGCATGTATGGCATCGAGCAGTTCATCGCCGTGCTGAATCCGCCGCAGGTCGCGATCCTCGCCGTCGGCTCGATCGAAGATCGCCCCGTCGCCGTAGAGGGCAATCTCGAGATCCGGCCCACGCTGACGATGACGCTGACCTGCGATCACCGTGCGATCGACGGCTCGGAGGGCGCCGAGTTCGTGCGCACGGTGAAGACGCTGGTCGAATCGCCCGCGCTCGCCCTCTAGTAGCAAGAGCGGAATCCGCGAGCGCGAATTCCGCTCGCGCGAAAGATCCCTGAAGGCGTCCGCTTCGCGGCCGCGCCCCTCTAAGCTTTCTGCATGTTGATCCGCCGTGGCGGCCGTCAGGACGTTCGCTTCCTGCGCGACATGCTCCACCACGCGTACTACTGGCGTGAGCGTCAGCCCGGAGATGGGCCTGGCCCGGTCGCCCTCTACGTCAAGGGTTGGGGAAGAGTTGGCGACACGGCTCTGATCGCGATCGAGGACGGCTTCCCGGTCGGCGCAGCGTGGTACCGGCTGTTCCGACGCGACCACCCGGGATACGGGTTCGTGGATGAGGAGACACCGGAGCTCGCAATCGCGGTCGTGCCGAGCCGGCGAGGGCGGGGGATCGGTGACGCGCTTCTCGACGCGCTCTACGAGCGGGCGAAGGTGGACGGTCATCTGGCGGTGAGCCTCGCTGTCGAGCGACACAACGACTCGCTCGTCTCCTACTACGAGCAGAAGCACGGGTTCGCGCGCGCCCGCGAGGACGGCGAGGAAAGCGTGACCATGCGCCGCGAGCTCTAGCGGTCAGGTCTTCCATGTTTCACTCAGGCGGAACATGGAAGACCTGACCCCAGTTACGATCGCGCCATGGAATTCGACGTTGCCGTTCTCGGCGGCGGCCCGGCCGGATACACCGCGGCGATTCGCGCGGCGCAGCTCGGGGCGCGCGTGGGGTGCATCGAGAAGGAGCCCGAGCTCGGAGGAACCTGCCTGCGCGTCGGCTGTATCCCGACGAAGGCGTGGGTGCAGACCGCGCACGCGTTGCACGCTGCGCGCGAGATCGATCCCAAGCTCGGCGTGATCACCGGGGAGCCAACCCTTGACTTTCCGAAAGCCAACGAATGGAAGAACGCGGTCGTCAAGCAGATGACGAACGGCGTCGCGTCGCTCTTAAAGGCGAACGGCGTCGAGTGGGTGAAGGGTGCCGCGCAGTTCCGTGACGCACGCACGCTGGCGGTCGAGGGTGGCGAGGACGTGACCTTCACGAGCGCGATCGTCGCCACCGGCTCGTTCCCGATGCGCCCGCCGATCCCAGGGCTCGAGTCGACGCGCTGTGTCGACTCGACGGGCCTCCTCGCCCAGACCGAAGTGCCGAGGCGCCTCGTCGTCCTCGGGGGCGGGATCATCGGCTGCGAGTTCGCCTCGATCTTCCAGCGCTTCGGGACCGAGGTCACGATCGTCGAGATGCTGAGCTCGCTGATCCCGCTCGAGGACGGCGACGCGAGCAAAGAGCTCGAGAAGGCGTTCACGAAGCGCGGAGTGGTTCTGCATCTCGGCAAGCAGTGCACGAAGGTCGAGGACACCGGCGCGGGACTGGTCGTCCACTTCGGCGAAGGTCAGACGGTCGAATGCGACCTCATGCTGGTCTCCGTCGGGCGCGCGCCGCTCGTGGACGGAGTCGGCCTCGAGCGGGCCGGGGTCACCTTCGACGCGCGCAAGGGCATCCAGACCGACGGCCACAGGCGCACGTCGGTTCCGCATATCTACGCCGCCGGCGACGTGGCAGGGTACTGGCAGCTCGCGCACACCGGCTTTCGCGAGGGCGAGATCGCCGCGGAGAACGCCCTCGGGCACGACGTGGGGATCGGCGACCCCGCCGTGCCAAGGCCGATCTACACGGATCCCGAGATCGCAGGGGTGGGACTCACGGAGACGGAGGCACGCGAGCAGCACGGGGACAAGGTCGCAGTCGGCCGCTTCCCGTGGGTCGCGAATGCCCGCGCGGTGATGATGGGCGAGACGACCGGCTGGGTGAAGACCATCCACGAGACGACGTACGGCGAGCTCCTCGGGGTCGTGATCGTGGGACCGCACGCCACCGATCTGATCGAGGCCGCGGTCGTCGGACTCGACGCCGAGGCGACGGTCGAGACGATCGCCGACGGTATGGCGCCCCATCCGACGCTCTCCGAGGCCTTCAAGGAGGCGGGGCTCGTCGCGCTCGAGCGCGCGATCCACCTTCCGCCGCGGCGGAAGGCTGTGGTTTGACGCTCGCCGCCTTCGGTTAACCTGTCTGCCATGAGTGTCATCAACAGGAGAAACGCGGTCCTCGGGTACGCAACGCTGAAGGTGCTCGAGCGCCGTCGGAAGCAAAAGAAGCGCAGCGCTTCCAAGGTCGCCGTCTACCTCGTTCTCGGGCTGATGTCTGCGGGCATCCTGGCCGGGCTCGTCGCGCTGCTCGTTCGCCGGCATCGTGGCGAGGCCGACGAGCAGGTCGACGCAGCCGTCGACGAGGAGCCCGGGGTCGTGGACGACGAGATCGCTGTGAGCCCGGAGCCTCTTCCGGCGGCGTGAGCCGCCGGCAGGGCGACATCGATCCGTCGGTGATCCGCCGCGCCGTCGCCGAGCTCGTTCCGTATGAGCCGGGCAAGCCGGTAGAGGAGGTTCAACGCGAGCACGGGCTCGAGCGTGTCGTCAAGCTCGCTTCCAACGAAGGGCCGTTCGGCCCTTTTCCCGCTGCTCGAGAGGCGATAGCAAGCGCGACGCTCGAGCTCAACCGCTATCCCGACGGCGGAGCCTGGCGGCTCGGACACGCGCTCGCCGAGCGACACGGCGTTCGCTTCGAGAACGTGACGGTCTGCTCCGGCGCCGATGCCGTGATCGGCTACCTCGCCATGGTGACGCTCGATGCCGGCGACGAGACGATCACCGGCTGGCCGTCGTTTCCGAGCTACGTGCTCGACACGTTGAAGCTCGGCGGTGTTCCCGTGCGCGTACCGCTGCGTGACAACCGCTTCGACCTGGAGGCGATTCTCGCCGCGATCACCTCTCGCACGAAGCTCGTCTTCATCGCCGCTCCCAACAACCCGACCGGGACGACGAGCACCAGGGCGGAGCTCGAGGCGTACTTCGAGCAGGTTCCGCCGCATGTGCTGACGGTCGTCGACCAGGCGTACTTCGAGTACGTGGAAGATCCCGACTATCCGGATGCGATCGAGGAGTTCGCGAGGGCAGGGTCGAACCTGCTCGTCCTGCGCACGTTCTCGAAGATCTTCGGTCTGGCGGGCTTGCGTGTCGGCTATGGCGTCGGACCGGAGGAGATCATCGGTGCGATCGCCAAGGTCAGGCGGGCTTTCGACGTGAGCTCCATCGGCCAGGAGGCCGCGCTGGCGAGCCTTGTCGACGGCGAGGAGCTCTCGCGTCGCCGCACGGTCAACCGCGACGCGAGATCGGTGCTCGAGGGCGTTCTTCGCGAACGCGGGCTCGAGCCGGCCGGACCAGCGGTCGCGAACTTCGTGTTCGTTCAGGTAGAGGACGCAGCCGCGCTCAACCACGCGTTGCTGCGCCAGGGCGTCATCGTTCGCCCGCTTGCTCCGTTCGGGGCGCCGGACGCGCTCAGGATCACCGTCGGAGGGCCGGAGGAGATCGCCTTCCTCGCGAATGCGTTGGACGAAGTCGCGCCGGCCTCTCTCACTCGAAGCTCAAGCTGATCCGGCGGCCGTCAGGAGGCGCGGCGGACGGCTTCGAGCAGGTGCACCCGGAGAAACGATGCGAGGGCGCTTGCGCCCGTGTCGTTCAGGTGGACACCGTCGCGTCGGAACCACGGCTCGTCACGGCTGTGGGCGCTCCAGTCCGCGACGACGAGCTGGGGCCAGCGCTTCGCAGCGTGTTCGATGGCGACGTTCGTCCGCTGGTAGCTGCTCTTCGTCTCGTGCAGCGTCAGCCAGACGACGCTGTCTGCCCCCTGGGCACCTGCCGCTCGCAGCATTCGGTCGATGCCCTGCGCGTAGGCGTCGGCAGTGTCGTTGTAGCCGACGTGCACGATCAACACCTCTCCGAGCGAGCGGCCATAGCTCTGCACGGCCTGGAACGCCGTATTCGGGCTCGCTCCGCGGAAGACACAGCTCGGTTGCACGAGGCGCCGGCACACCTCGGCGTCGAGGCGCAGCGAGACGCCGCGCCTCAGCTCAGCCTCGGCCGTGGGGACTTGGTTGATGGACGCAGTGACCGAGTCGCCGACCAGGGTCGCCTGCACAGGCTTCTTCGCGGCGCCGGCCGAGGTGACCAGAAGTGCCGCAGTCAGCACTGACACGACGACGATCGAAACGCGTGGCACGCGCGACACCGTAGCCCACGGCCGGGAGGTCACCCCCTCGTGGAATCTCCCCCCACACGAGGTAGGGACGCCCGGTAGAACCACGAAACACCGCCTATGCCTGAGCTATCCTGGGACGGCGGGCGCCTGGAGGGCGCTCGTCGGCTGTCATGCGAACCACTCTGAAGCGAGGCCTGGGGCGCGCTGGCGCGCACAACGGAAACGGAAGCCCCGTTTTTCCTCCTGGCGCGTCGTCGACGGTCATGGTCTACCGGCAGCCGCCGCCGGAGCATCGCTCACGCATGGCCGTGATCGGGCAGATCGCACTCTGGCTCGGGGTGGCGACGCTCGTGCTCGTGGCCGGCTCCGCGGGCGGCGCCTACCTCTACTTCCACGAGTCGGTTGCAGCTGTCGCGGCGAAGGACCCGGCGGTGAAGCAAGCAGCGCGCGAGCTTCAGGTCCCGCTTCCGGGCCAGCCGGCCGTCGCGCTCGTGATCGGGTACGACCACCGCCTCACGGACGGCAAGGGAGCGCCCTCTCGGTCGGACACGCTCATGCTCTTGCGTGCGGACCCGGAGACGGACTCGATCTCACTTCTCTCGTTCCCGCGCGATCTGCAAGTCGAGGTGCGGTGCCCTGGCCGGGCGTCATTTCTCGGCAAGATCAACACTGCGTATCAGGAGTGCGGCCCCCAAGGATCGCTTCAGACCGTGCGCGGGCTGACGGGCCTCGAGATCAACTACCTGATCACTGTCAACTTTCGGGGCTTTCGCGAGATCGTCGACCGTCTCGGCGGGGTCTGGGTCGACGTCGATCGACGGTACTTCAACGACCGTGGCGGCCCGTTCGGCTACGCGACGATCAACCTCAGCCCCGGCTACCAGCAGCTCACCGGCCGGCGCGCGCTCGACTTTGTCCGCTACCGCCACACCGACTCCGACCTTTACCGTGTGGCCCGGCAGCAGCAGTTCGTGAAAGGGTTCAAGACCCAGGTGCAATCGAGCTTCAAGGCGCTTGCCCTACCCAAGGTGGTCAACGCGATTACGAACAACGTCCAGGTGGCGCAGGGCGGCGGCGCGGACGTCCCGGGACGCACCGTTCTCTCCTATGCGCTGTTTGCGTACGGGCTTCCGCGGGGCCACGTCTTCCAGACGAAGATCGAGGGGCTCGAGGGCATCAACGACCTCACGACCGACTCGGCGAACGTGATCCGCGCCGTTCGAACGTTCACGCATCCAGATATCGACTCGTCGGACAAGGCGACCGCGGTCGCGCTCGGCGAGAAGCTGAAGCGTCGCCTGCCGGCGCCGCGCGACACGACCGTGACCATCCTGAACGGGAATGGCGTCGCGGGCTCGGCGTCCACGGCGGGCTTCCAGCTCGGCGAGCGCGGCTACGAGATTCGCACCCCGCCGAACGGCCTGCCCGCGAACGCGCCGCGCTTCGACTACTTCCGCACTCAGGTCTACTACGCGCCGAAACCACCCGGTGCGCGCCAGGCGGCCGCGAAGGTCGCGAACCTCTTCGGCTCGGCGGAGACCGAGCGCCTTCCGAGAGCGATCTCCCAGCTCGCGAACGGCGCCATGCTCACCGTCGTCGTCGGTCAGACCTTCCACGGGACGCTCGCGTCGGCTGCGATCGACCAGACCCCGCGGCGCGAGAAGCCGAACGTCGTCTTCGCTCCCAGCGCAGCACG
Source organism: Actinomycetota bacterium (assembly GCA_030857225.1). Lineage (GTDB taxonomy): Bacteria > Actinomycetota > Thermoleophilia > Gaiellales > Gaiellaceae > GMQP-bins7. The sequence continues at coordinate 35,550 of JALZOK010000008.1, forward strand.
CGATCTGCTGCGCGAGCGCCGCTCGCGCGTCCCCTTCCCGTTGCTGATCCCGACCATTATCGAGAAGAGCTCGTGGACCGACCGGACGACCCCCGTCCGCCTGTACTGGATCGATCCGGGCGAGAAGCACAAAGCGGTGAGGGTCGTCTACAGCATGGGCTCGAACGAGTACTGGGGGGTGCAGATGACGGACTGGGACGACGCCCCCGTGCTCGCGGACAAGAGTCACACGCGCCGGATCAAGGGACGCATCTACGACCTCTACTACGACGGTCCGAAGCTGCACATGGTCGTCCTGCGGACGAAGCAGGCGCGCTACTGGGTCGTCAACTCCCTTCTCGACCGCCTCTCGAACGAGACGATGCTCGCGATCGCGAAGGGACTCAAGCCGCTGGCGAGAGGGAAGAAGAGCTGAAGATCGCGGTCTTCGGCGCCGGCTACGTCGGCCTCGTCACCGGCGCCTGCCTTGCCGACCTCGGGCACGACGTCGTTGTGCGCGACATCGTCGCCGAGAAGATCGAGACCCTCGAGCGAGGTGAGGTTCCGATCTACGAACCCGGCCTGGCGGAGCTTCTAGAGCGAAATCGGCCACGCTTGAGCTACACCCTTGACGTCGGCGAAGCGATACGTGACGCGCAGTTTCTCTACATCTGCGTCGGTACGCCGCCGACAGCGTCGGGCGACGCGGACTTGTCGGCAGTCTGGACGGTCGTCGACGAGCTGCCTCGGGACTTCGACGGCGAGCGTCCGATCGTGGTCATGAAGAGCACGGTTCCCGTCGGGACGGGGACTGCAGTTCGTGCTGCCCTCGACGCACGAGGTTTTGAACGGATTGGCTACGTCTCGAACCCCGAGTTCACCGCGGAGGGCACCGCCATCGACGACTTCATGCACCCCGACCGAACCGTGATCGGCTCGTTCCGACCCGACGACGGTGACGCGGTCGAGCGCCTGCACGAGGGTATCGACGGGCCGATCGTGCGAATGGACGTCGCATCGGCCGAGATGGTGAAGCTGGCTTCGAACGCATTTCTCGTCACGCGCATCAGCTTCATCAACGAAATCGCCAATGTCTGCGAGGTAACCGGAGCTGACGTACTGCGTGTCGCCGAGGCGGTCGGGCTCGATCATCGGCTCGGTCCGCACTTTCTGCGGGCTGGGATCGGATTCGGCGGGTCGTGCTTTCCAAAGGACTCCCTGGCCCTGAAACAGCTCGCGGCGAACTCGGGCTACCACTTCCAGCTCCTGTCCGCCGTGATCGAGGTGAACGAGTTGCAGAAACGCCGAGTGGTCAACAAGCTCAAGAAGCACCTGGGCTCACTTCGAGGGAAGCGAGTCGCCCTGCTCGGTCTCGCATTCAAGCCGAACACGGACGACATGCGGGAGGCCCCGTCCATCGTCCTTGCTGCTCGCCTGGCCGCCGAGGGTGCGGTGGTGAGCGGATGGGATCCGATCGCAGACGGGCGAGCGGCGCTCACCGGCGTGCACATCGCCGAGTCGGCCCTCGAGGCGCTGGACGGAGCCGATGCCGCAGTCGTCGTGACCGAGTGGCCGGAGCTGCGCGAGGTCGACTGGGCCGAAGCCGGGGCGCGAATGGAGAACCGGCTCATGGTCGACGGTCGCAACACGCTCGATCCGGAGGAGCTTCGCGCTCACGGATTCGAGTACGAGGGCATCGGTCGGGGCGGCGAGTGAGCCTTCCCGCGGTCATTCTTGTCGGCGGGCAGGGGACTCGGTTGCGCCCGTTGACCGACCGGACTCGGAAGGACATGCTCCCACTGGTCGACCGGCCGCTTCTCTCCTATACGTTCGAGCATCTGGCGAGGCACGGCGTTGACAAGGGGATTGTCTCATGCGGATATCTCCCGGATCAGATCGGTGCGGCGTTCGGTGAGAGGTATGCGGGCCTCGAGCTCGAGTACGCCGTCGAGCCGGAGCCGCTGGGAACGGGCGGCGCGATCGGATTCGCAGCGCGCGAGCTCGAAAGCAGCTTCTTCGCGCTGAACGGCGACTCGCTGCGGGAGGCCGATCTCTCGGAGCTCGTTCGCTTTCATCGTTCCACGGGCGCGAAGGCGACGATCCTGCTCACCCCCGTACCCGACCCCAGCCGGTACGGGCTCGTGCGGACGGCCTCGGACGGCCGGGTCGAGAGCTTTCTCGAGAAACCGCGCCCCGAGGACATCGACACCGATCTGATCAACGCGGGACTCTACGTCCTCGAGCCGGAGGTGCTGGAGCTCGTTCCCGCGGGCCGCGCGGTCTCCATCGAGCGCGAGGTCTTTCCGCGGCTGGCTGAGGAGGGAACGGTCTTCGGCGTGGCGCTCCCCGGCTATTGGCTGGATGTCGGAACGCCCGAGTCCTACCTTCAAGCCCATCGGGACATTCTCGAGCGCAGCTTCCAAACGGAAGTGGGAGAAGCGCTCGGCTCCGACTTCACGCTGGTGGACGCGAGCGCCGAGCTTCACCCGGGGGCGCGACTGGTGCCCCCGGTCTACGTCGGCCCGGGCGCGGTCGTCGAGTCGGGCGCGCGCGTGGGGAGCCTTGCCGTCGTTGGTGCAGGAACGCGCCTGGGCGAGGGTGTGGTCATCGAGAACGCAGTCGTCGGCGCGCATGCGACTGTCGGGTCAGGCTCACTGATCGTCGGCTCCGTGGTCGGCGACGAGGTAGAACTCGGCGCCGGGTGTGAGCTGCGAAATCTCGCCGTGATCGGTCCGGGCGCGTCGCTCGGCGCGGGGAACGAACTCGATCACGGCCTTCGTATCGGCGCAGACCAGCGAATCCCCGACAAAGCGCTTCGCTTCTCGTGAGCGACGGAAACCGGGCGTACAGAACCTCGCCGCGGCGAGTCGAGAAGCCGTGGGGCTGGGAGCTGATCTGGGCCGAGACAGAGCAGTACGTCGGGAAGCTCCTCTTCATTCGCGCCGGGGAGGCTCTCAGCCTCCAGTACCACGAGGTGAAGGACGAGTCCTGGCTCGTCCACGAGGGACGGGCGCGGCTGGAGCTCGGCGCGGTGGACGAGGAGGAGCTGGACGTGGTGGAGATCGGGCCGGGAGAAGCGCTTCGCTACCCGCCAGGCACCGTGCACCGCGTGACTGCGCTCGAGGACACCCTCATCGTCGAGGTCTCGACGCCGCACCTGGACGACGTCGTCCGCATCGAGGACCGCTACGGGCGAGAGGGCACGTCGGCACCCTGAACACCTTGTGACACTGTGTCACTAGGGGGCCGGCACGTATGGTCTCGCGCATGAAGGCCCTCGTCCTTGCGGCCGGCTACGCGACCCGGCTCTATCCCCTCACCCTCGATCGGCCCAAAGCGCTGCTCGAGGTGGGTGGGAGGCCGATGCTCGACCATGTTCTCGGGCGGCTGCGGGCCATGGGAGTCGACGAGACGATCGTCGTGACGAACGCGAAGTTCACCCCGCACTTCGAGGAGTGGGCGTCGGGCAAGGAAGGCGTCACGATCGTGAACGACGGAACGACCTCGAACGACGACCGCCTCGGGGCGATTGGAGACACCGCCTTCGTGCTCGACCAGACAGGGCTCGACGACGACCTGGTCGTCGTGGCCGGGGACAACCTCTTCGGTGAGGACGTGTCCGGTTTCGCCGCGTACGGGCAGGAGGTGGACGCTCCCGTGCTGGCCGTCCACGACGTCGGCGATCTGAGTCGGATGGCCGAGTACAACCAGATCGAGATCGACGACGAGGGGCGAATCACGTTCTTCGAAGAGAAGCCCGAGGATGCGCGGTCGACCCTGGCCGGCGTCGCGCTCTACTTCTACCCCCGCCACACCCTGCCGCTGATCAGGCAGTACCTGGCCGAGGGCAACAACCCGGACCAGCCGGGCCGGCTCATTCAATGGCTCTACCCGCGTGTCTCGGTCTACACCTGGCGCTTGCCGGGTGAGTGGTACGACATCGGCTCCGCGGAAACACTCCAGGAAGCCGATCGCATCTTTTCGCAGAGTCGTGACGGGTAGTCGCCGACAATGAGCAGGTGCTGCTCGACCTGTTGCTCCCGGAGCGTTGCGCAGTGTGCGAGCGGCCGGGCGCGGCGCTCTGCGAGCCTTGTCGCGGCGCGCTCGTTCGCCTGATCCCGCCCGTCTGCGAGCGCTGCGGCTCGCCCGGCGCGTGGCCGGTGAGCCGGTGCGCTGAATGCTCCGGTCGCCGCCTTGCCTTCGCCCGTGCCCGCGCGGCCGTGATCTACGACAGTCGCGCCAAGGTGCTCGTCCGCTCGTGGAAGGAGCACGGCCGCAGGCGGCTGGCCACCGAGGCGGCGGCGCTCGTCGCCGAGGTGGTCGCGCGTCCCGACGTCGACGCGCTCGCGCACGTCCCCGGCGACCCGGAGCGGGCGTGGAAGCGCGGAGTCGTTCCCCCGAGAGGGCTTGCTGTCGCGCTCGGCGAGCTGTGGGGGCTGCCCACCTGCGAACCGCTTCGCCGTAGGCGTTCGCTCCCGCGCCAGCGTGGGCTCGCTCTCGCGGAGCGACGCCGGAACGTGCGGGGCAGCGTCGTCGCTGAAGGCCAGGTTCCGCGAGCGATCTGTCTCGTCGACGACGTCTACACGTCCGGTGCTACGGCCGATGCCTGCGCGTCCGCGCTCCGCAAGATTGGAGCGCGACACGTCGAGGTAGTGACTCTGGCGAGAGCAGTTCGTTAGATTGAGGTTTCCGACGTCGATCCGGAAGGGGCGTCCATGAGGCTCCAGGTAAAGGCACTGCACGACACCATCGACGACTCGGTGAGGGCATACGTCGAAAAGCGCATCGGAAAGCTCGGCAAGCGCTTGTACGACCAGACGCTGGTCGAGGTGACCCTCTGGAAGGAGCACAACCCCTCGATCCGGGACGGCCACTCGGCCGAGGCGATCATCTACACGAAGGGCACGAACCTGGTCGCGCGCGAGTCCGCGGTCACCTACGAGGCGGCGATCGACCTGCTCGTCGAGAAGCTGGAGCGTCAGATCGAGCGGTACCGCGACAAGCGCGTCCACGAGCCGCGCCGCGGCGCCCAGAAGAAGGGCGTCGTCCCACCGTCGGTCGAGGACCCTGTGGTCGAGAAGACCGGCGGCGAGCAGGACGAAGCAGCCGCGTGAACTCCACCTGATGCCGCTCGATCCAGGCCGGCACTGGCTCGCCGCCGGTATCACAGGGATTCCGCGCCAGCGCGAGTGGGATGCGGTCGCCACGGCTCAGGGGCCGGGGAAGCCGGGCGACGAGGCGGAGTTCGTCGCGTTGCCGGACGGTCGCCTGCTCGTGGAGGCTGCGGCCGAGGGCTTCGACGCTGCGCCGTTCGCCACAGTGCTCGCCGGCTCGATCGAGCCTCCCTACCGTGCGGTTGCCCGGCGGCGACCGGAGTTGTGGGCCGTCGGCGCCCGTACGATCAGAGTCATAGAGCTCCCGCGCGACCGGCACGGCGATGTCCTCGAGGTCGTTCGCACCGCGGACGGGCTTTCGATCCGAGTCGACGGCGTCGTTTCTGGAGCGCATCTACCCGAGCTCGAAGAGTTGGGGGACGCGCGCTTTACGACGTTCGTGGTCCGGGCCGGGAGGCTTACGGACAGGCTCTTCGAGGTAGAGGTCGAGCCGCTGTAGAGCTCAGCTCGCTGCCGGCTCGAGGTGCTCGCCGCGGGCGCCTCCCATTCCAGCCGCCACACGTCGCGATTCAACACGGTGACGAGCTGCATTGGCGTCCTCGCAACGACGGTGGCCGTTCGCCGCCCGCCCGAGAGACGGCGATCTCGCCGAAGACGTCTCCGGGACCAAGGGCTCGTATCACGATGCCGTCCAGGAGGACGTCGGCGGAGTGGCTCGAGTGGCGGATCACCAGGAACCCGAGCCGGTACCCTTGCCCTGTGTCCAGCCAGTCGTTCGGGAAGTTCGAGCGCGTCCTCCGCATGGGCGAGGGAAGGCGTCTCAAGCGCCTCCAAGAGCAGGCCGTCTACATCGGCACGCTCGAGCCCGAGTTCGAGGCGCTCTCCGATGCCGAGCTGACCGCGAAGACCGCCGAGTTCAAGCTCAGGCTCGAGAACGGGGAGACGCTCGAGGACCTCATCTTCGAGGCGTTCGCCGCGGTGCGCGAGGCGTTCAAGCGCACGATAGGCGTCCGTCTGTTCGACGTGCAGCTGATGGGCGGGATCGTCCTCCACGAAGGCGATATCGCCGAGATGAAGACGGGGGAGGGCAAGACGTTCGTTGCCGTGCAGGCGCTCTATCTGAACGGGCTCACGGACCGCGGTGTCCATCTCGTGACCACCAACGACTACCTCGCCAAGCGCGACTCGGAGTGGACGCGCCCGGTGTACGACCTGCTCGGCTCGTCCGTCGGCTCGATCCAGAACATGATGCCGTTCGCCGGGCGCCGCGAGGCGTACGCCTGCGACGTCGTCTACGGGACGAACTCTGAGTTCGGGTTCGACTACCTGCGCGACAACATGGCGGTGTCGCTCGAGGGAACCGTCCAGCGCAGCCACGCCTACGCGATCGTGGACGAGGTCGACTCGATCCTGATCGACGAGGCGCGCACGCCGCTCATCATCTCCGGCGAGCCGGAGATGGCCGCGTCGACCTATTACCAGTTCGCGCGCGTGGTCAAGGGCCTGCACGGGCAGGCCGCGACCCGCAAGTCCGCGAAGGGAGAGGACGAGACCGAGACGTCCGGCGCCGACTACCTGTACGACGAGAAGTTCAAGACCGTGTCCCCCGCGCAGACCGCGATCGCCTCGGTCGAGGACGCGCTCGGGATCGACAATTTGTACGAGCCGAGCCACGTCTTGCTCGTCAACCATCTGACTCAGGCGCTCAAGGCGGAATCGCTGTACAAGCGCGACGTCGACTACGTCGTGCAGGAGGGCGAGGTCAAGATCGTCGACGAGTTCACCGGCCGCATCATGGAAGGCCGTCGCTGGAGCGAGGGCTTGCACCAGGCGATCGAGGCCAAGGAGGGTGTCCGCATCCGCGAGGAGAACGTCACGCTCGCCACGATCACCCTCCAGAACTACTTCCGGCTGTACGAGACGCTCGGAGGGATGACCGGGACGGCGAAGACGGAGGAGAAGGAGTTTGTCGAGATCTACAACCTCCACGTGGTCGAGATCCCGACCAACGAGGCGATCGCGCGAGCGGACGAGAACGACTTCATCTTCAAGACGGTCGAAGCGAAGTGGCAAGCCGTGCTCGACGACATCGTCGAGCGTCACGAGGAGGGACAGCCAGTCCTGGTGGGCACGATCGCCGTCGAGACATCGGAGTTCCTCGCGGAGCTCCTGAAGCGAAAGGGCATCCCGCACAACGTCCTGAACGCGAAGGAGCACGAGCGCGAGAGCGAGATCATCAAGGACGCGGGCCAGCCGGGCGCGGTCACCATCGCGACGAACATGGCCGGCCGCGGCGTCGACATCAAGCTCGGCGAGGGTGTCGTCGACGTGGGTGGCCTGTACGTGCTCGGAACCGAGCGCCACGAGGCGCGGCGTATCGACAACCAGCTTCGCGGCCGCTCAGGTCGACAGGGTGACCCCGGCGAGTCGCGGTTCTACCTCTCGGCGCAGGACGACCTCGTTCGGCTCTTCGCAGGCGATCGGATCCACGGGATCATGAACCGCTTCAAGATCCCGGACGACCAGCCCATGGAGGCCGGGATCCTCTCGAAGCAGATCGAGAACGCCCAGAAGAAGGTCGAGGAGCAGAACTTCGTCGCGCGCAAGAACGTCCTCAAGTACGACGACGTGATGAACACGCAGCGCCTCGTCATCTACGACCAGCGTCGTCGCGTCCTCGAGGGGGAGGACCTGTCCGACGAGGTGCGGGTCTGGATCACGGAGACGGTCGAAGCGGGCGTCGTCCAGTTCACCGATTCCGAGTTCGCCGAGGATTGGGATCTTGACGGCCTCGTCACGCACATGCAGTCGCTCTCCGGGACCGACATCACGGTCGACGAGTTGCGGGAAGAGGTCGACGTGACCGATCGCGCCGCGCTGAGCGAGGAGTTCGTCGAGGATGCGCTCGAGACTTACGCCGAGCGCGAGCAGGCGCTCGGGGCCGATCTCGCGCGCGAGGTCGAGCGCTACATCATCCTCCAGGTCGTCGATCACCGCTGGCGCGAGCACCTGGAGTCGATGGACTACCTCCGCGAAGGCGTCCACCTCCGTGCGTTCGCGCAGAAGGACCCTCTTGTCGAGTATCGCGGGGAGGGCCACATCCTCTTCGAGGAGCTCACCGGAACGATTCGGCAGGAGGTCGTCTTCACGCTCTTCCACGTCTCGGTCCAGATCGAGCAGCCTGCCCTCGAGCCGATGCAGGCCCACGATGGCGACCTGCGCTACGAGCACGAGACGTCGGCCGGCGCCGAGGTGATCGCCGCCGCGGGATCGAGCGCCGCGACCGCAGTCGCCAATCCGCCCCCTCGCTCTTCCGCGCTCCCGGTTCAGCAGCAGGTCTTGAACGAGCACAAGGACGTCGGACGGAACGATCCCTGCTGGTGCGGCTCGGGCAAGAAGTTCAAGAAGTGTCACGGAGCATGAGCTGAGCTGAACCCCCACCGCCCGACAGGCTCACGCTCCGGATTTCCGCCGACGGCGATCCGCGGGAAGATTTCGGAGATAACGGCATTCTCCACAAGACCGTCGTGGTCGGACGCGTGCAGGGCGAACTGATCACGGACCAGCTCGAAGCGGGTCACACCGGAGGGCAAGGTTCGCGGCGACGTGCTGCTCGGTGTCGACACCACCTACTCCACCTGGACCGACCTATTCAGGAGCGTTTTCCGTGGACATCGGCGAATCCAGGAACACCTTTTCGTCCAGTCGCGTGGATCTGTACCAGGGTCGGCTGTACGTGCTTCGGCAGCCGTACCAGTCGTATGGGAACGCCGTCGAGCCGCGTCTGATCGCGGTCGATCCCCGGCGGTGGGAGCTCGACCGCTCGTTCGGCGAGGACGGCATCGTGGCGCTGCCCGGCCTCGCGGGCGCTCCCGCAGCGTTCGCGGTCGAGCGCGATGGCGAGGTCGTCGTCGCCGGCGCTTTGAACCTGGAGCCGCTGCCTGGTGGGATGCGTGTCCTTCGGCTCTCTGCAAGCGGTTCGGTCGACGCGGACTTCGGAGGCACCGTGCACAGGGCAGACACTGGCGTACCGGGTGCCGCCCAAGTGGGTCAGCGACGGCAAGGGGCGCGCTGTCGTCCTCCACGCAAGCGGCTCTTCGCTCGTACGACTGACACAGGACGGACAGCTCGACCCGTCGTTCGGCGACGGCGGAGTTGCCGGTCTGGGAGATCTCGACCTCTGCAGGCTTGCGCCGGGCGGCTTCGGCGAAGCCTGCGGGGAGCGGTAATCGCGACCGAGAGTGCACGCGCGCTGTGGCAGCCACGAAACGCTCGGCTCGCCGCGGCGCCCGCTGACGGATCTGGTGTGTTATTCGCCGGGGCGCACGCGCGTGCGGCGGCGCGCACGCTCGGCCGCTCGGCGGATCATCACCGTGTGGTGCGAGTGCCGTTTGTCGGACTTCGCGGGGACAGCGCGCGTCCACGTGCCGTCCGCGCCGAGCAACCAGGCGTTCGTATTGTCAGCGAGCGCGCTGTCGAGGATGGTGTGCACCTCTTGCCGCGCGCGAACGCTCTCGATGGGGACGAGGAGCTCGATGCGATGGTCGAGATTGCGGGCCATCAGGTCTGCGCTTCCGACGTAGGTCGTCGATCGACGACCGGCCTCGAATGCGAACACGCGGCTGTGCTCGAGGAAGCGGCCGACGATCGAGCGTACCCGGATGTTCTCCGAAAGACCCGCGACGCCCGGGCGCAGCGCGCACGTCGACCTCGCGATGACATCGATCTCCGCGCCCGCCTGCGACGCGGCGTAGAGCTCTTCGACGATTCTCGGATCGACAAGGTGGTTCACCTTGAGCCTGAGACGAGCCGACTCACCTTCCCTGGCGGCAGTAGCGACGGCGCGAATCTCCTCGACCAGGCCGCTGCGAAGCGTGAAAGGCGCGACGAGAAGCTTGTTGAACTCCTGTGGCCTGCCGAATCCGGTGATGTGATTGAAGAGCTCGGCGACGTCCGCGGTGATGTTCTCGTCGGCGGTGAAGATCCCGATGTCCTCGTACTGACGTGCCGTGGCCGCGTGGTAGTTGCCGGTGCCGATGTGGGCGTAGCGGCGGAGAACTCCGCCCTCGCGGCGCACGACGAGGGTCGTCTTGGCATGGATCTTCATGTCCGGGAAGCCGTAGGCCACGTGAACTCCCGCCTGCTCGAGCGCGTGTGACCACTCGATGTTCCGGCGCTCGTCGAATCGAGCCTTGAGCTCGACGAGGCATACCGACTGCTTGCCTTCCTCGGCGCCGCTGATCAGTGACCCCACCAGCGCGCTGTCGTTGCTCGTCCGGTAGACGGCCGTCTTCATCACGATGACGTCCGGATCCTGCGCGGCCGCACGCGCGAAGGTCTCGAAGGTGGCGCGGTACGAGTCGTACGGCTGGTGGACGAGGATCTCGCCGCGCCGAATCTCGTCGAACAACGCGGCCGGACGGCTTTGCGCGCCCGCGAAGCGAGGAGGTACGACCGGTACCAGCGCTTCCTCCTTGAGATCAGGGCGGTCGAGCAGGGCAAGCTCCAGCAGCTCGGCCAGATCGAGCGGGCTCTCGATTCGGTAGACCTGGGACTCGTCGACCCCCAGGCCGTCGGCGAGGCGCTCCACCATCTGCTCCGATGCCGACGAGCTGACCTCCACGCGTACGACGTCGCCGAAGCGCCGCTTCCTGAGCTCGGTCTCGACGGCCTCGAGCAGATCGGCCGCGTCATCGGATACCTCGAAGTCAGCGTCGCGGGTGACGCGGAAAACCGCCCGCTCGACGACGGTGACACCGGGGAAGAGCCTGGTGAGGAAGTGCGCGATGACCTGCTCGAGCGGGATGTGGAGGCCCTCATCACCGACCGCGAGGAAGCGCGGCAGCCCCTCGGGAATCTTCACCCGTGCGAACCGCTCCTCACCGGTCTCCTGATCCGAGACGAAGAGCGCCAGCGACAGCGAAAGGCCGGAGATGTAGGGAAACGGCTGACCCGGGCCTACGGCGAGAGGGGTGAGCACGGGATAGATGTCACGCTCGAAGCGGTGCTCGACCTCCTTCAAACCCTTCTTCTGGCAGTCCTTGATGCCGCCGACGACTATTCCCTCCGCCGCGAGCGCGGGACGGATCTCGCGCTTCCAGATCCGCGATTGCAGCACGGCGAGATCGAGTACGCGCTCTCGAATTTGCGCCAGCGCCTGTTGGGGCGTCAGCCCGTCCGCCGAATGCACGATGAGGGAGGACTCCGTCTGGCCGAGCAGGCCGGCGACGCGCACTTGGAAGAACTCGTCGAGGTTGGACGAGAAAATCGAGCAAAACTTCACGCGCTCGAGCAGCGGAATCGCGTCATCAGCAGCAAGCTCCAGCACACGCGCGTGGAAGTCGAGCAGTGAGAGCTCACGGTTGAGGAGCCGCTCGCCTGGCGAATCGATACGGGTTGTCACGTCACCAGCAGTGATCGGCGACTTTCCATTTCGCCTGGAGGGCTGCCGTGCGTGGCCTGAGGTCTGTCGAGCCATCGGTTCAGTGTGCCTGAGTAACCGCGGTTCTTCGGCTTTCCGCGTCTGCCGCCTCGACAACCTCTTCGACCACGGCGCCGAACTTGAGCATCCTGCCCCCGAACGCGATGCTGCAGACTGCGAACCAGGCCCAGCCGAGGGCCAGCCCGGCGACGACGTCGCTCAGCCAGTGAAAGTCGAGCAGCACGCGTGTGCAGGCGACGGCGACTGCTATCGCGGCGGCGCTGCCCGCGATGAGAGCGCGAGCTCGTGAGGATCGGCCACGGCCGATCACGAGCGCGGCAGCCGCGTAGAACGCGGCGGCAGTCGCCGAATGACCGCTCGGGAACGAAGGCCCGAGCGTCTCGGCGATCGGATTCAACGTCGGTCGAACGCGGTCGAGCAGCTCCTTGAGGCCGTTGGTCAGGAGGTTCTGTCCGAGGATCACGACCACCAAGAACGGCACAGTCCACCTGCCCGGTCGGCGGATGTACTCGACGAGCGCGAGGACGACTGCGAGCACGATGACCAACTCGGTGTCACCGAGGTGAGTGATCCAGCTGAGCCCTCGCTCGGAGACAGCTCCCGTGTGGTCGGCGCCCCACTGGGCGACGCTCGCATCGAGATCGACAAGCTGTGAGTTGGTGCGCACTAGGTACGCGAAAGCAGCCAGCACGATGCCGCCGAGCAGGACGAAACCGAGGGCAACCGTCAGCGCGAGCCCCGTTGCAATTTCCGGATTGAGCCTGCGCTTGATCGTGCGCCGGAGCCGGCTGTGCTGCGCCAGCTCGCGTCCGACGGCCTTCGCCGCGGCCACGGTCGGCGTGGGCGACGCGAGCCCTGGCGAGGGGTAGCGCCAAGTCAGGAAGGAGACGAGCGACCCGAAGGTGATCGCGACGACAAGCAGAACGAGGAGAGGCATCGCTATTCCTGGCTCGCGGGCCCACGATCCAGTATCCACATCTTCCCAAGAAGTTTCCCAAGTGACGACACAGGAAAACCTGCAGGGGTGCGCGCAGCAGGCATGACTTCCGGGTTTGCCAGCCGACAGGACTCGGACCATTTCCGGCAGGCCTCTCCGACGCCTGCTCTCGAGGCGGAGCCGGGCAGCCTCGCCGCGCGGTTGGGCGAACGGCTTTCGGGCATCCATCCGCTTTTCGTCTTCCTCGGAGGCATCGTGCTCAGCTACGTCGTTCTCACTCTGGCCACCGTCGGAGTGGGCGTGGTCTTCACAGAGACGGTGCTTTCTGTCGGCGGTGTCGAGGAAGCCGACAGCGACGCCATCGAATGGCTGGCCGACCAACGTACACCGACGCTCAACGATCTCTCGTTCTTCGGATCGGAGGTCTCGGGCGGAATCGTGCTCCCCATCCTCGTCTGCTTGCTTGCGATCGCCTTCGCGATCCGTCGTCACTGGCGCGCCGCGGCGTTCGCGCTCTTCTCGGTCGCGCTGGAGTCAGCGACCTACCGGACGACCGTTCTCTTCGTCGACCGCGAGCGCCCTGACGTCCCCCGGCTCGACGACCTTCCGCCCGACGCGAGCTTCCCTTCCGGCCACGTCGCTGCGTCCATCGCGGTCTACGGTGGGCTGGCGCTGCTTCTCACCTCGCGCATGGCGTCGGGTTTGCCTCGAACCCTCGTCTGGGCCGTGGCCGTCGCGATCCCGCTGATCGTCGGCATCTCGCGCATGTATCGCGGCATGCATCACCCGCTGGACACCCTTGCGGGGGTGCTCGTCGGGATCGCCGCACTCGCGTCGGTCGTCTTCGTCGAGCGTGTCACCGGCGCCGTCGCCCGCAGGCGTGGTCAGGTGAAGCTGGCCGGAGGCCCCGCGTGAGCACCGTCGCAGTCGTCGCCCACGCGGGCAAGACCTTCGGGGGAGGGCTGGTCGAGCTTCGACGCGAGCTCGAGAAGCAAGGCGTCCCGGATCCGCTCTGGTTCGAGGTGTCGAAGAGCCGCAAGGCTCCCAAGCAGGTTCAGCGAGCGCTCGACCAGGGCGCGGACCTCTTGTTCGTCTGGGGCGGGGACGGAATGGTGCAGCGCAGCATCGACGCGCTCGGCAAGTCCGAGGTCGCGATCGCGATCGTCCCGGCGGGCACCGCGAACCTGTTCGCGTCCAATCTCGGCATCCCCCAGGACGTCGAAGAGGCGGTCCGCATCGGGCTGCAGGGCCCGCGGCGCACGCTCGACGTGGGGCGCATGAACGACGAGCGCTTCGTGGTGATGGCCGGGGCCGGCTTCGACGCGCAGATGATCCGCGAAGCCGACGGCGGGCTCAAGGATCGCTTCGGTCGCATGGCCTACGTGTGGACCGGCATGAAGCAGCTCGGCCGCAAGCCCTTCGGAGCCAAGATCAAGGTCGACGGCGCTACGTGGTTCGACGGCCAGGCGAGTAGCGTCCTGGTCGGGAACGTCGGCAAGCTGTTCGCGGGCGTGGAGGCTTTCGAGGACGCCAGCCCGGACGACGGGAAGCTCGAGCTCGGAGTCGTGACCGCGGACGGGTTGCTCGAGTGGACGCGAACGATCGCCCGCACCGCTGTCGGCTCGACGAGCGCGTCGCCGTTCGTGCAGGTGACGAAAGCGACCTCCGTCAAGGTGAAGTTCGACCGCAAGATCCTGTACGAGCTCGACGGAGGGGACCGCAAGCCGGTCAAGTCCCTGAACGTCGAGATCGAGCCGGCGGCCATCACCGTCTGCGTCCCCTCGGAGAGCGAAAACGATTGAGCACCGCGGCCAAGGTCCCGGAGACGTGGGAGCTGACCGGAGACGACGCTCGCAAGACCCTTCTCGACACAGGCCGTGTGCAGCTCGTGAAGGACGCGTTCGTGAGAATGCGCGCTGCGGACGGCTTCAGTCATGCGCGCTCGCTCGCGTTCGCCACCTCCCTCGTGCTCGTCCAGGGGCTCGTGACGGTGGTCGGCTTCACGGTTGCGTTCGGAGACTTGCGATTGAGCAAGGAGGTCGTCGAAGCACTGCAGACGGCTTTCCCGGGACCGGTGGGCAACCTCTTGACCGAGGCGGTCGCGCAGGCCAGGAAGGTGGGATCCCAGGAGCGATACCTGCCGCTGATTCTCGGACTCGCGGGGACGCTCGTGACCGGAACCACCGCGATGGGGCAGATCGAGCGTGGCTTCAATCGCCTCTACGGCATCGAGCAGGATCGCCCGGTGGTGCAGAAGTACGGTCGGGCATTCCTCCTCGCTATCGGAGCGGGATCCGTGCTCGCGCTCAACTTCGTCGTATTCACCCTTGGCCGGGACAACGCAGCCAAGCAGGATTTCCTGGACCTGACATCGCCTTTCATTCGTTGGCCGATCGCGTTCTTCGTAGCGGGCTTGGCGCTCGCGGCGATGCTGCGGTGGGCGCCTCGCAGACGCCAACCCGCGTGGTCCTGGCTCATGTTCGGCGCCGCCTTCTGCGTGACGGGCTGGGCCCTGGTGACGCTCGTGCTCGGCCTCGTTCTGCATCTCAGCACGTCCTTCGGCGAGACGTACGGGCCGCTGGCGGGAATCGTCGCCCTGCAGCTCTGGACGCTTCTCTCGGCGATCGCGATCTTCTTCGGGGCGGCTGTCGCGGCGCAGCTCGAGGCAGTTCGAGCAGGGGTGCCGACACCACGCCGCGAGCCGGCTGCCGAAGGCGGAGCGCAGCGCGGCCCGGCTGCGTCCTACGCGTCGTAGATTCGACCTTGGAGCGAGCCGAGAAGGCGCCGATGGCGGATCGACACCCCTGGGAGCTTGACCAGGCGGTGCGTGAGTGGAAGATCGTTCTCGAGACGGTCGAGCTGCTCCTCGGAGATCGGGTTCCAGCGCTCGTCGACGACGGCCGCCGGGTCGCCCGAGATCTCGTCGGTCGACAGCTCGAGATGCTCGGCCCAGAGACGTAGGCGGGTTTCTCGTGCGAGATCCTTGTCAAGCGAGACGACATTGACTTCCGAGTCGTTGAAGAGCGAGTGCTCGTTGAGGTTCGCCGAGCCGATGGTCAGCCAGCGGTCATCGACGATCGCGACCTTCGCGTGAACGTAGATGGGATCCCGCAGACGCCCGGTGCGGGCATAGACGGAGCACGCGAGAAAGCGCGCGCTGCCGTCGTCGGCCCGAATCAGCGCGGCGACCTGGCCGCGTGAGATGTCAGCTCCGTCGTTCGCGTTCACGGGGAGCAGGACGACGATGCGGAAGTCGTCGTGGGGAGGATTGCGCAGCTTGTCCGCGAGCACCGCGACGATCTCGGAAGACCAGAGAAACTGGTTCTCGATGTAGATGAGGCGCTCCGCCGACCGGAACGCGCCCACATAGGACTCGAGGAGCGAGAAGTCGCCTCGTGGGAGCGAGCTCTCGTACACGTTCTCGGGAATCGTTCGAACCATCTGGAGCTCCACGTCGCCCACAGCCGCCGGAATCCGAGGAGCCGGAAGCTCTTCCTTCACCGCGCCATGCCAGCGGAGGCGAAAGTGGTCGGCAACGTCCGCGACCGCGGGACCTTCGATGCGCATGGCGACGTCGTGCCAGCCGAAGACGCCTCGTGACGGATGCTCCTGGCTGTCGTAGGGGTCTCCGCCTTCGAGTGTGAGGTCGATGCCTCCCACGAAGGCGATCCGGTCGTCGATGACGATCGTCTTCTCGTGGTGGCAGTGCATGAAGCGAACGCAGGTGTCGAACTCGCACCGAATCTTGTTCCGCCGGGAGAACTGCTCCACCATTTGCCGTACCTCTCCCCGCGACGGGGTGAAGACGGGGAACGGAGCGCCGCTCCAGATGAGCACGCGCACGTCGATCCGTTCCGCGAGCTCGGCGAGCAGGTTGCGCACGATCACGGGATTGTCGCCTCGAGTCAGCTCGAGCTCGGGCGAGAAGAAGCAGCCCGTGAGGTGGACATGCGACTCGGCTCGTGCCAGCTCGTCCGCGAGCATCGGCAGAAACGACGCGCCGTCGATCAGGACCTCGACCTTGTTTCCGGAGCGCGCCGGTGTCCCGTCGTGTGCCCAATCGAGCACGTCCACTTCGAGCGCGTGCCGCCAGCCGATCTTCCGCAGGCGGCGCGCATGGTGCGCCTTGACGGTGCGATCGATCGCGCTCCCGAGAGCGTGTCCGGCTGCGGATCCGACCTCGCGTTTGACGCTGCGAGCAGCTCGCGCTGCACTCGAAAACCTGGGACGGGCGCTCATCGGACGACGCGGTTCTCGGAACCGCGCAGCTAAATCACGCGTCGGTGGAAGACGAGATGATGCGCACCCGCCCAATCCTAGGGAGCGCCAACGATCCTCGACAGCGCTACCCTCTTGCCATGGCCGAGACGACGCTGAGCCTGGACCAGCGGCTCGAGGAGATCGGAGCCCAGCTCGCCTGGGTCCGTGATTATCTTTGACCCGGAGGCGCTAGCCCGCGGGCAGGCCGGGCTCGAGGAGGCCATGGGCGCGCCCGGGTTCTGGGACGACCAGGCTCAGGCCGCGCAGATCTCGACCGAGCACGCGCGGAACACCCGCAAGCTCGAGCGCTACGAGCGCCTTCGGCGCGAGTTCGAGGACGCGAAGGAGCTTCTCTCCTTCGGCGAGGGCGAGCTCGGCGTCGAGATCGGGGAGCTCGTCGACTCGCTCGAGGACGAGCTCGGACGGCTGCAGGAGGACGCACTCTTCAACGGGAAGTACGACGCCGGCGACGCGATTCTCCAGATTCACTCGGGAACCGGCGGAACCGACGCTCAGGACTGGGCCGAGATGCTCCTGCGGATGTATCTGCGCTGGGCGTCCGATCGGGGGTTCGACCATGAGCTGCTGGAAGCGAGCGCGGGGGAGGAGGCCGGCCTCAAGTCGGCCACGGTCGCGGTTCGCGGCGAGAACGCCTACGGAATCCTCAAGGCGGAGCGCGGTGTTCATCGCCTGGTGCGACAGTCGCCTTTCGACGCGTCGCACCGCCGCCACACGGCGTTCTCGCAAGTAGTCGTGGCGCCACTCCTGCCCGACGATGCGCCGATCGAGATCGACGAGTCGGACCTGAGGATCGACACTTATCGAGCGAGCGGCGCCGGCGGCCAGCACGTGAACAAGACCGACAGCGCGGTGCGGATCACGCACCTTCCGAGCGGCATCGTCGTCCAGTGCCAGAACGAGCGCTCGCAGACCTCGAACAAGCAGACTGCGCTTCGGATCCTGCGCTCGCGTCTCGCCGAGCTCGAGGAGGAGAAGCGCGAGGCCGAGCTGGCGCGCGAGCGAGGGGCCGCGCAGGACATCGGCTTCGGGAGTCAAATCCGCTCGTACGTGCTCCATCCCTATCAGCTGGTCAAGGATCATCGGACCGACCACGAGGTCGGGAACGCGCAGTCCGTCTTGGACGGGGCTCTCGACGGCTTCGTCCACTCCTATCTCCTCGCCAAGGCTGCGGGGAAGGTCCTTTAGCCGCGTGGACGTGAAAACAGACGTATCGCGATGGGAGTCGGCGCGATCGGATTTCGGCCTTGCGCAGGCAAAACCCTCAGCTACAATCGACCCTTCCCAAGAACCGGTGCGGCCCTCGCGGGCTGCGTCTCCCCTTTAGCCCGGTGCTGGACTACGACTCACAGACAGACGCGACGATGACTGTATTGGCCGAGCCCCAGACCGAGACTCTCGCAACTCCGCAGCCGGTGGACGCCGAGCCGAGCGGCTCGACGATGATCGTCTTCGAGAACGTTCGGAAGGTCTACGAGCCGGGGGTGGTGGCCCTCGAAGGCGTGTCGTTCACGATCGATAAGGGCGAGTTCGTCTTCGTCGTCGGGGCTTCCGGATCGGGGAAGTCGACCGTGATTCGTCTCCTGCTGAAGGAGATCGAGCCGACCGACGGACGCATCGTCGTCGGTGGGCGCGATCTCTCACGGCTCAAGCGCTCGAAGGTTCCGCTCCTTCGCCGCAACCTTGGCTGCGTGTTCCAGGACTTCAAGCTTCTGCCGAATCGTACGGCGGCCGAGAACATCGGCTACGCGCTGCGCGTCCAGGGCCAGTCGAACGCGCAGATTCGCAAGAAGGTTCCGGAGGTGCTCAACCTCGTCGGGCTGGCGCACAAGATGAACTCCAGGCCGGAGGAGCTCTCGGGCGGCGAGCAGCAGCGCGTCTCGATCGCGCGCGCGTTCGTCAACCATCCTCCGCTCCTCGTGTGCGACGAGCCGACGGGCAACCTCGACCCGGACACGTCGGTCGGGATCATGCAACTCCTCTATCGCATCAGCCGCACCGGCACGACGATCCTCATGGTCACCCACGACCGCGAGATGGTGGACAAGATGCGCAAGCGCGTGATCGCGCTCGAGGCGGGCAGGCTCGTCCGCGACGAGCGCCGGGGTGGATACACCGAAGAATGACACGACTCCGGCTCGTCTTCTCCGAGGCATTCCGCTCGATCGGCGCGAACCTTGCCACCACCTTCGCGTCGGTCGTGTCCGTGCTGATCGGAATGGTCTTGATCGGCGTCTTCGTCGGCATCGGCACCTGGCTCGTGTCCTGGTCGGACGACAAGAAGCGGGAGCTCGCGGTGCACGTCTACGTCAACGAAGCCGCGACGCCGAAGCAGATCGACCAGCTCCGCGTCGTGCTCGAGTCGGACGAGCGCGTGAAGCCCGGCGGGATCACGTTCATCACCAAGGCCGAGGCGCTCGCGATCATGCGCAAGCGCAATCCGGAGCTCACCGAGAACCTGGTCTCGAACCCTCTGCCTGCCTCGTTCGACGTCGTCCCCAAGCGAGGCGAGGACACGTCAAATATCGCGGTCAGCGTTCAGAAAGCAAAGCTCGCCGCAGTCGACGAGGTCAGGCACGGCAAGGAGGTTTCGGAGCGAATCCTGCAGATCGCCCGAGCGATCCAGGTCGTCTTCTTCGTCGTCGTCATCGTGCTTCTCGGCGCCTCGACGATCCTGATCGCGAACACGATCCGACTCTCCATCTTCGCCCGGCGTCGCGAGATCGAGGTGATGAAGCTCGTCGGCGCGACCAACTGGTTCGTGCGCGGGCCCTTCATGCTGGAGGGCGTTCTCACGGGCCTGGTCGGCTCGGTCGCGGCGGTCGCTCTCCTCTTCGTCGGGCGCGAGATCGCCGTCCCGCAGATCCTCGGGCACATCCAGGACGACCCCGACGTGCGCGCGCTCGCGTTCACGTGGACGGCGGCGCTCCTGATCGGTGTCGGGCTCGTGATCGGCGCCATCGGCTCCGGCATGACGATGCGCCGCTTCTTGCGGGTCTGACTGCCCTCGCCGCGAGGCGGCGGGAAGGGCTGCTCGTTAGGGTTCGGACGGAATGGCCGACGAGCTCGAGCGAGGCCGGGCGCTCTACATAGGACATGCCTGGACGGACGCCTACGCCTCGCTGTCACGCGCAGACGAGTCCGGCAGTCTCGGCGCGGAGGACCTCGTGCTGCTTGCGACGTCGGCGTTCATGCTCGGCCGAGACGACGACTATCTCGTCGTGCTCGAGCGCGCTCACCATGCGTACCTCGACGCCGGCGACGTGCCGCACGCCGTGCGGTGCGCCTTCTGGATCGGGATCACCCTCGTCTCGCGCGGCGAGCTGGGGCCGGGAGGCGGCTGGCTGAGCCGTGCCGAACGGCTGCTCGAGCGTGGGTCGGTAGACAGCGTCGAGCGTGGCTACTTGCTCATGCCGCGCGTCTTCCAGCTCGAAGCGGCCGGAGACTTCGTAGGTGCCGCCGCGGTCGCCGCCGAGGCTGTCGCGATCGCGGAGTGCTTCGGCGACGCCGACGGATTTGCTCTGGCCGGTCACGCCCGCGGGAAGATGCTCATCAAGTCGGGCCGGGTCAAGGAGGGCCTCGCGCTCCTCGACGAGACCATGGTGGCGGTCACCGCGGGCGAGCTCTCTCCGGAGGTCACTGGGATCATCTACTGCAGCGTGATCCTCTCCTTGCAGGAGGTCTACGAGGTGCGCCGTGCGCGTGAGTGGACCGCCGCTCTGACTCGCTGGTGCAAGGGGCAGCCCGACCTGATGGCGTTCACGGGGCGCTGCCTGGTTCACCGGGCGGAGATCCTGCAGCTGGAAGGGTCCTGGCCGGATGCGCTCGAGGAGGCTCAGAAGGCGCGGGAGCGCTTTTTCGAGACCATGAACGAGGGCCGGGTCGGCTTCGCTCTCTACCGCGAAGCGGAGCTCCACAGGCTTCTGGGGCAGTTCGACGACGCTGAGGAGGCGTATCGGGAGGCGAGCCGGTACGGATGGGAGCCCCAGCCCGGGCTCGCCCAACTGCGGCTCGCGCAAGGGCGGACCGATGCAGCGCTGTCCACGATCCGCCGGGTGCTCGGCGAGGCCACCGATCCGCTCAAACGCGCCGGACTGCTGCCCGCATACGTGGAGATCGTGCTTGCGGTCGGCGACGTGGACGAGGCCCGTAGCGCGTGTCGCGAGCTCGAGGAGATTGCCGCGCGCTACGAAAGCGCGATGTTGGGTGCGATCGTCGCCTACGCTCGCGGCGCGGTCCACCTTGCCGAGGCCGATGCCCAGGCGGCCCTGGGCGCGCTGCGCGCTGCGTCAGTGGTGTGGCAGGAACTGGAAGCGCCGTACGACGGTGCGCGCACCCGTGTGCTCGTCGGGATCGCCTGCCGCGCGCTCGGCGACGAGGATGCGGCCAGGCTCGAGCTGGACGCCGCCCGGGCTGCGTTCGCGCAGTTGGGCGCGGCGCCTGATGTCGCGCGCGTCGACGAGCTCGCCGGCGAGACCTCGGGGCGGGACAGGCACGGGTTGACCCAACGTGAGCTGCAGGTCCTTCGGCTCGTCGCGGCCGGCAAGAGCAACCGGGAGATCGCTGCCACCTTGGTCATCAGCGAGCACACGGTCGCACGGCACGTCCAGAACATCTTTGCCAAGGTCGACGTGTCCTCCCGGGCGGCCGCCGGCGCGTTCGCCTTCGAGCACGACCTCGTCTGAAGCCGCGAACTGGTCAGAACTGACCACAGGGGCGAACTCGAAGTTGGTGGATCCATGCGATGCCACCGAAGCCGTTCTTCCCTACCGTCGTCCGTGCCAGCACGGTAAGCGACGCGAAGGAGAAACGATGGAGACCGAACGGTTCGAGACGGTGATAGTCGGCGGTGGGCAAGCAGGGCTTGCGGTCGGATACCACCTCGAGCGGCGAGGGCGGGCATTCGTGATCCTGGACTCCCACGAGCGCGTGGGGGACTCGTGGCGGAAGCGTTGGCCCTCGCTCCGGCTGTACTCGCCGGCCCGGATCGACGCGCTGCCGGGGATGGCGTTTCCTGCTCCGCCCAACTCGTACCCGACGGGCTACGAGATGGCGGAGTACCTGGATTCCTACGCGAGGCGCTTCGAGCTGCCGATCAGGACCGGGCTCACCGTGGACTCCTTGGAGAGAGAGGACGAGCGATACGTCATCACCGCCGGGGAGCGCCGGTTCGAGGCGGACAACGTGGTGGTCGCGACCGGCGTCTTCCAGCACGAGCACCCGGTGGCTCCCGACTTCGCAGCGGATCTCGGCCCCACGATCACACAGCTGCACTCCGCGGATTACCGAAGCCCTGCGCAGCTCCAGGAAGGGCCTGTGCTGGTCGTCGGCGCGGCGCACTCGGGGGGAGACATCGCCTTCGAGGTCGCACGCGCCGGCCATCGCACTCTGCTCGTAGGCCCCGACACGGGGCAAATCCCGTTCGACATCGAAGGCCGACTCGCGCCCTTCCTCTTCCCGCTGCTGCGCTTGATCGCCACGCGTGTCCTGACCGTCTCTACGCCGATGGGCCGGAAGGCCAAGGCAAAGATCCGCTCGCACGGAGGCCCCCTCCTCCGCGTGAAGCGAGCCGACCTCGACGCGGCGGGGGTGGAGCGGGTCGTCGGCAGAGCGGTCGGTGTCGAGAACGGAAAGCCCGTGCTCGACGACGGTCGAGCCGTGGACGTCGCGAACGTGATCTGGTGCACCGGATTTCGCAACGACTACGCGTGGATCAGGTTCCCCGTGCCCTTGGACGACGACGGATTTCCGGCGCAGGAGCGTGGAGCTGTCCCCACCTTGCCCGGCCTCTACTTCGTCGGGTTGCCCTTCCTGCACTCCTTCAGCTCGATGCTCATCCTGGGAGCGGGGCACGATGCGAAGCAGCTGGTGAAGCACCTCGTCGCGCGCTCGTCGGCTTCCCGCTCCGCCCAACAGCTGCCGCAGCTAGCCGAGGAGGGGGTGGCGGCATGACGACCATCACGAGGACACGTCAGGAACAGAGAGGAGACCACTCGATGTCTACGACGAACGCGCGACTCCGTGCAGCCAGCGTCGCCCTTGCTCCCGCGGCACTGCTGGCCGGATTCGTCTACCACCCGTACATCTCGAACCCCCTCGATGAGGCGGCGGTCGCCGAAGCGCTCGTCTCCGACACCACGCGCTGGGGCATCTCGCACCTATTAGTCGCCGTGGGGTCTGGGCTCGCAGCGCTTGCCTTCCTCGCCCTTCGCGGTTATCTGCGGGACGCAGGCGAGGAGCGCCATAGCGTCGTTGCGCTCCCGCTAGTCGTCATGGGCAGCACCCTCTTCGCACTCCTTCCTGCGATGGAGATCGGCGCACTGTCAGCCGTCGAGGCAGGTGGCGATGCCGAGACGGCCCAGTCCGAGCTTCGCCCGTGGTTCCTCCCGGTTCTTCTGGCGGGTGGGATCGCGTTCGCTCTTGGAGTCTGCTTCTTCGCGGCGGGAATTGCCCGCAGCCGGGTTCTGGGCGTGAACCCGACCCGGCTCGTCGTCGGCGCGCTCGTCGTCATGGCCGCCGCGCGCTTCGTACCCCTAGGCGCCGCGCTCTACGTGAGCGGCGTAGCCGGCATCGTCGCGCTCTGGCCGCTGGCCTACGAGATGTGGAGGCATCCGGAGATCGAGAGGACCGCTGGGCAGCCGCGACCGATGCCGGCGACGTGATCGCGCCAGAGACGAAGAAGGAGGAGAGCGATGACCATCAACACTGAGACCGTCGACATCGCCGGACTCGAGGGCGGAGGCGTCGAGCTGACGTCGGCCGAGATCGAGGACCTGGATGCACGTGTCGAAGGCTCGTTGCTACGCGCGGGAGACGACGGTTGGGACGACGCGGTGCTGGTCTGGAACGGCATGGTGGCGAGGATTCCCGCGCTCGTCGTCCAGCCGACCTCCACCCAGGACGTCATCGAAGCGGTGGCCTTCGCGCGTCAGCACGGGCTCCTGTTGAGCGTCAAAGGCGGCGGTCACAACATCGCCGGAATGGCTCTCGCCGAGCGGGCATTGACGCTCGACATGTCCCGCATGCGTCAGCTCACCGTCGATGCCGACGCGCGGCTCGCCCGCGTCGGACCGGGCTGCCTGCTCCAGGACGTCGACAGGGCGACCCAGGAGCACGGGCTCGCGACCGTGCTCGGCTTCATTTCCGAGGTCGGGGTGGCGGGACTGACGCTCGGTGGAGGCCTCGGCTACCTCACACGACGCTACGGGTGGACGGTCGACAACCTCGAGGAGGTCGAGATCGTCACCTCCGACGGCGAGATCCGAACCGCGAGCCGAGAGGAGAACGAGGAGCTCTTCTGGGCGATCCGAGGGGCAGGCGCCAACCTTGGTGTCGTCACCTCGTTCACGTTCCGCCTGCACGAGGTCGGCCCCATCGTCTACGGCGGGCTCATCGCCTGGCCGTTCGAGCGGGCCGACGAGATCCTCGATGCCTACCGGACGATCACCACCAACGCCCCGCCGGAGCTCACCGTCTGGCTGGTCCTGCTCCATGCTCCGCCGGCGCCGTTCGTGCCAAAGGACTTTCACGGCCGCAAGGCCTGCACCATGGTCGTCTGCTACACCGGCGATCTCGCGAACGCCGACGAGGTGCTGGCACCGATTCGAGCCCTGGGCGACCCCGCCGTCGACCTGCTGCAGGCGTGGCCTTACACCCAGCAACAGTCCTTCCTCGACGACACGGAACCCAAGGGCGCGCACTACTACTGGAAGACCGAGTACGTAGCCGAGCTCAGTGACGGCCTGCTGGAAACCATGCGCGACCTGTTCGCCGAGTGCCCGATCCAGGAGGGGCAGATCGGCTTTCTCCACCTCGGCGGCGCTCTCAACGAGCACGACGAGGACGACGGCGCAGTCGGCAACAGAGATGCACGCTTCGCTATGGGCGCAAACGGCATGTGGGAATCGGGCGAGCCGGAGGAGGACTTCTACCGACAGTGGATCCGCGAGGCGTGGGCGCGGCTGCGACCGTTCTCGACCGGCCGCACCTACATCAACTTTCAGACCGACGACGAGGGCGAGGAGCGCATCAAAGCGAGCTACGGCGCCAACTTCGACCGGCTCGTCGAGGTGAAGGAGAGATACGACCCGGACAACCTGTTCCGCGTCAATCGCAACGTCTCACGTCACCGATAAGCGAGATCCGCCTCCTGAGTCGAGCGCACTGAACGGGCGTGCCGCGCGATTGGGCGCGCGCGCCCGGGTACCGTGCGCCGATGCACCAGCGACGACCCCCACGCGGGCGCCAGAAACGACCGAGCCGGTCTGCCCGCGCCCAACGGCGTAATCCGGGGAACGCTGTACGGCACGCTGAGCGTCGCATCGTGATCACGCTCCCGACGCGCACACGCGAGCCGGAGCGGGTCGTCGCGCACCTGGGGCCGACCAACTCCGGCAAGACGTACGCCGCGCTCGAGGAGCTTGTCGCCAAAGGTGAAGGCGTGTACGCGGGGCCGTTGCGGATGCTCGCGCAAGAGGCGCATCGGAGGCTCGGTGAGCGCATCGGCTACGACCGGGTGGCACTCATCACCGGCGAAGAGCGCGTGAACGAGGGAGCGCCGATCGTCTGCTGCACAGTGGAGATGGCGCCGCAATCGGGAGTGCTTCTCGTCCTCGACGAGATCCAGTGGGCGGACGATGACGAGCGCGGCTCGGCGTGGACGCGGCTGATGCTCGCGGGCGAGTACCGCGAGATTCTCCTGCTGGGAGCGCTCGACGCGCTTCCCCTTGTGGAGCGCGCGTTCCCGGCGGCGGAGCTCAAGGTATTCGAGCGGAAGCTCCCGCTCGAATGGGTCGGCGAGCGTACGCTCCGCTCGCTCACGACCGGCACGGTTTGCGTCGCGTTCAGCCGAAAGGCGGTGCTCGCGCTCGCCGGCGAAGTGAACCGGTCGCATCCCGGCCGCGTCGCCGTGCTGTACGGAGCGATGCCGCTCGCATCCCGACGCGAGGAGATCGACCGCTTTCTGGCCGGAACAGCCGACGTCTGCGTCGCAACCGACGTGCTCGGGCACGGCGTCAACCTTCCCTGCGAGACGCTGCTCTTCGCCGAGACGACGAAGTTCGACGGCGAGGAGCGCCGCAACCTCCTTCCCTGGGAGATCGCGCAGATCGCAGGTCGCGCCGGGCGCTTCGGACTCGTCGAGCGGGGTCACGTCGGCGTGCTCGCCGGGCTTGGTTGGGGAACCGCTGATCCCGCCCTCGTCGAGTCCGCGCTCGAGCCGCATATTCGGCTCACGGGGCGACTTTCGGGCGAGCACTGGGGGTACCGCATCGTCGACGAGGCACGTATTCGTCCGAGGTTGTCCGATCTCGGCGTCGACGATCCGCGGGACCTCGATGCCGCTCTCGTGGGCTGGCATCGCGTGGCCGTTCGCGAGTGGGCCTTCGAGAGCTGGCTTGCGGTCGAGTCGCTGCAACCTCTGCGACAGCGCCTCGAGGCCGTACAGCGTCGACTCGCCCAGCGCGGGCGACGGCTCTCTCTCGATGACTCCTGGAAGCTCGTCAACGCGCCCGTGGACGAGGACAACCTCGAGCTCCTGGGAACGCTCGCGCTCGCGATCGCCGGCGACCGGGTGGCCCGTCCGCACCTGACGTTCCTCCTCGACACGACGCGACTTCGAGACGCGAGGCTCGAGGATGCGGAGCAAGCCGGACGGGAGGCGAGCATCCTGCGCTGGTTCGCGCTCCAGTTCCCCGGCGTCGGCGGCGTCACGATCGAGCGGGCGGCCGCGCTCGAGGAAACGGCTGCGGCGCGGGTCGTCTCCCGTCTCCGCGTCGAGGTCGAGTCGCCGACGCTCGGGCGCTGCCGCTCGTGCGGGCGCTCGTGCGCGCCGTGGTTCCCGCTCTGCGAGCGTTGTGCCGGAGTTGGGTCGCGGTCGCGATAATGAGCCGCATGACCGTTGCCGACCTCCGCGCCCTCGCTCTGTTCGCCGACGTCTCGGACGCGGGGCTCGAGCGCCTGGCCGAGTGCGTGGCCGAGCTCGAGCGCGACCCGGGACAGGTGATCGCGCTACCCGGGGATCCTGGCTCCGGGATGTTCGTGATCCGCGAAGGCACGGTCTCGGTCGAGCTGCGCGGCGACCCTCCCGTCGAGCTGACGGAGGGGAACTTTTTCGGAGAGCTCGCGCTCTTGACTCCGCAGGCCACCCGGATTGGGCGGGTGCGTGCTGCGACCAAGGTCCGACTGCTGAGCATCCCGCGCGAGGACGCGCTCGCGCTCGTCGAGTCCGAGCCGAGCGTCGCGCTGAAGATGCTCAAGGAGATCGCACGCCGTTTCGCCGGCGTTCCTCTCGGCCCCTGAGAGATGGCAGATACCAAGCTGATCGCCGAGAACCGCCGCGCGCGGCGGGACTATGAGTTCCTGGAGCGCCTCGAGGCCGGCGTCGTCCTCTCCGGAACCGAGGTCAAGTCCGCGCGCGAGGGTCACGTCCAGCTCGGGTCCGCGTACGCCGACATCCGTGACGGCGAGGCCTGGCTCGTCGGCGCCTCGATTGCCGAGTACGCGCAGAAGGGCTCGTCAGGCCATGATCCGGACCGGGACCGGAAGCTTCTGCTGCATCGTGGCGAGATCGATTCGCTGTACGGGAAGGTCCGTGAGAAGGGCCTGACGCTCGTTCCCATCCGGATGTACTTCAAGGACGGCCGGGTCAAGGTCGAGCTCGCGGTCGCCAAGGGTCGCGAGCGGGCCGACAAGCGTCGCGTGATCGCGGACCGGGACGCGCAGCGGCAGATCGAGCGGGCGCTCAAGCGCCGTCGCTGATCCGGTGGAAACGCGACCGGCGGAGTTGTACGCTCGACATGTCAATCGCGGAGGAACGGAGGCGATCGCTTGCGACGCGTAGCGCTCACGGTCAACGGGACGCGCCACGAGCTCGAGCTGGAGCCCCGAGAGCTGCTCGTCTATGTCCTCAGAGAGCGCCTCGGGCTCACGGGCACGACCGTCGGCTGCGACACCTCGGCGTGCGGAGCTTGCACCGTGCTCGTGGACGGCGAGTCGGTCAAGTCGTGCACCATGCTCGGCGTCCAGGCCGAGGGGCTCGAGATCACGACGATCGAGGGCCTGGCAACAAATGGCGACCTGCACCCCGTGCAGCAGGCGTTCCACGACCACCACGCCCTGCAGTGCGGCTTCTGCACGCCCGGGATGGTGCTGGCCGCGGTGAGCCTCATCGAGAGCGGCGGCGCCACCGACGAGGAATCCATCCGTGAGGGTCTCGAGGGAAACCTGTGCCGCTGCACCGGGTACCACAACATCGTCCAGGCGGTTCGAGCCGCCGCGGGGGTGATCTGAGTCATGGCCGTCACCGAGACTCGAGAGACGTTCGTCGGCGCCTCCGTCAAGCGCAGGGAAGACGCGTCCTTCCTGACGGGGCGAGCCACGTTCATCGAGAATCTTTCGCTGCCGGGCACGGTCTACATGGCCGTCGTCCGCTGCCCGTATCCACACGCACGCATCGCGAGCGTGAACCTGGACGCCGCGCGCGCCGCCGAGGGAGTGGTGGCCGCGTTCAGCGGCGCCGACCTCGCCGAGGACTGGAAAGGCTCGCTTCCCTGCGCGTGGGCTGTGACCGAGGACATCAAGATGCCGCCCCACTTCCCGCTCGCGGTGGAGGAGGCGCGCTACCAGGGCGACGGTGTCGCGGTGGTGATCGCCGAGAGCCGCGCGCTTGCAAAGGACGCAGCCGAGCTCGTCGAGGTGGATTACGAGGCGCTCGACGCGACGGCCGACGTCGAACGGGCGCTTGAGGACGGCGCGCCGCTGGTGCACGCCGATCTGGGCACGAACGAGTGTTATGTGTGGAAGCTCGAGACAGACGGCGTCCAGGAGGCGCTCGACGCGGCCGACGTCGTCGTCACGCGGCGCTACGTGCAGCCACGGCTGATTCCGAACGCGATAGAGCCGCGAGGCGTGCTCGCGCAGGTGGGGCCGACAGGAGAGGCCACGATCTGGTCGGCGACCCAGGTGCCGCACATCCTTCGCTTCGCGCTGCAGATCGTGCTCGGGATTCCCGAGGCGAAGATCCGCGTCATCGCCCCGGACGTCGGCGGCGGTTTCGGCTCGAAGCTCGACGTCTATGCGGAAGAAGCGCTCGCCATCGCGCTCGCCAAGCGCCTCGGCCGACCGGTCAAGTGGACGGAGGAGCGGGCGGAGAACTACGTCGCGACCATCCACGGCCGCGACACCGTCCACGAGCTGACCTTCGCGGCGACGAAGGACGGGAAGATCACGGTGGTCAAATCCGAGGCGAAGTGCGCGATGGGGGCGTACCTGCAGCTCGTCACGCCGGGAATCCCGCTGCTCGGAGCCTGGATCTACAGCGGGCCATACGAGATCCCGAACTACAGCGTCACCTTCACGGGCGTCTTCACCCACACGACGCCGACGGACGCCTACCGCGGCGCCGGGCGGCCGGAGGCCACGTACGTCCTCGAGCGCACGATGGACGCGCTCGCGGCGGAGCTGGGGATCGACCCCATCGAGCTGCGCCGGCGGAACTTCATCACCGAGTTCCCCGCCCAGCTCGCCTCGGGCCTGACGATCGACTCGGGCGACTACCACGCGTCGGTCGACAAGTTGCTCGAGCTGCTCGACCTCGACTCGATCCGAAGCGCGCAGACCGCAAGGCGAGAGGGAGGCGACAAGAAGGTTTTCGGCGTCGGTTTCTCGACCTACAACGAGATGTGCGGCCTCGCCCCATCTCGCATCCTCGGAGCGATCCGTTATGCGGTCGGCGGCTGGGACTCGGCGACGATCCGCCTCCAGCCGCTCGGGTCGGTTCAGGTCGTCACCGGGACCTCTCCGCACGGCCAGGGCCATGAGACGTCGTGGTCGCAGATCGTCGGCGATCAGCTCGGCATCGCGCTCGCCGACATCGAGGTGCTCCACGGCGATACGGCCGTCTCCCAGCTCGGGATGGACACGTACGGGAGCCGGTCGCTTGCGGTGGGCGGCGTCGCGCTCGTGCACGCGAGCGCGAAGATCGTGGCCAAGGCCCGCCAGATCGTCTCGCACCAGCTCGAGGTCGCGGCCGACGATCTCGAATTCGCGGACGGGACGTTCCGGGTCAAGGGCTCTCCCGAGAGGGAGATGACGATCCAGGCCGCGGCCTTCCAGGCGCATTCGGCGCACAACTTGCCTGACGGCATGGAGCCGGGTCTGGAAGCGACCGCGACCTACGACCCCCCGAACTTCTCCTGGCCGGCAGGCGCACACGCTGCGGTGGTCGAGGTGGACGTCGAAACCGGGGATACTCGCCTCGTCCGCTACGTGGCCGTCGACGACGTCGGCGCGCCCGTCAATCCGATGATCGTCGACGGGCAGGTGCACGGCGGCATCACGCAGGGGATCGCCGCCGCGCTCTGGGAGGAAGCTCTGTACGACGACGACGCGAATCTGCTGACGACGACGATGACGACGTATCTCGTTCCGTCCGCCGCCGAGCTCCCCTCCTTCGAGACCGAGCTGACCGAGACGAGGAGCCCGACGAATCCGCTCGGGGTGAAGGGCGTGGGGGAGACCGGGACGATCGCGTCTGCGCCCGCCGTGATCAACGCGATCGTCGACGCCCTCTCGCATCTCGGAGTCACAGACATCCAGATGCCGGCCACGCCCGAGCGAGTCTGGCGGGCGATCCAGGAGGTGAAGGCGTGATTCCCGCACCGTTCGACTACGAGGTCGCCGAGAGCGCCGAGCACGCGATCGCGCTCCTCGACGAGCGGGAGGACGCGAAGCTGCTCGCCGGCGGGCATTCCCTCCTCCCGGCGATGAAACTGCGCCTCGCCCGCCCGTCCGTGCTCGTCGACATCGGCCGGCTCGCGGAGCTCTCGTACGTCCGAGACGGCGGAGAGCACGTGGCGATCGGGGCGCTGACGCGGCACCGCGACGTCCACCACGATCCGCTCTTGCAGGAGCACTGCCCGGTCGTCTCGTTCGCGGCCGGGACGATCGGGGATCCCCAGGTCCGCCACAGGGGCACGATCGGAGGGACGCTCGCGTACGGGGATCCCGCGTCCGACCTTCCAGCTGTGATGCTCGCCCTCGATGCGGAGCTCGTCGTCCGCGGAAAGGGAGGAGAGCGGACGGTTCCGGCCTCCGAGTTCTTCACCGGCGTCTTTCAAACGGCGATCGCACCCGCCGAGATGCTCGTCGAGGTCCGCGTCCCCAAGCGCGCGGCGGCCGGCTGGTCGTACACGAAGATGACCCGGCGCGCCCAGGACTGGGCGACCGTCGCGGTGGCGGCGATCGTCGAGCGCACGAACGGCTCTGTCGGGAAGGCCTCGATCGGGCTCACGAACATGGGCGCGACCCCGCTTCGCGCGAGCGCGGCGGAGGACGCGCTCGCGGGAGGAGCCACGATCGCTGAGGCGGCGGAGCTCATCTCCGATGGGACCGACCCTTCGACCGATTATGCGGCGAGCGCGGACTTCCGCCTCCATCTCGTCAAGGTGCTCGGCCGGCGTGCGCTCGAGGAGGCGGTCGCCCGGTAGGGCTTCGCGCGCTAGACGTAGACGAAGGTCGCGACCGGCTCCGGCACCGGAACCTGCTCGAATGCCGCGTCCAGCGCATCTTCCGCTTTCGCATCGCCCTGCATGATCAGGCGGTGGCGAAGCACGTACGGCGCGATGTCCTTCGCGTCCTGGACCGTAACGTAGTTCCGTCCGTTGAGCCGTGCGGTGGCCTTCGAGGCGCTGGCCCAGTGCATGATCCCGCGTGAGCTCACACCGAGCTCCACTCCGGCGACGGAGCGCGTCGTGCGAGCGAGAGCGACCATGTAGCGGCCGACCTCCTCGGGCAGCTCCGTCGAGTCGAGCTCGATGCGCGCCTTGTCGAGCCCGACGACGCCGAGCAGCGGTTGGACCTCGCCGAGCATGTCCGGGGCCACTCCCTTGTGCGGGAGGTCGAGCATCTCGTACTCGCTCTCCGCGTCCGAGTACTCGAGGTGGACCTTGAAGAGGAAGCGGTCGAGCTGCGACTCGGGAAGCTCGAAGACGTCGCGGTG
>JALZOK010000068.1 GCA_030857225.1 Actinomycetota bacterium
GGAGTCGTCTCGAGGTCGACGAGTTCGATTGCAGCCTGCTGCTCACGCTCGGCAACCGCCATCACACGAGCTCTTTCTCCCAGACGTATACGACACCCGGCTCCGGCTCCCACATACGCGCGTCCGCGGATCCCGGCAGCACCGAGATAGCTCGCCACTCCGAGCCCATGGCTACCCACTCGTCGGTCTCGGCGAGCACCGCCGGCTTGCACGCGATCGGGTCGCGCAGGACCGCGAAGCCATCGGCCGTCCCGACAGCGAACGTGTAGAAGCCGTCGAGGTCGTCCAGGCAGCCTTCGAGCGCCTGCTCGAGCGTCGCGCCCTCGCGCATGCGCCACGCGAGATAGCCGGCTGCGACCTCGGTGTCGTTCTCGGTCTCGAAGTCGATCCCCTCCCGGCGCAGGTTCTCCCGCAACCGGTTGTGGTTCGAGAGCGACCCGTTGTGGACGAGGCAGAGATCGAGCCCGGTCGAGAACGGGTGCGAGCCCTCGGTCGTGACGCGGCTCTCGGTCGCCATGCGCGTATGGCCGAGCGCATGCGTCCCCTGAAGGTCGGTGAGCCGGAACTCCTCGGCGAACTCCCGCGGAAGCCCGGTCTCCTTGTAGATTTCGATGACGCTGCCCGCGCTCATCACCCGCAGGTCCGGGCGGTTCGATCGGATCCACGACTCCGCGTCCGCCGCCTCGGCGTCCACAACGAAGACGGCGTGACTCGCTCGCACGCGCGGCTCGGGCCGAGTGCCGAATTCGCGTCCGAGCTCATCTGCGAGCCGAGTCCAGTCCTCGCGCGGATCCGCGGAGAAGAGCGTCAACTTGCTCGACCCGGAGGGCGCAGGGTCGCGGTAGACGGCGACACCGGCGCTGTCCGGCCCGCGATCGTTCATCTGCGCGAGCATCGCGGCCAGATGCACGCCGAGCCGTTCCTCGATTACCGGTGACTTCGCGAACAGGCCGACGATTCCGCACATATGTTCAGAAGGTACACAACGACAGCCCCGCGATAACGCTAATCTTTGCCGTTTTACGTGACTTCGATATGGAGAAAACCTCCATATAACCTAGAAGCGAGTGAGGTACTCGCGGATCTCCCAGGGCGTGACCTGCTCGTGGTAACGGTTCCACTCCTCGCGCTTCACGCGGATGAAGTAGTCGACGTAGTCCTCGTCTCGCCCTCGCCCCAGCGCCTCGCGTAGAACGTCGTCGTGCTCGAGCTCGTACGTCGCCTGCAGGAGAGTGGCCGGCAATGTCTCGAGTCCTCGGCCCTTCAGCTCGTCGTACGGCTCCGCGTAAAGGTTGTCCGCGTTCGGCTCGCCCGCGTCGAGGCCGCGCTCGATTCCGTCGAGTCCAGCCGCGAGCACCGCTGCCGCGGCGAGATACGGGTTGCACGAGCCGTCGATCGTCCTGTCCTCGATCCGGCCGGGGCCGGGGATCCGCAGCATCTGCGTTCGGTTGTTGTAGCCGTAGGTGATCCAGACCGGAGACCAGGTCGCCCCGCTCGCCGTGGTTCCCAGCTTGAGCCGCTTGTACGAGTTGACCGTCGGCGCCGTGACCCCGCTGTAGGCGCGAGCGTGCTCCTTCAGGCCGCCGATGAAGTGATAGGCGGTCTCCGAGAGGCCGAGGCCGCGCGGGTCGGACTCGTCCAGGAAGAGGTTCGTGTCGCCGTCCCAGAGCGACATGTGGAAATGGCACCCGTTCCCCGTGAGGTTGGAGAACGGCTTGGGCATGAACGTCGCGATCATCCCGTGCTGCTCCGCGAGCGTGTGCACCATGTAGCGGAAGAAGATCCCGCGGTCGCAGCTCGTGAGCGCGTTCGCGTAGGTGAAGTTCTGCTCGAACTGGCCGTTCGCGTCCTCGTGGTCGTTTGCGTAGTTGCCCCAGCCAAGGTTGTTGCAGTTCCGCGAGACCTCGGTGAGGAAGTCGTAGCGTCGCGTGAGCCCGGCCATGTCGTAGCAGGGTTTCTCCAGCGTGTCGTAAGGATCGGCGATCTCGATCGAGCCGTCCTCGCGCTGCTTGACGAGGAAGTACTCGAGCTCGAGGCCCATCTTGAACTCGAAGCCCTTCTCTTCGGCGCGCGCGAGCGTCCGCCGCAGGATCGTCCGCGGGCAATACGCCCAGTCCTCGCCCTCGACCGTGACGTCGCAAGCAAACCTCGCGAGATCCTGCTGC
This sequence comes from Actinomycetota bacterium, assembly GCA_030857225.1. GTDB lineage: Bacteria > Actinomycetota > Thermoleophilia > Gaiellales > Gaiellaceae > GMQP-bins7. The sequence continues at coordinate 2,166 of JALZOK010000068.1, forward strand.
CAGGGAACCGGTGTGTAGCTCGCGAGATCGGGGATCGCGGCAATATCGGGATCGCTCGGCACCTGCCCGAGCTCGCCGGCGGCGAAGCCCGCGAAGCCGGCGCCGTCCCTTATCAGACCGTCGAAGGCTTCCCGCGAGTCGACGGGCACGAGCTTCGCGCTCGGCCGCGCGTACATGTCGACGAACTGGGCGAACACGAACTCGACTCCGCGCGCCTGCATGTCCTGCCAGACAGTGTCCGCGGATACGGCCTCTCCAGCCATGGCGATGCCTCCCTGGGAATGTGGAGAAAGAGAGGTAACACCCGCGTCGTCCGCGATGAAGGTGCGGTTTCTCCACACCTTGCGGCGTGCCTATGTGTGCGGTCTTGCTTCCCCTGTGGCCCGCGACCCCAGCGCCTGCTCGAGCTTCACCATCTTCACCGCGATCTCGATCATCAGCCAGTCGTCCTTTCGGAGATCGAGGCCAGACAGCTCGGCAATTCGCCTCAAACGCTGGCGCAAGGTGTTCGGATGCACGAAGAGCGTCTCCGAGGTCGCGCTGATGTTGCCGTGGCGGCGCAGGAACTCCTCGAGCGTGAGGACGAGCTGGGATCCACGCTGGGCGTCGTACTCGGCCAGACGCGAGACCGCATCGACCGTCGCGTCGCGGATGCCGCCGTCGACCGCGATCCGGAGGAGGTACTTGTAGGCGCCCAGATCCTCGTACGAGAGAACCGCAGGCTGGCCTTGCAGCACGACGGTGCCGAGAAGAGCCTGCTGCGCCTCGGCAAACCCGTCCGCGAACGTCGCCTCGCCTTCGCAGACGCTCGACACCCCGACCGAGACCGGCTCGGTGAGACCGGCGTGAATCCTGCGGAGCCGCTCGAGGAACGAGTCGGAGCTCGTCGTAGAGAGATTCACGAGCGCGCGTAGGGAATGCTCGCGGCGATCGAAGAGAGAACCGGGCGCGGCGAGGCGAAGCGCGCGCTCGAGCGCGCCGTCCGCCGGCTCAGCGACAAGAATGAGGTGCGGTCTCGCAAGGTCGCAGCCGAGACGCGCTGCACGCCCTTCGAGGTCGCCACGCGGCCGGCCGCCCGCGAGCTCCTCGAAGAAGTCCTTGATCAAGTTCTTCTCCGTCAGCTGCTCGATGACCTGGACTTTCTTGAGACCCACTGCAACCTGGCTTGCGACAGCGCGTCCGAGCTCGACGCGCACGCTCCCTTCTGCGACGAGCAGACCGATCAGCTCGTCGTTCGCCACGAGCGGAACGGCAACTCGCGCGCTGCGGCCGCCACGCGCGAGCTCCGGCCCGAGCTCCGCGAGGCGGAGGGTGTCGCGCGCGTTTCCGGGCTCGGGATCGCTGGCGACGCGCTCGAGCTCCTCGCTGCCCGGGTCGAGCAAATAGACATGGCACGCTCGCGCCGCCAGAAGCGGTCGCGCGCCGGAGACGACGGTCTGCAAGAGCTCCTCGAGCGCGCCCGCCCCAGCGATCGCCTCCGCGAGCTCGGTCAACCGCTCGAGCTCGGCGACCCGGATCCGCGCCTCCTCGTACAGCCGCGCGTTCTCGATCGCGCTCGCCACGAGCGACGCCGAAGTGACGAGGAAGTCGACCTCGTCGTCCGAGAACTCGCGGGGGGCCTCGGTATGGGCCGTGATGACGCCTATCACGTCCCCCGAGCGACCGACAACGGGAAGAGCGAGCAGTGACTGGAAGCGCTCCTCCTCGAGCTCTGGGAAGTACTTCGTGCGCGGGTCGGCGAGCGCGTTGTCCCGGATGAACGCCGGCTCGCCGCGCTCCGCCGCCCACCACGCGAGCCCCTCGCCACGCTCCATGACGACCTTGCCCGCCCGCCGCTCGTACGGTGGCGAGGCCGCGCGCAGAACGAGGCGGTCACCGCTCTCGTCGAGGAGATACGCGAAGCACGCCTGCACCCCGCTCGCCTCGGACATGAGCCGGACGACGGCCTTGAGCACCTCGGTCAGCTCGAGCGACGAGGCGACCGTGGAGACAATCTGTTGAAGCGTCTTCTCGCCGGTTTGCAGCGCCATTTCGAAGATCGTACGGCGGCGCCGTACTGTGGACAACTCGGCTTACACCTCTTGACCCTTTCGGTGCCAGAGAGGCGACCGCCACTTACCATGCGGCACATGCTGCAGCCGGCGAGTACGAGAGAGTGGTTTCGCGTCGAGCGTCCGCCGCGGGAGTCGCTCGCACGGCATGTCGACTGCGTCTGGGCAGAACGGTCGAGCCGCGACGAACCGCTGCTGCCGGATGCCGCGGTCGAGCTCGTCTGGAGTGGCACCGGGCTTTTCGTGCGCGGCGCCGACACCCGGCCGCACGCGGTCGGCTCGTTTCCGGAGCGGACGTTCGTTGTCGTCCGGTTCCAGCCCGGCGCTGCTGCCACCGTCCTCGGACTGCACGGCGTGGAGCTGGCCGATGCGCGCGTCGGCGTGAGCACGCTCTGGGGACGCGGCGAGATGGAACGGCTCGAGTCCCTGCTCGCCGCTTGCACGTCAGCGGCGCAGGCGGCCGAGCTGCTCGAGGACATCGTCGCCGCGCGCGTCTCCGAGCTGCCCGATCCCGCCGTCGAGGCGGTCGTCGCGGCGCTCCGGTCTTCAAACGCGCGGGTCGCCGCCCTCGCCGACCGAATCGGCGTGAGCGAGCGGCAGCTCCTGCGCCGGTGCACCGCAGCGCTCGGCTTTGGGCCGAAGACGCTCGGCCGGATCCTGCGCTTTCAGCGCTTCCGAGCCCTCGCGGCCGCTCGCGCCGGCGTGGGCCTCGCCGAGCTCGCCGCCGAGGCCGGCTACGCCGACCAGCCGCACCTCACGCGGGAATGCGTCCGGTTCGCCGGCCAGACGCCTGGCATGCTTCTGGCTCGCCTCTGAGACGTCCGTTTTATTCAAGACGACCGCAACCGTCCGGCTCTATCGTCCGCGCATGCTGTTCTCGCCCGAGAATCACGAGCCGCTGACGGACGAGCCGTGGGACGAGGAGACCGTGCGTGCGCGAATCCGCGTGCTCGTAGCCGACGCAGACGCCAGCTTCGACGACCATCATCTCTGGGCTCCCGTCGAAGACTGGGACACGGGCGGAGGCTCCGCCCCCCTTCCGCTGACGACGCTCTACCGCGGAGCAACCGGCGTCTGCTGGGCGCTCGACATGCTCCGGCGCCGGGCGGTCGTAGAGTCTCAGATCGACCTGGCCGCGCTGGCGCGGCGCGCGTACGAGATCTGGCGGGCTAATCCAGCGCCCGAGCGCCCCGACCCGCCTGTCCGCACGCACGCGAGCCTGTTCGACGGCGACACCGGCATGCTGCTCGTCGCGTACAAGCTGGCGCCGGCCGCCGACCTTGCGGACGCCCTTCACGTGCGCGTGCGCGAGAACTGGGACTGCGAGGCGAACGACCTGCTTAGCGGCGCACCGGGAACGATGCTGGCGGCCAAGGCAATGCTCGACTGGACCGGCGAGGGGCGCTGGGCAGAGGCCTGGCGCGAGAGTGCCGAGGAGCTCTGGCGGCGCCGCTACTGGGACGGCTTCTGGACGTATCCGCCGTACGGCAAGTCGCCAGGCGCCTCGCACGGGATCGGAACGAACACGAACGTGCTCCTTCAGGGCGGCGACATGCTCCCAGCCAACCAACACGAGCGGCTGAGGACGGACACATCGGCGGCTCTCGCCAAGGTCGCAGTCCGCGAGGACGGCCTGGCGAACTGGGCGATGTCCGTCGAGGACTGCGGCGAGCTCGACTGGGAGGGCGGGATCCGGCTCCAGTGGTGCCACGGCGGCGGCGGAGTGGTCGCCTCGACAGCCCCGTACCTCGACGAGGAGCTGCTGCTCGCCGGCGCCGAGCTCGTGTGGCGAGCGGGGCCGGGAAGCATGACGAAGGGGCCCGGCATCTGTCACGGCACGGCGGGCAACGGGTATGCGCTCCTGCGCACGTTCGGGCGGACCGGCGACGAGCTGTGGCTCGAGCGAGCCCGGCGGTTCGCCGTCCACGCACTGGGCCAGGTCGAGCGCTGGCGGGAGCAGCGTGGCCGTGGTCGCTACACGCTCTGGACGGGCGATCCCGGTGCAGCGCTGTTCGCTACCGACTGCATCGACGCGCGGGCAGAGGTGCCGATCGTCGACTACTTCTGAGGGTCAATGCAGCGCGACCGCGCCCAGGTGGGGCTCGTAAGCGCCTGTCTCGACGATCTCGGCTATCTGCTCGACGACGAAGCGGATGTCGTCGTCGGTGTTGAAGTAGTGCGGCCCCAAGCGGATGCCCGCATCGGGGCGGAAGTCGCAGAGGATCCCACGCGCCTCGAGCTCGGCGTGCACGGCCGCGAACTCGGGAACGCCGAGAACGACCGTTCCGCCGCGGCGCGCGGGATCGCGCGGGCTCACGACCTCGAAGCCGGCGGCATCCGCCAGGTCGATGAGCAACTGCGTCTGGCGGAGTGAGTTCTCACGAATGCGAGCGACGCCGATCTCCTCCACGAGGTCGTATCCGGCTGTCCCTGCGTAGTGAGCAGCCGGGTTCGGGGTTCCCGTCAGAAAGCGAGCGGCGCCGGAGGCGTACTCCATCTCCTCCTCGAACGCGAACGGCCGCGCATGGGCTTGCCAGCCGGCGAAGGTCGGCTCCAGGCGCTCGGCGAGATCGGGCCGCACATAGAGCCAGCCGTTACCGGGGCCCCCGCAGAGCCACTTGACCGACCCTCCGACCGCGAAGGCGACCCCGAGCGCCGTGACGTCGAGCGGGACGATTCCCGCTGACTGGTAGCAATCGAGCACCACGTGCGCGCCGACCTCGCGCGCGCGTCGCACGATCGGCTCGACGTCCTGGATCTCACCGGCCTTGTAAAGGACATGACTGATCGGGACGAGCAGCGTACGCTCGTCGATCCGCTCCACGATCTCGCCCTCGTGCTCGCAGACGACGACCTCGAGGTCCGGCTGCGCCTGGTACAGGTAGCGAACGGAGGGGAAGTTGCCGCGCTCGTATACGACACGATTCCGAGCCGGGTCGACGGGCCGGAAGCAGGAGAGCGCGATCGCCTCGGCGATCGTCACGTTCTGCTGCATCACGGTCGATCCAGGCGGCGCGCCGACGATCCTGCCGATCTGGTCGCCGACCGTCCACGACGTCTCCCACCAGCCCTCCGCCCAGGCGCGGATGCCACGCTCCTCCCACATCCGCCCGAACTCGGCTAGCCGCACGCCGGCCTTGCGTGGCATAGGCCCGAGCGAATGGCTGACGAGGTAGGTCGTGTGCTCGAGGATCGGAAACTCGGACCGGTACTCCGCTAGCTCGCGCACGACAGCAGGGTAATTCTTTAGGCTCGCTCTAGTGGCAACGCGGGTTCGCTTCGATCGCTTCTACACCTACGCCGAGCTTCTGGAGACGCTCGACGGTTGGGCGGACGAGTTCTCCGGCCTCCTGCGGCTTGAGTCGATCGGCCAGTCCTACGAGGGCCGGGAGATCCAGCTCGCGACGGTGACGAACCTCGAGACAGGTCCTCCGGAGGAGAAGCCTGCGATCTTCGTTCATGCCCAGATTCACGCGATGGAGTTCACCGGGACGACCGCGGCGCTGAATCTTCTCGACAGGCTCTTGCACGGTCACGGCGACGACGCGCGCGTGACCCATGCCCTCGACACGCGTACGTTTTACGTCGTCCCGCGCGTGAACCCCGACGGGGCGGATGCAGGCCTCGCGGACGGACGTTTTCGGCGCTCGAGTGTCCGGCCATACCCACACGAGGAGCCGCAGGACGGGCTCCACCGCGAGGACGTCGACGGCGACGGGCGGCTCCTCATGATGCGTCTCCGCGACCCGAATGGCTCCTGGAAGCCGCATCCGGAGGACCCGCGACTCCTGGTCGCGCGTCAGCCGGACGACTTCGAGGGCGAGTTCTATCGCGTCTTCCCAGAGGGCACGATCCGAAATTGGGACGGAGTCAACGTGACCATCGCTCCGGTGCTCGAAGGGCTCGACCTGAACCGCAACTGGCCGGCTGACTGGGCTCCCGAGGGCGAGCAGCTCGGCGCCGGCCCCTATCCCACGTCGGAGCCCGAAGTGCGCGCGCTCGTCGATGCGATCGTGGCCCGCAGGAACATCACGAGCTACATCGGCTACCACACCTTCTCGGGCGTCCATCTCCGCCCGTACTCGGCCCGCTCGGACGACGACTTCCCGACGACCGATCTGCGCGCGTTCAAGTTGATGGGCGAAGAGGCGACGCGGCTCACGGGCTACCCGTCGATCTCGATCTTCCACGACTTCAAGTACGACCCGAAGATGGTCATCAAGGGCGGCGACATCGACTGGGTCTACGACTTCCTCGGCGCGTTCGCGTGGGTGACCGAATTCTGGAGCCCGCAGCGCACCGCCGGCCTCGCCGACTACCACTTCATCGACTGGATACGCGACCATCCGCCCGAGGACGACCTGAAGATCCTCGCGCTCGCCGACGAGATCGGCGAGGGCTACGTCGAGTGGTACCCGTTCGAGCATCCGCAGCTCGGCCCCGTCGAGCTCGGCGGCTGGGACCTCGTGCGCTTCTGGTTCAACCCGCCGCTCTCGCGACTCCAGCAGGAGGTCGAGCCGCACGCCGACTTCGCGCTCTTCCTCGCGCTCGTCTCACCCCGGCTCGAGATCAAGTCGTTCGACGCGGAGCCGGTCGGGGAAAGCGCCTACCGCCTCGTGCTCGTTCTCGAGAACTCGGGCTGGCTTCCCACCAACGTCACCCAGAAGGCGCTCGACCGCAAGGCGGCGCGGCCGGTCGAGGTCACCCTCGAGGTCCCCGGTGGCGCGCGGATCGTCACCGGGAAGGAGCGGGAGGAGGCGGGCCAGCTCCAGGGCCGCGTCGAGAAACGGGCGATCATGTGGTGGAACGTCGACCACGGGACGAACGAGCGCACGAAGGTCGAGTGGGTCGTCGAGGCGAAGTCCGGCGAGCGTGTCAGCGTCGTCGCACGGCACGAGCGCGCAGGCACCGTGCGCGCCGAGCTGACGCTTTAGGACGCGGCTCGAAGAGACGCCAAGTTACAAGTTGTAACTTGGCGTTCTGCCCTCTCCGCAGGCGGGACGCGGACTACTGGGCGGAGAAGGAAGACGAAGGCCCCGACAGAGGACGTTCTAACGTCCCACGGTGATCGGCCGCGCTCCCCTTCGACTTCGACGGCTGTGATCTAGAAACGCTCGAGCTCGACGAGCCCCCCGCGCTCCCCCACGTGGTCGACCTGCAGCGTCGTGTGCTCGATCCCGAAGTCGTCGTGGAGCAGCCGGGCCAGCTCGAGTCGCCGTGCGTGGCAGTCCTCGCCACGACCGACGAGCACGTGCGCTGAGAGCGCGGGGAAGCCCGAGGTGATCGTCCAGATGTGGAGGTCGTGCACCTCCACGACCCCAGGAGCGCGTGCCAGCCGCTCGCCGACCGTGCGCGTGTCGATCCCGCTCGGCGCGGCCTCGAGCAGGATCGTCGTCGAGTCGCGCAGGATCGACCACGAGCTCACGAGCACGAGCACGCCTATGAGCACGCTGACGAGGGGATCGGCCTCGAGCCAACCGGTTGCAAGGATCGCCACCCCCGCTGCGACGACTCCGATCGAGCCGAGGAGATCGGCGACGACGTGGCGAAACGCGGCTTCGACGTTGAGGCTGCCACTACGAGCGCGAAACAGGATTGCGCCGCCGGCGAGATTGACCGCGACTCCGACCAGGCCGATGACGAGAACCCAGCCTCCGAGGACGTCGGGCGGGTCGCGGAAGCGCTGGAACGCCTCGTAGAAGATCCAGATGGAAAGCGCGACCAGCGTGACGCCGTTCGCGAGCGCAGCGAGCACCTCGGCCCGCTTGTAGCCGTACGTTCGCTCCGGCGTCGAGGGCCGTTCCGCAAGCCAGACCGCGAAGAGCGCGAGAGCCAGGGCGACGTTGTCGGAGAGCATGTGCACCGCGTCGGCGAGGAGGGCCAGGCTTCCCGTCGCGAGACCCCCGACGACCTCGACGACCGTGTAGACAGCCGTGATCCCGAGCGCCAGCGCCAGCGCGCGACGGCTGCCGGCCCGCATGTCTCCGTGATCGTGGCTCACGCCGGGGTTCTACCGGCTCGGCCACTTGTTCAGGAAATCTTCACGCCCCTGCTCTGGTACGCGGTGGAGGGAGGAGTCATCATCCAGGGATGCGCGCGAAGCTCCTCGCGATCGTCGCAGTTGTCGCACTCGCCTCCACTGTGGTCGTCGTGGCCTCGGCGAGAACGACCGCGAACGGCCTCCCCTCGTATACGAACGGCTGGCAGAAGTGGCCCCGGATCAACAAGAAGCCGTTTCGGGACACCGGCCCGCTCTCGAGCGCTCACTCCGGCGTGAAGAACGTGTACGCGAGCAAGCGCAAGGCGGGCGCCAAGTACCCGAATGGCACGGTGATCGTGAAGACGATCGTCAAGCCCGGAACGAAGTACGTCGGCCAGTTCGCGACGATGCGAAAGGCCAACGGGCGCTGGCGGTTCATCGAGTACGAACGGTCGAACGCGACGGAGCGCTACTCCCTGCTCGCGCAGGGCTCGCTCTGCACGAGCTGCCACGTGATGGCCAAGTCGAACGACTACGTCTTCACCAAGCGCTCGTAACGCGGCGTGCCCTGGCCGAAGCGATCGCGCGTCTCGAAAGCGCAGCTGAAGACGACGGCGGCACGTTCGCCGCCGTCGCCGAATCGACGCGTTGAGTCGCTAGTAGGCCGTAGTCGCCGCCCTGCTTCTGTACCCGCGAAGCAAGAGGACGAGGCCCATCAGGATCGAGATGACCCCGACGAGAATGCCGAAGACCCCACCGATGAACATGAGCAGGATCCCGACGGCGAGAAACGCGACACCGAGGATGAGATTGAGGAGCATGGCGGGCTGTTCTCCCTTCCCTCGCGGATTCCTTCCACCACGAGGCGAGTCGACGCGCTGTCACCTTCTGGTTCGGTCAGGTCTTGACGCGCCTGAATGCCTCGATCGCGCGCTCCAGGTGCTCGGCCTCCAGGGCGGCTGACATCTGCACCCGAATCCGAGCGGCGCCCTCAGGCACGACCGGATAGCCGAAGCCGGTCACGAACACGCCTTCGTCGAGCAGTCGATTCGAGAGCGCCATCGCCTCGGCCGTCTCTCCCACGATGATCGGGATGATCGCGGCCTCGCCCTCGAGCGGTGCATAGCCAGCATCGACGAGCATGGCTCGGAACGTTTGCGAGCTCTCGCGGAGGCGGACGAGCAGCTCCGGCTGCTCGAGCATGAGCTCGACAGCACGGAGCGCGCTGCACGCGACAGTCGGCGGTAGCGCGTTCGAGAAGAGCTGCGGCCGCGAGCGCTGCGCCAAGAGATCACAGACCTCCTTGGAGGAGGCGACATATCCTCCTGCGGCGCCACCGAGCGCCTTGCCGAGCGTGCCGGTGATCACGTCGATCTCGCCCAGGAGCCCGTAGTGCTCGACGGTCCCCCGGCCTGTCTCCCCGAGCACGCCCACGCCGTGTGAGTCGTCGACGATCACGACCGCGTCGTGCTCGCGCGCGAGGTTCACGATCTCGGGGAGCCGAGCGAGATCGCCTTCCATCGAGAAGACGCCATCCGTGAGGATGAGCTTCCGCGTATCGCGGGGCGCGGTCGCGAGCGCATCTGCGAGCGCGGACATGTCCGAGTGGGGATAGATGACCTTCGACGCCGGCCGCGACAGCCGCACCGCATCGATGATGCTCGCGTGGTTGAGCTCGTCGGTGAAGATCACCGTCGATGCATCGGTGAGGGTCGGGATGACCGCCTCGTTCGCGTTCCAGCAGGAGACGTAGGTCAGCGCGGCCTCGGTGCCGGACAGATCTGCCAGGGCGCGCTCGAGCTCGTGGTGCGGCTCGAAGGTGCCGCAGATGAAGCGGACCGACGCCGTTCCGGCGCCGTAGCGCTCCAGGCCCTCGATGCCCGCGCGCACGACCTCGGGGTGTGCGGCGAGGCCCAGGTAGTTGTTCGAGGAGAGCACGATCACCTCTCCGCGGCCGGCCATCTCGACCACTGCGCCTTGCGCAGACGAAAGCGTCAGGAAGCGCTTGTAGGTGCGCGCGTCACGTAGCCCGTCGAGCTCGCTTCCGACCTGCCGAGCCAGGGTTGGGTTCATGGAGTTGCTCCGTTCGGCTCGAGAACGATCTTGCAGGCTTCCCCCGACTCGAGGAGCGCAAATGCCTCCTCGTAGCGCTCGAGCGGCATCCGGGCGGTGATGAGCGGCGCGAGATCGACGACGTTGTGCTCGAGAAGCCAGCGCGTCGTGTACCACGTCTCCCAGATCTCGCGTCCGTTCACCGCCGACACGGTGAGGTTCTTGAAGATCAAGGACTCGGCGATGTCGATCGTCGCCGGCCGCGCCGGAATCCCGAAGAGGACGACGTTGCCACCGTGACGCACGATCCCGAACGCGTCCTCGATCGCCTTCAGCGCTCCCGACATCTCGAACACGACACCCATGCCGACGCCCTCGTTCTGCTCGACGAACCAGGCCGGGACGTCGTCGACCTCGGCGACGTTGACGACCGCGTCCGCGCCGAGTGAGCGGGCGAGATCGAGCCGAAACGGGACGTGGTCGGACGCGAGCAGACGGCCGGCGCCGAACGCGCGCGCAATCGCGATCGTGAAGAGCCCGACCGGCCCGCAGCCGAGCACCGCGATCGCCCGTCCGGCGAGGTCCTGGGTCGACGTGGCGAAGACCGCGTTGCCGAACGGCTCCTGGAGGCAGGCGATATGCGGCGGCAGCTTCGCGCGATCGTTCTGCCAGACCACCGAGGCCGGGATGACGGCGAAATCGGCGAAGCCCCCATCGCGATCCACTCCGAGGATCTGCGTGCGCTCGCACATGTGCGCCTTCCCGGTACGGCAGTGGAAGCAGACTCCGCAGGTGACGTGGCTCTCCGCGGACACGTAGTCACCCTCGGCGACGTCGTGAACGCTCTTCCCGACCGCGACGACGGTGCCGCACAGCTCGTGGCCGAGCGTGAGCGGCGGGTTCACCCGTTCGGAGGACCATTGATCCCAGCGTTCGATGTGGAGATCGGTGCCGCAGATGCTCGCCGCCTCGACGCGAACGAGCACCTCGTCCGGTTGGGGTGTGGGAACTGGGAGCTCGTCGAGGACGAGCCCCTGCTCGGAACCTCGCTTCCGCACGGCGCGCATCGTCTCCACGGCACGACGATCTTGCCATGCGGCCCCTCTGCGCCCGCGAGAGAGCAGGTCCGCATCAGCAGTTCACCGCGCCTCTTTCCCGACCGCGCGCCGGCTGCGCCAGAGGATGTTCGGGCAAGATCGTCCCGTCCAGCGCTCGTAACGCAGCCACGATCCGAATGAGACGCGCACGGGTCCCCGCGAAGACGACGACTGTCGCGCGGCCGGTCTCGAGCTCGAGCCTCGTCCCGCCGTCGAAGATCAGTGCCGGCACGCCTCGGGCCACGATCTGCTCCAGAGGAGCACCGGCGAGCGCGCCCGCGCCCCCGCCATACAGCCCGAGGTTTCTGTGGCAGGAGGGCCAAACCTGGATCTCGACCGGGGGCGCACAGCCGGCGTCGTCTTCGGCAACGCAGTCCCCGTAGATGAACGAGACGTAGTTGGCGGTGTCCTCGCGACGGAGAACTGCGGCGAGCGGGAAGCCGTCGACATGCTCGCCCGCGTTGTACAAGGGGAAGCTCTGCGAGACAGCCGAGGAGCGCCCGCCCCCGGCCGACACGGAGCCCACGAGCGCGAGCCCGAGGGCGAGCAGCACACCCGAGAGCAACCGCCTGGTCAGGAGTCACCCGCCTGATGGAGCTGGATGAACACCGTCCAGCCGTCCGAGGCCGCGTAGTCGCCGTCGCACTGCTTGAAGCTCTGGGTGTTTCCCCACCACACCCGAGACGAGACGTGTCCGGCACTCGTAAATCTCCGCTCGAGCTCGTCGCGCGCCTGGTCGAAGCCGCTGCCGCTTGGCCCGTTGGCATCGACCGCGTGCCCGCACGGAACAGGGAAGAGCACGAGATCCTCGTGGTGAGCTGCAGCCGTCGCCGTCCAACCGAGCGTGGGATCGGCATGCTGACCGCGCAGGCGGGCATGGAAGCGCGAGCCCTGTCCGCTCGCTCGCTGGGTGTGCGTCTGCGCGCAGCCGCCATGGTCGACGAAGTGCTGAGCCGATCCCGAGACCGCCGTCCAACCCACGTGCGCCTCGACCTGACTCTCCGCTCTTCGCCAGGTGCCCCACGTCGTGAAGACGACATTGATGGGATCGATGCGGTTACCCGCGCTCGCCGGACAGGCTTTGTGCGTGTACCGAGCGGCCGCGTCGAAGTGGGCAAGGGCCGGTGTGCCGACGAGCGCGACAGACGCCGCAGCCACGACGAGAAGGGCCAACCGGTGCATGTCTCGAGCGTAGGGGCAGCTCACGCAAGTGCGTGTGTCAACTTCGTGCCGAAACAGTCACGCCGCCACGAGTCGCTCTCTCCCGAACGTCGGCGGATGCGCCGGGCTAGAAGACGTCGACCGGAGTGCCGATCTCGACGAAGCGAAATACGCGCGCGGCATCGCCCTCGGGCAGCCGCACGCACCCGTGAGAGGCAGGGTACTCCGGCACCTGCGGGTACTCGTGCGTCGCGATGCCTCCGACGAAATACGCGGCGTACGGCATCCACACCTGGAACGGCACCGACCAGGACATGGTCTCCTTGCGGTAGATCCGGAACGAGCCCGAGGGCGTTATCCCGCCTGCGCCGGTGGAGGTGTGAACCGCGCGCACGACCTCTCCGTCCTCGATGAGCAGGAGGACGCCAAGGTCGCGGTGGATCTCGATCCTGCGACCGCTCCCGTGAGATCGAGGCCGCGGGGGATCAGCCTTCACGAGCGCGACCTGGGTCTCGCCGGTCAACGTGCCGGTGCGCGAGAGCCCCTCCCAGCCTTGGAAGGCCGTAAGCGACTGCGAGGTCGCGTAGTCGAAGGAGCCGTTCACGTCGGCGCGGGAGAGATACCCGAGCTGCCAGAGTCGAAGTTGAACGCCCCGGACGCTGTACACGTAGCCCTTTTCGCCCTCATGCCCACGCCAGGCCCCCGGGCGCACTCCCAGGCGAAGGACACTCGCGAGCCGGCCCTCGGCCGAGATCGACACGTACGTCTTCGCGCCGCCCAGACGCGAGAGCGTCCACGCGATCTGTGCAAGCCTCGTTCGCGTCGTGGCGGCCGTTCCGGGGCCGAAGAGCGAGCGGGAGAAGCTCGCGAGCCAGACTTCACGCCTCGTACCCAGCGAACGCAGCCTCACACCAGGCCGGATCGCTGTGTCGACCCCTCGCGCGCGCTCGGCGCGCGTCGGGCCTTGGGTGAGCTCGCGCAGCGCGTGCTCCGCCGGGGCAACGCCTCTCGGCACCACGCGCTCGACGCGGACGATCTTGCCGTTGCGAACGAACCCGACGTCGACGGTCTTCGAAGCGGGCACCGCGGCAACGCGCGCCGGTCTCTTCCCCGCGACGACCGCGGCCGGAGCCGCCGACGGCTCCAGATCGACCGCGAGCGTCCCTGCGACGGCGAGGAGAAGAGTGACGAGAATGAGTCGCATTTTGCGGAGAAATCTTCGCGATGCCACCCGAAACGCCTGCAAGTCGCAAGCCTGGGCGCTGCCACGCTGGCTCGACCGCGCATTGCCCGATGTCCGTTTCGGACACTCCTAATTTCAGCATGCGCATATGAACAGCTCATCATGTTATCTTTGCCGGCATGAGCCATGGCGTCCAGGGTCGAAACAGCCCCGCCTCGATCGACGGTGAGACCGCCCGCCAGGTTGCAGAGACGATGCAGGCCCTGGCGGCCCCGAGTCGCGTCCGGATCCTCGCGCGGCTGAAAGAGTCTCCATGCTCGGTCGGTGAGCTGGCCGAAGCCGTCGGCATGGAGCAATCGGCGGTCTCGCACCAGCTGCGGCTATTGCGTCATCTCGACCTCGTCGCCGGCGAACGCTCCGGACGTCGCACGATCTACGCGTTGCACGACAGCCATGTCGGCGTCCTGCTCGAAGAGGCCGTCTACCACGTCGAGCACATCCGGCTCGGCTTCCCGGAACGGGTCGGCGCGAAGAGAACGGGCTCCCGCTGAGCAGCTTCGAACCGGGGACCAGCGAGCACGCGGAGGCCGGGCACGGAGATCACATGCATGGAGGACACGCGCACTCGCACCACGGCGCGGGAGGGCATGGACATTCGCACGGGCTCGTCGATCCGTCGATCGTCCGCTCCCGCGAGGGCGTCAAGGCCGTCTCGATCAGCCTCGTCGCTCTTCTCCTCACCACGCTGATCCAGATCGGCGTCTTCGTGACCACGAACAGCGTGGCGCTCCTTGCCGATCTGATCCACAACTTCGGCGACGCGCTGACCGCCCTCCCGCTCGGAGTCGCCTTCTTCCTGCGCAGCGTCCGCGGCGAGAAAGCTGCCGGCTACTTCGTCGTCGCAGCGATCTTCGTCAGCGCCTGCGTCGCGCTCTGGCAGACGATCGAGCGGCTGATCGACCCGCAGCCGCTCTCTCATCTCGGGGCACTCGCCGCCGCCGGAGCAGTCGGGTTCATCGGCAACGAGATCGCCGCACTGATCCGCCTCCGCGCCGGAAAACGCCTGGAAAGCCCCGCCCTCATCGCCGACGGCTACCACGCGCGCACCGACGGCATCGTCTCGCTCGGAGTCATCGGTAGCGCGATCATCGTCGCGCTCGGCTTCGAGCTCGGTGACCCGCTGATCGGTCTCGCGATCACCGTGATCATCCTGCGCATCACCTGGCAGTCCTGGCGGACGATCCGGGCTCCGCGGACTCACCACTGACCCTCGTCGCCACCGCCGTTCCCAGAGCTACTCGACGGCTGCCTGAAATGAGCGTCGCCAATCGCCACCGACGACCGGCACGACAAGCCGACCGACGTACGATGCATCCAGCAGCCAGCGAATCCTGACGACGGACATGAATCTCACCGGTCACCGCGACTACCACGAAGAGGTCGTGCAGGCGCTGACCGCCATCGGCAATCCTGGACTAGGCGAGGCCATTCGGAAGGACCGCGGCTCACAGCTCGAGCATCTCGGGATCCGCTTTCCCGAGCTGCGGAAGCGGGTCAAGCAAGGATTCTCGTTCTACGTCCTGCCGGAGGAGCGGGTGCTCGAGGTTTACGACGCACTCTGGAGATCCTCGCCGTATGGGGATGTGCTCTTCGCCGCGCTGGAGTACTACGCTCCGATCGTCCGGAAGCGCGTGAGCCCTGGCCTCTGGCCGGTGGTCCGCCACTGGAGCGGTCGAGTGGACAACTGGTGCCACAGCGATCTTTTGAGCAGCCTCTATTCCAGGGTACTCGAGCGCTATCCAGACGAGGTGTACCCGCAGCTGCAGGCATGGAACGCCGCGGAGAGCGAGTGGCTGCGGCGCATCTCCATCGTGAGTTTCGTGCACTACAGCGGACGAAACGCCGTCTTCCTCCCACCTGACATGGTGCTGCCTCTCGTCTCGAACTGCCTCGGCGACGCTCGGCACTATGTCCAGACGGCCGCGGGTTGGGTGCTTCGAGAGATGGGCCAGGTCTACCCAGATGAACTCGCCGAGTACCTCGAAGCGCACGCGTCCGCGATGAGCGCGTCCGCGTTTTCGCGCGCGATCGAGCGGCGAAGCGCGGACAGCCGCGCACGATTACGGGAGGTGCGGAAGTCCACCCTCGCGTGAAGCCGACGCGCGGACTCGAACCGCGGACCCCTTACTACGAGTGCCGTGAAACGCCAGACGAACCCATGTCAACCGAAGCCGAAACCG